>CAYRJR010000036.1:0-10655 GCA_964424655.1 uncultured Chitinophagaceae bacterium
AAGCCGGCATGTGGGTCCAAACTGAGATCAGCATTGCTCACGAGTGTATTCCTTCTGCCATCGGTTGTCAGGTCTGCATTCAGCTCGGCAAGTATTTGAAGCTTGCTGGTTGGTTTGGTGAAATATCTGCCAAGCCCGAAGATGAACCTGGGCGTCATCACCTCATATGACTTCACCGGAATCTCATTGCCTGTCTGCCCAAACACTGCCTTTTCCTGGTCTGTGAGGTGAAAGCTCCAGGCGGTTACTGTGGTCGTAATGTCTTTAGCTGTGATTCCAAAACGCCAGCGCCCCAGGCTGCTTTGCAAGCCCAGATCTAAGCCAGCGCCCCAGGCATTGGCCATGGAACCGATGTGGCGATACAGCACTTTCAGGTTTGCACCCACCCGGGTCTGCAAGCGATGGCCAGGCTTGAGCGCCTGAGCATAGGATAGTAGGAATGCATAATCACCCGCAGAGATGGATTTCAATTTTGAATCATCGAAAGAGCCATCCGGCTGCACGTAGTCAATGGTGTAGGCTATGTCATCGGTAGCGAAGCGAAAAGCGGAAAGCCCGAGGCAACGGTCTTTTCCTTTAAGTGGCAGAGCTAGTCCGGCGTAATCATATTTTGAATTGCCAGCAAAATATTCGGCGTGCATCAGACCCACCTGCAGATCGGGCTGGACGAGCATCAGTCCGGCAGGGTTCCAATAACCAGAAGTCACATCATTGCTGCTGGCGGTCACCGAGCCGCCCATAGCCAATGCCCTTCCACCTATGCCAATGTTGAGGTATTCATTGACATACACCCGCTGTTGAGCGTGTGCTGCTGAGAAAAACAGACTTATATAGTAAAGGACAAAAAGCAGTCGCTTCATGGCTCGGGCTTAGGTGGCGGGATAGGGCAACAGCGAATTTAATAAACCATGTCTGTTCGCATCTTTATACAGCTTGTTATCGGCGAATTAGCCACAACCAAAACGGGCCTTGGCTCCAGATATTTTTTGGAACCCAATTATTCCTTAGAATGGATAACCAATGGCCACAACCGGCATTAGATACCGGGCCCGCCAATCCCGGCTGTCCGGGCGAATCTGGTCAAATACCCAGCCGCCATTCTGTGCATAATTGGGAGCTTTGATGGGAATACCCCAGTCCGCCCGAATGACAAAGAGGCTGGCAATATCTACCCGCAGGCCAAAGCCAGTATTGATGGCAAGATCAGGTGCCACCTGGTTGAGCCGAAATTCACCACCCGGGTAGTCACTTGAAGGCTTGGCCAGCCAAATATTTCCGGCATCCAGAAAGATTGCGCCATTGATATGTAGCGAGCCGCCAAAGAGCGGAATCATATCAAATCGAAACTCGACATTGGCTTCGAGCTTGATGTCTCCGGTGCGATCAATGAATGATGCATCGGCATTAGTGCTGGTATCCTGATAGGAGCCTGGCCCCAACTGCCGCACCCGCCATCCCCGAAGACTATATGGTCCTCCCACGAAATATTGCTTCACGTAAGGCAACACAGAGCTTTTATCATAAGGGATGCCCACACCGGAAAAAAAGCGCATGGCCAACATCGAATGATGTCGTCGGATGTAATGACGTGCATCCAGCTCGAACCGGACATATTGAGAATAGCGCAGGCCTAAAGAGCGGTTCAAATCAATCGCAGCATTCACCAAACCCAACAAGGCACCTGCTTCTTCAATGCCTGTTCGCACATAACTATAGTGTCGCCGGGCAATGGGTGCATTCTGGTTGGAAAAATTGAAATACAGATTCTCACCTTCAATCAATATTTCCTGGTAAGTATTGCGCAGGTAGGCATTTGAGTTTAGCAAATCCTGAAAAGATTCTGATCGGTAGGGCAAGCGCAGCACATTGACAAATAAGGGGGAGAAATCCCAACTCCGTACGTCATTTTGTTTCCAGTTGTAGCCTAAGCTCAGGGCCGTGTTGATGAGTGTGAAATAATTAACGCGGTCTAACAGGCTGCTGCCAATACCCAATAATGTGTGGGTCTGACTGGGGCGGATGATTTTCCCTAAAAAGTTCGGAGCAATAAATTTTGGAAAGTCAATTGTAGCATTGATTCCCACATTACGCGACAGCAGATAAAACCGATCTAAGAAAGACTTGCTGGCGATTGAATCGTAGCCTAATTCCACGCCGCCATTCAGAGAAACACTGAGCAGGTTTCCACCCCGGGCAAGATTCCGGTTGCGGTAGTTGAGGCCAATGCTGCTTCCTAAACTGTAGGTCTGTCCATGGGTCACATCAAGGCCCACCGAGAAATCATATCGTTTCACCGGGCTCATGAGCACCGTCACGCGCAGCGAGCTATCAGCAGGCAGTGTAGAGTCTTCCTGCACATAAAGCTGCACGTACTGAAACAGTCCCAGCCCATTCAGTTTCGTGATGCTGAGGTCATAATTATCCTGCGTAAATAACTGGCCAGGCCGGAGGAAAATCTGATTCAGTAATACCCGGTCGTGCACATAATAATGGTGATATCGAAACACGACACCATCCAGCACATGTTTCTCCAGGCTCGTGTCGCGAATGTCTGCCCGGCTCACGAAATCCGGATACACCCTAAGCTCCCCAATCCGAAACCGTTTATAGGCTTTGGGTTCATTACCTGCACGGATACGAATGGTCAGGTCCACTGTGGGCTTTCGGCCCGCCTGTTGCTGCGCTAAGAAATTAAGGGCACTTTCAAAAGGATTTTCCACATCCCGCAGCAAACCCTTATTGAATGTATCGGCCTCCACATGCACCATCTCAGGGCTAAACTTGAAATAGCCGTGGTTTTGCAGCACGTTCGCTATCCGCGTCCGCTCTTCATCCGCCACAGACATCGCAAAAGGTAATCCGCTCTTCAGCGGGCTTTGGTCCATGCTTGCTACTACAATTGCCTTTATGGCGCTGTCATCTGCGTCAATCGTCGTTCGGTGGATGAGGTATCTCAGCCCGGTCTTGACGAAATACTTCACACTTGCTTTCTTCCGTTTGCACACCACGGTGTCCCGAACTTCTGCATAGAAATATCCCTGGTTAAAGAGATAGCCCTGCATGTGCTGGGCACTCTTGTCTGCCAGCGTGCTGTCATACACCACAGGGCGCTCTACGGTTTTAATCTTCAACTGAAATTTCTCGGCAGCCGTGTCGCGTTGGTAACGTTTGTAACGCCCGTTGTAGAGCCAGACTTTGTAGGGGAAAACACCCAGGAAATAGGTGTTTGGCTTTTGAATAATGAGCGAAGTCAGCGCATCTGAAAGCTCTCCCCGGTTGGTGAGTGTCCGGTCGCTGGCCAAAGCAAGCGAATTGCTCCGAAGCAGGCATTCTTTATCCGAAAGATGTCGTGTGGTATTACAGGCTCCCAATAACAAAGCACCTGCAAAAAACAGCCGGCAGCAAGCACGGGCAAGCGGGCGGGAGTATGACTTCATGAGGCGGGAGCAAGGCGCGTTCCGGTAGCTTTGCCACCGGTGATCTCAAAGTCGCAAGTTAAAGATATTCGTTCCCTAAGCCTGACGAAGGGAAGGCAGGAACAACAGCGCTTTCTGGTGGAAGGCGACAAGTTGGCCCGCGAATGGCTGAATCAGGGAAAAGGCATCAGCAACATCCTGGCTACTCCTGCCTGGCTTCGGGAACATGAAGCCTTGCTTCAACGCCATCCAAAGGCACAAATCCAGGAAGTGTCGTTGGAAGAACTGAATCGGGTTTCTACCCAAAAAACGCCCAATGAAGTCTTGTTGTTGGTGGCCATGCCCACACCAATCGCTGCCATGCCGCAGCAGCAATGGTGCATCGCTTTAGATCGGCTACAGGACCCGGGCAACCTCGGTGCCATCCTGCGAATAGCCGATTGGTTTGGAATTGGCCATGTGATATGTTCGTCCGGCTGCGCCGACTTTTTCAATCCTAAAGTGATTGCCGCAGGCATGGGTGCACACCTTAGAGTTGCCTTGTACATAGCTGCTCTGGAAACGTTCATTTCTGAATGCACAATGCCTGTTTTTGCTGCCACACTTCAGGGCGAGTCGCTTCCTCAATTTCCAAAGCAGGATGCAGCGGTATTGCTGATCGGCAACGAGTCGAAAGGCATTAGCCCTTTACTGCTACAACAAGCCACGCATCAGGTGCGTATCCCTGGCGGCGGTGGTGCAGAATCGCTGAATGCAGCCGTTTCTGCTGGTATCCTGGTGGCAGCTTTGTTTGCAGGTATCCGATGACAGTCAGTTTTTTTGTTGATAAAAACGAGTCAGGATTTCAGTCAGAATCTTTTTGAAAAGAAAAATTCTTAAGGCTAAAATTTTTTTGGCACGCCGGTTGAAATAAGTGGGTCAAAGCATCCTTCACCTAAAAAATTTTCAGCCATGAAGCCAGTACTTACCCTTTTGTTTGTGGCATTCAGCCTGAGTGCTACTGCACAGAGCAATCGCATCAGCGAACTACGGCTCCGCCTCAGCGATGGCAGCAACATTGCCGTCCGCCTCGATGACCAGCTCATTGCGCGAAACACAAATTCGCTTACACTCGATGGCATTGATCCAGGCATTCATCGCATCACGGTCTATCGTGATTATGGCCGCTACTATAAGCCCCGCCGACTCATCACAACTACCTTGCGCCTTGATCCTGCCACTTTCAACGATGGCGTAGTGGATGTAAGATTACGCCGGCTGCAACTGCACACTCAGGCTGCGAACGATGAAGCGTATCCAGGAAATTATGAGGACAGGAATGGCCATCATAACCAGGAATCAGACCGCAACCCAAATGAATTTGACCGTTCAAACGGACAAAGGGACAACGACTATCAGGAAGGCTATGGCTCATTCCCGCATGGACGAAATGGTTACGGCAGGAACAGTAGATACAATCAGCGCTTCAGCGACCGGGACATGGATGATTTGCGCAGTCGTGTGGCAAATCGTATGATGGATGAAGACAAAGAAAAATTGATGGAGCAAGTGCTGACAGACCGGCTTGCGACCACAGCTCAGGTGCGGCAGATGTTGGGTTGGCTGACCTTTGAATCTACAAAACTGGAGTTTGCCAAATGGGCCAGTAATCATGTCAGCGACCGCCGCGACTATTGGAAATTAGAAGATGCCTTCACTTTTGAATCTTCAAAAGATGAGTTCAATCAGGCCATCAGCGGGCATTAGCCAAAGACCATTTCCTGTTGAATATTTTCGCCATCAGCAAGCCCACAGCAGCACCGAATAAACCGCCTACAATTACATCGCCGGGCCAATGCACACCCACATATACCTGGGCATAAGAAACCAACAAAGCCCAGGCAATGGGTAGCATCCAAAACCAGCGCGTCCGGAGGCCCAGCGTAAATGCCATAAAACTGCCGAGTGCGAAATGGTTGGCTGCATGATTGGAAGGGAAACTCCAGCCACTGCTGCGGGGTACCAGCAAGTGTACCAGTCCCGAAAATCGTGGGTCATTACAGGGCCGCACGCGTTGAATCCAGGGCTTCAGCACAGAGCCACAAATACTGTCGGCTATCACAAAGCACAGAAAAAACCCCAGGCACCACAGCCAGCCCCGCTTGCCATAATTCCAGGGCATAAAGACTAAGAGAAACAAATAGAGCGGTGCCCAGGTAAACTGGTTTCGGGCATAGGGCATCAGAGCATCCAACAGTGGGCTGCGCCACATCATGTGGAGGTAGTGCCAGAGCTGAAAATCCAGACTGATAAGCCAGGTAGTCAGACCACTCATGAGTACTATTTTTTGAACACCATAATCAGTCTGGGAGACTCCTCAGCATCGAAGGTATCTAAGTGATAATTCCCAAAAGTGGCTTGTAAGCTCAAGCCGGCATTTTGAAATAATCGTTCGAAATCGTTCAGGCCAAATGCAGCGACCCGTTCCGTGTAAGTACGCTGATTGCCTTCTGCATCATTAAATGAAATTTCTTTCAGAAAATGCCCTTCTTCAATCCGCTTACGGATGTGGAAAGTATAGCCCGCTCTTGGGATGAAATCTTCTGCCTTCATCCGGCGTTGAGCCCGTACACTGTTGAGGTAATCCAGCACCAGGATACCATCTTTCTTTAGCCCTTTGGCAAAAGATTTTGCAGCAAGCTGATGGTCGCGGGTATGAGCGAAATAGCCAAAAGAAGTGAAGAAATTGAAAGCGAAGTCGAAGTAGTTAACGTAAAGGGGCATCCGCATATCATGTACATAGAAATGCAGGTTTTCACCTTCACTTTCTTTAGCTTTTGTAATGCTGCGGTGGGAAAGGTCAATGCCTGTGACATCGAACCCCTGCCCGGCTAACTCTATGGCAAAACGACCTTCGCCGCAGGCAATATCGAACATGCGACTGCCTGGTTGAGGACGTAAATACTGAATCAGATTAGCTACAAACTCTTCTGCCTCCAATTCATCTCGATGCTGATACAGGATACTGTAATATGGTGAGCCAAACCAGCGCTCAAACCAATTTGCGTCGGACATGAAATCGGGTTTTTTTAACGCCGGCAAAGATAGGCGTCAGACCCCGGAGCGATTTAACCTGCGTTAGCTTCAGAGAGATAACTCTGTTCTGCTTCCAGAGAAACAACTTCGCCTCCTGCTACAACGGCACCAGGCAGTCGCAGTCCTGTATTCAGTGCTCCATGCTTGGCTTTGAACTTGGCCGTGATGGCAACAGCAGCATGACGGGCATGGCTTCTGCGCAAATACAGCAACACGCCATAAAGCCCTAACATAAAAATGAGCAAGATGGAAAGTGCCACATTGATGTTGAGGCCTTGCAATCCAATGGCCAGGCCGGTGACAGCCACATTAGCAGCCAGGATTACGCCTACAGTCCGTGTATGAGAAAGGCCGAGGTCAATCAGATAGTGATGTAGGTGTGTCCGGTCGGCATGAAAGGGAGAATGCCCGCGGGCAATGCGTATTAAAAAGACACGGAAGGTGTCGAAAACTGGGATACATAGGATAGCCAGAGCTATCAGGAATACGGCAGAAGAAGAGCCAACCACAGCATCTATTGTCCCTCCGGGGTGATAAGTATTGATGCAGAAAATGCTCAGCATGGATACCACGAAACCAATAATGAGTGAACCGGTATCGCCCATGAAAATTTTAGCGGGTGCCAGGTTGAAACGCAGGAAGCCAACTAATGCTCCGGCCATGGCAAATGCCATCACTGCTTCGCTCAGCCGGCCATAGGCAGCTAAGAAGAGTCCCAGCATGACAGTAATGTACACACCAATGGTTCCCGCTAGTCCGTCAATACCATCCAGTAGGTTGAATGCATTGGTCACAAATATGCAACCCACTATGGAGAAGGGAATCGCGATAGCATCAGGCAATTCGTAGATCCCAAACAAGCCTCCTAATGAGTGCAATCGGACATCAGCAAATACTACGGTAATCGTAGCAGCCATTGCCTGGGCAATGAATTTTTTAGTGGGGCTGATTTCAACCAAATCATCTTTCAGTCCGGTGATAAACAACACCAAGCAAGCCGCTGCCAGGTAGTTCCATTTCAGGAAACCAAGTGGTTCAATCAGCAGTGCTGATACCAGAAAGAAAGCGAAAAAGATTCCTACGCCACCCAAATTGGGCACTACACGGGCATGTAGCTTTCGGTGATTGTCGGGCACATCAACTAAGTGTTTTCTGCGTGCGATATAAATAATATTCGGTACGGAAAACAGGCTGATGATGAGTGCGGCAGAAAAGGCTAGGAAATAGGCAGCATAGGGGTTTAAGAAATACATTTTAAGAGTTTCATAGTTATAGGGTGCCGCAAAGATAACAGAAGAATTTGCCATTCGTATCTCGCATTTAATAATTACCCGTGAACTACGGATTGAGGGGGCAAAATGCAATGAACTCGCGGCTTTCCGCTTTCTACAAACGTCAATGTCTCGTTATCTTCCGTAAAGAAAAATGACTTAATCAGCAACGCGTTATTTTGATTTCAATAAATAAACTGTTTGTGAACAAAATCGCTGCACAAGGCGCTGTTTCCACCAGATTGAATCCTTTGGATACGCGAAATTGAGTCATTTCGAACTGCCCGCTGCCATGTATTTGCATACCATCTGTAAGCAGCTTGTCTGCTGATATCTTTTGCAGCTTAAGCCTGGGGTGAAAATGAAGCCGGGCACAGCTTTCTGCGGGAATTTTCCCTGACAACTCATCTTCTATGCGCAGCCCATCCTCACTTAATAAAAAACGGCGCTTATGTTGACAGTTCTTTAGTATGGCAGGTGTGTAGCATAGTTCCAACATTGCTCCTGCTTCCCTCTGCGTAAGCAGCTTAGCCCTTCGCCCTACCCGAAAAGAACGCCACATTTCAGAGGAATCTTGCCCGCCGATTGTTACGGTATTATGTGCCGCAGTCTCCCTTTCCTCCCTACGCCTGGATCCCGGCTCATAGACGGTGACTCCCGTATCCACCAGCACAGGTCGCCCCTGATAATGCAGGCAAAAACTGGCAATGTCGGCATGGGCATGACCGGGCTGATAGGCAGGCTGAATGATGGCCGTATTAATAGCGAGCTCCCAGTCTCCCACACGAAGCATCCGGTAGCCAGATTCTTTGGGTCGCAATTGCAGCGCCTTCAGCCCCAATTTGGAAGCATAAGATTTGATGTGAGACAAAGAGGGCGCTACGCCTTCAGTAGCATCATGAAACATAGGCCAGGTGCCATCCGAAAAACTCATGGCCTCAAGCCAGCCTAACATGCGTTCAATTTTTGTAGCAAGCTGGTGCTCAATTGTAGATTGTCCAAACGGTAAATGGCGCAGCAACTCTAAACATTGCAGACAGTGCCAGAGCAGCAGGCTGTGGTACATGATACTGCCCTCCACATGGGCACCATCAGCCAGGATTTGTGTACACAAACATTCTTCCAGCAAGACTGCACCTTTCCGGAAAAACTGTTCGTTTTGAAAGAAGGTTCCGCAGGCCACTATTGCCAGTGCATTTTCAAACAGATGGTTCCCGTCAAGCTGATATTCCGGGAAACGACACAGCCAGTCTGCATCAGAAAACAACTGTTGCAACAGGCCTTCATCAACGATTCCGTACCGAAGCATAAACCTTATCCAGGACATTGCCCGTAGTGAAGCAGGATAAGCATCGCTGCCTACTTTCCGGGATGGTGCAGTGGTAAATGCCTGCATCGTTTTGAGCCTTTCTGCCAGTGTCAATGAATCATCGTAGAGCCATTCGAAGTAATTCAAATGATAGGCCCAATGCAACCCATGCTTTCGGAAATCCCATTCAATTCCTTCTTTAAAAACCTGTTCGATATTCAGGAATAGAAAGCTCCTTTGCCTGGGATTGAAAGAAGGGTTTACCTCCAGTTCACTGAGCAGTAGGCTGCCTCGCCTCAGGGCAGCTGCAATGTCCTTTGGGCTTGCCCTTCGCTTCCTCGAGCAGGCTATCGCCAACGGGCGCCAGATCAAATACCAGATTTGACGAGGCTTCAGATAGCGTACTGTGTGGTACCAGGTGAGTAGGCTGGGCATAATAGACGTTCCCAAAATTATTTCCCTTCACAGCCAGCCTCAGCCAAGCCCAGTTTCGGCAATCCGTTGGGCGAAGACATAAATATTAAAGTCGGGCTGGCTCATGGCTTGTAACATACAGTCGAGCAGTTCCTTTTTTTGAAAAGATTTCATCCGCGAGGACTGAATGAGCCGGTAGGCCTTTTCTACCAAAAAAAATTGCTGCCGTTCTGTTTGACCCTTTAATGTCTCTAATTGCCGCGTGATTGCTACTGCCAGTTCTGCCACGCCCTCATCCTTGCTGGCAACGGTTTTCAGGACAGGTGTTTCTGATTGGCCATTTGCTTTTTGGTGTGCGAGGATGCGTAGGTTTTGCCAGAGTTTATCAGCCTCAGGTCTGTCTGCTTTGTTCACCACAAACACATCTGCAATTTCCAGCAGGCCTGCTTTCATGGTCTGTATCGTATCGCCTGCCTCAGGCACAAGGGCCACTACAGTGCAATCGGCCAGGCCGGCTATTTCCACCTCACTTTGCCCTACACCAACTGTTTCTATCAACACAAAGTCGAAGCCGGCTTCTTTCACCACATCGGCTATCTCGAAGATGCGCGGATGCAGGCCGCCCAGTGCACCCCGGCTGGCTAAGGAGCGTATGAAAACACCCGGATGGTCATAGTAACGCGCCATTCGAATCCGGTCGCCGAGTAGTGAGCCGAAATGAAAGGGTGAGCTCGGATCTACAGCCAGTACGGCCACCTTCTTTCCGGCTTGTGTCCATTCGCCCAGGAGCGCATTTACTAAAGTACTCTTCCCTGCACCGGGTGGGCCCGTGATGCCTATCAATTTCGGAAGTGTGGCATGTTTCAGTGACTGCAGCAACTGATTCGAGCCGGGCAGATCATTTTCTACGATGGTGATGGCTCGTGCTAATGCCCGCGGGTCACCCGAACGAAGGCTCTGAACTAAAGTTTGTACGTCAGGCGGGAGCACTAAAAAATATCTTTGGCCGTTTTTGAAGCAACCTTATTGAGGCGCGTGAGCAAAAGTAAACTTCCCCAATTGCCTACAGGCTTGCGCCTGAATCTTGCCTTGTTTGCGTTGCTGGTCATGATTGGCGGGATGCTGTTTTCGCGCTCCATTGCTTCTGCCGGTATCATGCTTTTTGGCGTG
>CAYRJR010000036.1:10665-18657 GCA_964424655.1 uncultured Chitinophagaceae bacterium
GGCCTGGTTGGTTTATGGGGCATTTCGCCCAGAGCGTGGCTGCGGCAACGCTGGTGGTTGCTGGGCCTCGGCTGGATTTTTCTATATGCCCTTTCCTGGTTTTGGACAACGGATAAAGAAGAGTGGGGTGCCCATCTACAAGTGAAATTGCCTTTCCTCTTATTGCCACTTGCGTTTGGACTGCTGCCTTCTTTTTCGGCGAGACATTGGCGTATATACACCTGGGCATTGGCTGCCATCATGCTGGCGGGTGCCGGTTATACGATGAGTTTTTTTCTGCACGGAAATGCCACACAGTTGGTCAACCAATATAAGTACGCGCATGTACTGGCTACGCCAATGGAGAATGACCATATTTCTTTTTCAGCAGCAGTAGCGCTGAGCATTGCCTGGATTGTCTATTACCTACCCCGAATCCCCAATTTATGGGAGCGGATTGTACTTGGTATTGCCTCTTTGATTTTGGCCTTCTATCTACATGTTCTGGCTGCGAAAACGGGGCTGGTAGCTTTCTATATTTTGTTGCTGGGGCTGACGATTTTCTGGTTGAAAAAAGATTGGCGAAAGGGACTGATGGCATTTACCCTGATGGCCGGATTATTTGTGCTTGCTTATGCTACTATTCCTACGCTGCGCGAACGCATTGGCTATAGTTGGGTTACCTGGCGCGCATTTCAATCGGGAGAAAAGACGGGTGTGTACAGCGATGCAGGCCGGATATTTTCTTATGATATCGCCTTACGGTTGATTGCCAAAAATCCGCTGGCTGGTGTGGGTGCTGGTGATGTGTTGCATGAGATGGGGCGAGGTTATGCGCAATGGTATCCCGAGGTTAAAAAAGCACAGCAACTCTGGCCGCATAACCAATGGCTGACTTGCGCAATGGCTGCCGGCATTCCTGCTGCATTGCTGTTCACACTGTGGCTGGCTTGGCCATTAAGCCTCTCGCGCCGCGACAGAGCCGGCGTTTTTTTTAGGATAATATGGTGCATGTTGCTGGTGCCGCTGATGGTAGATGCCTTTTTAGAGGTGCAGTTTGGGGTGGGTGTATTTTTAATCTTCCTGCTGGTGCAGCACAAGCAGCTCGAAGCCCCGAAGCATGCGTCACAAGCCAGTAGCAGGACGCAATCATCTTGACGCATTTCATTCCCATATTCCCATTACGCATTGTCGTCTTCCCCGGCGAAGCACTCAACCTGCACATTTTCGAACCCCGCTATCGGCAGCTTATCCGCGAATGCTTTGAAGAGAAAAAACCATTTGGCATTCCGCCGGTTTTGGAGAAAGACCTGCAACATCTGGGCACGCTCATGGAGCTGACGGAATTGGCTAAAGTATATCCCGATGGCAGGATGGATATACGCACGCGTGGTGTGTCCGTATTTCGGGTGTTGCACCGTGTGGATGAAGTGCCGGAAAAGCTTTTTGGCGGAGCCATCGTTACTTACCCCGACAATGTGATAGAAATCGGTGGAAGCATGCTGGCGAAAAAAATAATTGCAGAAGTGAAGCGCCTGTATGAATTGCTCAATGAGCAGGATCGTTTCCCGGAAGGAAAGGCATTAAACTCCTACGTCCTGGGCCATTTGGTAGGCCTGAATCTGGAGCAGGAATATGAGCTGCTGGGCATCTTTACCGAGCTGCAACGCCTGGAATATCTACGTCGTCACCTCAGCAGCATGGTGCCCGTCATTCAGGAATTAGAAGCCATGAAAGCCCGTATCCGCCGCAATGGCCATTTCAGGAACCTGTCGCTAGGCTGAGTAAAGGCTGGCAGGAACCCTAACATTTCCTTATGAATTCCCGGAAGCCGTTTTGCAATTTCTGGTCAGACTCAATCTTTGAATTATGTCCCGCTTACGCACCAAACTCCGGTTCCTGTTCCTCGGACTTATCCTGAGCCTGGGAGCCACTGGCTGTGCTACGGCCCAGGGTTATCCAGATGATACCTATGGCGACCGTGGCAGCTACCAGACTTTCTACGACGAGCTTTCGCCTTATGGGCAATGGGTCAATGACCCGAGCTATGGCTATGTATGGGTGCCGGATGCCGGCGACGACTTCCGACCCTATTACAGTAATGGCTACTGGGTGAACACCGAATATGGCAACACCTGGTATTCCGAATATCCCTG
This sequence comes from uncultured Chitinophagaceae bacterium, assembly GCA_964424655.1. Classification (GTDB taxonomy): domain Bacteria; phylum Bacteroidota; class Bacteroidia; order Chitinophagales; family Chitinophagaceae; genus UBA1952. The sequence goes on from CAYRJR010000036.1 coordinate 12,801, forward strand.
GGGTTGGGCTCCTTTCCACTATGGTCGCTGGACCTATAGCCCCTACTACGGCTGGATCTGGATTCCCGGTAATGTCTGGGGGCCTGCCTGGGTGAGCTGGCGATCCGGTGGTGGTTGCTATGGCTGGGCTCCGCTTGGCCCCGGCATCAGCATCAGCATGTCATTTGGCAGCGGCTATTATGTGCCCGATTACTGGTGGGTGTTCACACCGCAGCAGTATATCCTCAATCCCCGTTTCCGCAACTACACTTATGGCCCTCGTTACAACCCACGCTATGTGCAGCAGACGACCATCATCAACAATACCTACGTGTATAACCACAACACGTATATCAGCGGGCCGCGCCGGGGCGATATGGAACGTGCCATTGGCCGCAGCATCACGCCTGTTTCCATCCAGAATTCCGGCAGACCTATGGGTGCCCAATTGCGCGGCAACAACCTGAACATGTACCGCCCAACGATTGCTGAATCCAGCCCGAGAGTGACAGAACGCCCCAGCAATTTTGAAGCTGCCCGTGGCCCCATCTCCGCTTCTGATTCACGCAATCGGGCTATGGTCAATGACCGCAGTAATACCCTGCAACAGCAAGGGCCTGCACGCCAGGAAATGCAGTCGGGCCTGAGCAATCAGCCACAACAAATCAGGCCCAACGAGCCTGCCCGCGAACGCCCGCGCCTGGACCCGGTGATGCAGGTGCCCCAGCAGCAGCAGCCTGCACAGCGTGGCAATGATTGGAACAGCCCGGCTCGTCAGGAAGCACCCATACAGCCTCAGCGCCAGAATTTCGACAGAGGAAACTCAAACCCTAATCCTCCTCAGCAGATTCAGCGCCCGCAACGCATGGAAGCCCCATCGAATGGCCCTTCTTTCGACCGGATGCCTGACATGCAGCGCCCGCAAAGAATGGAAACCCCACGACCGGCTCCAAGCTTTGAACGCCCACAAAGAATGGATAATCCAAGGCCCGAACGGATGGAACGGGCAGAACCACGAGGGAATAATGCAAGTCCTTTCCGGCGTTGATTGAATCAGGTGCATCATTTGCTGAGGCCGCTTCCATCGAGGCGGCCTCAGCTTTTTAGATTGGAATTTTACTGTGTTTTCCGGGCAAAGCCGAACATTGAAATATCGTCGAAGTGTGCGACGCAACGGATGCTGAACATCGAGATTCAGCCGACAAAAAAAGAATGGAACTGAAGTATCCTTAAGGAATCAGTCTTGAAGCGCCCCCGCGAACAAACAAGGCATTGATGATGGCGTTTTTTGAAATGATTGCTCAAAATCCGGATTGCCCATTCAATACCAGTTGCGCAGTTCCAGAGAAATGTTTCACAAAAGGCAGCATGCAGCCCTCGATTTTTTGGGAAGGAATGAAAGTGGATTCAATCGTATCCCTGTAAGGATTATTGCTGCTTTTTCGGGCTATTCGTGGGGCGCATCAGGATGGCATACGCTTCAATGCCGAAGCCAATCAGAATCACAATCGGAGCGAGGGTGATGCGCCGGAAGGAGTAAATCTCATTGTAGAGAAACTGGTGCGGGTCGGGGCTCTTGCCGCCAGACATCAGAAAGAAGCCGAGGATGATACAAGCCAGGCCGATGCCCATAAAGATGAAGTTGCGTTTATCGAACAGGAAGACCTGATTGCCACGAGGGGCGGCGGGAGCGGAAGCTTTTTTATTTGCAATAGCGCTCTTGTGTGCACTACCGGTATGGGCTGAATGAGATGTGGACTTGGCCATAAGGGCGGCAATTTAGGGACTAAGGGTGTTTCCTGTACCGACGGCTTTCATCAGGCTTTGGGCTACAGAGAAGGGTAAAATAAAATTTGGCTTTGACTTATAAAATGCTGCTGGAATTGCGGGCAGCAAGGCTCGTTTAATACAAGTCATCTACTTTCATCTTGAGGTATTTCAGCACCGAGCGGTGGGTGCTGAGCAGTGAGATGAGCACACCGAGTACGAGCATACTAAACATGAGCAGGACGATGAGCCGCGTGTCGTGCAGGCTTCGTAGCTCGGGCAACTGGCTCTCGGCAAACTGCATGAGTAGCCACAAACCCACCACCGCGATGATGCCGCTGATAAGCCCGTTCAGTACGGCGCGCCGGTCGAAGGGGCGCGAGATGAAAAAGCGATTAGCACCCACCATCTGCATGGTCTTGATGAGAAAACGGTTCGAGAACATGGCCAGTCGCACGGTATTGTCAATCAAAACGACGACGGCGAAGACCAGCAGCAGGGCGATGGCGCCAAGGATTAGATTGATGCGCCGGAAGTTGGCATTCATCTGCTCCACATTCCTCGTAGGATAGCTCACCTCGCGCACCACATTACTCTGTTGGATGAATTGCTTGATTTTTTCCAGGCTGTCTTTGTTGGCATACTCGGCATATACATTCAGCTCTAGCGAGGCAAACAGCGGGTTGTAGCCCAGGAACTCGCCGATGTTTTCGCCCTCAATCTGGCTTTGCAGTTTCAGGGCTTCTTCTTTCGAGATGAGGCGTGTGTGTTTGGTAAAAGGCTGCTTGTCCAGGATGGCCTGAAGCTCCGCTGTTTTTTCGGCAGGGACATTGTCGTGGAAGTCCGTAACGACCGTGAAATTTTCCGTGAATTCCCGCGTCAGCGAGCGGCCGTTGATGACGAGCCAGCCGAGTGTGCCCAGCAGGAAGAGCACTAAGCTCACGCCAATAATAGCGTATGCATAGGAGGGTTTGGAGCGCTTGCCGATAGCCATGTTGCCTTTGGAGGTCGGTAGGGGCAGCGGAGGTAGAAACTACCCGGTATATCGGGCCAGAAGCCTTGTTCGCGCTGCGCTTTTAAAGAAGGTGAGGTTTCAAAAGTAAGCCGATTGACCGAGACGTTTTGAAGGCTGTTTTCGTGCAGTTGCAGGGCCTCGAGCTGCCCGTCCCCAGGGGTGTTGTCTGGTGTTTTTTTGTTAGCCGGCTTTTGGAATGCTATCTGGCATCCGTTGCGTCGCACGCTTCAGCAATATTTCAATGTTCGGCTATGCGCGGAAAGGGTGAAGTGCGACGCAACGGATGCTCAATCGGGCTGCAACTGTCGGCTCAATAAAAAGTCACTTAGGCCAGACGCTCTTGCTTCCTCAGGGCCAGAGTTTCGGGGGCTGCCAGTCGAGTGCTGAAAAGGTCTTCTTACCCCGCCCGAAAAATGCCCAGACGATGCTGCGCGGGAAACGGCCTGCGAGGTTGGGTTGCCGAACCACCGACCGTGCTTGCCGGCGATGCTGTAGCCAGGTACGCAGACTGCCGTAGAAGTGCATGTGGGCCTTGAATATTGTGGCCACACCGCGCCAGTCGCCCTTCGCTAAAAGCTGACAGGCAGCCAGTCCATCGAGCACCAGCCGCCAGGGGAAGAGCCAGAGCAGCCGCCTTGCCGATTCGTTTTTCAGCAGCAGAACCAGGCTGTTGCGGTAGTTGTAATAGAGTTTCTGTGGCGAGCCATATGAGATGACCGAGCCGCCCACATGGAAGACCGTGCTGCCGCCCACATAGCCAATTCGGAAGACAGCGTTTTTCAGTCGCCAGCAGAGGTCCACTTCCTCCATGTGTGCATACAGCAGCTCATCGAGGCCGCCCACAGCATGGTAGCGTTCGGCGCGCAGCATCAGGCAGCCACCGCTGGCCCAGAATATTTCGCAGTCGTCGTCGTACTGGCCCAGGTCTTTTTCCAGCACATTGAAGATGCGGCCGCGGCAAAGCATGTAACCCCATTTATCCATGAAACCGCCCGCAGCACCGGCGTATTCAAATGAGTCGCGCTCGCGCCAGTAGCGGATTTTGGGTTGGCAGGCGGCCAGGTCGGGCAGGCCTTCCATGGCGGCATGGAGCGGGGTAAACCAGCCCGGCGTCACCTCAAAATCTGAGGACAACATCACATAGTACTTCGCCTCTATCTCGCGCAGCGCCGCCACATAGCCGCCCGTGAAGCCTTGGTTGACAGGAATGCGCAACACTCGGACGGAGGGGAAATGCACCGCAAGCCAGGCCGCTGTGTCGTCGGTTGAAGCGTTGTCGGCCACGATGACCTCATAGCCGGAAGCAGCCTCGGCCACAATCAGCGGCAGAAATAACTCATGCCACTTGCGGGCATTGTAAGAAAGGATAACAACGGCAGTATCCTGCGTGCAGACGATGGGCACGAGGGAAGGCGGGGATTACTTGTACTTGGGATTGTACAGGGTGTTGTCCGGCACCTGTACATCCGCATTTGATTTATAGCGATGCACGTACAGATTGTAGCAGCCGGCCCAGGCAAAAATGAAATAGCAGAAGAAGCCGAGCAAAAACAGGTAGCGCGACTTGGAAGGTTTCGAATTCTCGATGTCTGCGGGATTGTCAACCTCTGTAACGTACTGGTTCTTGGGGGCAACGTGCTGATCCATGGGACTAAACGGTGTGTTTAACTGCGGGCAAAAATACTGTTAATTCGTGCACTTTAACAAGGCTGGATTTATATCAGATTCTTTCTCTAAGGTGTTTCTATCCTTACTGTCGTAGCTTTTGAGTCAACCGCCGATATGCGCCAATATCTCAACTGGAAAGCAGGCTTAGTACTGGCTGCACTATTTATAGTTGCGGCTTCGCTTAGCTATACCACCCGCCTGGCCAACAACCTGGCGGTGCAGGAGCAGAAGAACATGCAGCAGATCAGCGAAGCACTTCGGACGATGGCCAATGTCAGCTCAGACCAGGATATGGGTTTTGACCTCGCCCTGAACTTGGTGAAGAGTAATACTTCAATTCCCTTTATCTGGGCTTCTGAAGATGGTCAAATCCTCGATTTTAAAAACATAGACACTGGCGGCGTTCGTGATGTGTCTGTGTTTTTGAAAAAGAAAATGAAGGCCTTTGGGGAAGAGCGGGCACCCATTCTGGTGGAGCTGACCGGCTCAAACCAATATGTGTATTATGGCGAGTCCAGCCTGTTGCGTCAGCTCCGCTATTTCCCTTACATCCAGCTTGCTATTATCCTACTGTTCTTGGTGGTGGTGGTGGTGGCAATCATAGCGGCGCAACGAGCAATTCAAAACCGTGTGTGGCTGGGGTTGAGTAAAGAGACCGCGCATCAGTTGGGCACTCCATTGATGGCTCTGGAAGGCTGGATTGAAATTCTGCGTGAGCAGGATACTAATCAGGAAGCAGTCGCCGAAATGAGCAAAGACCTGTCGCGATTGCGGCTGATTGCAGAGCGGTTCAGTAAGGTGGGTAGTGAGCCACAGTTAGTAGTCGAAAACATTGTGTCGCGGCTGTTGCAAATGGCAGAGTATATGCGCCGCCGTGCGCCAAACAGTGTTCAGATTCAAGTGCATAGTGAGCAGCCGGAAGTACCCGTAGCCATTTCCGGTTCTCTTTTCGACTGGGTGATTGAAAACCTGATTCGCAATGCGCTGGATGCCATGAAAGGGCCTGGGCGAATTGACATCCGGGTTGTGGAGCAGGAACATTCAGTGCAGATAGAACTGAGTGATACAGGCAAGGGCATCCCGAGCCATTTGCTGCGCAAAATTTTTCAGCCCGGTTTCACGACTAAAAAAAGAGGTTGGGGTCTGGGGCTTTCGCTGTCGCGCCGCATCATCCATGAATATCACCACGGCAACATCTTCGTACGCAGCAGCGAGCTCGGGAAAGGCACAACTTTCTGCATCATTTTGAAACGATAATTGCCCTTGCCGGCTTACCAGAAAAAGCAAGAATTGGTTCTGAAGTAGAAATATTTCCCGGCCCGAAAAATCACCTTACCTTCGCCCTCCCTTAAAAGTTGCGGAGGTGGCGAAACTGGTAGACGCACTACTTTGAGGTGGTAGCGCCCGAAAGGGTGTGGGAGTTCGAAT
>CAYRJR010000037.1:0-18443 GCA_964424655.1 uncultured Chitinophagaceae bacterium
CGGGGGGCAATATTCCTGGCTCTGATGTCCTGAATAAGTCCCGACAAACACTGCTCGGCTTTCCGCGACATTTGTCCCACAATGCAAGATTATTTAGCCGGGCTGAACGCGCAGCAGCGGGAGGCTGTAGAACATATTGACGGGCCGCTGATGATCGTAGCTGGTGCAGGCTCCGGGAAAACCAAAGTGCTGACAACGCGCATCGCACATCTGATTCGTCTGGGCGTGGATGCCTTTCATATCCTGGCGCTGACCTTCACCAATAAGGCAGCCGGCGAGATGAAAGATCGAGTTGAACAGATTCTTTCGGCGCAGGGAAATAGCCTGGCAGGGCACGAAGCACGCAACCTCTACATCGGCACTTTTCACTCCGTCTTTGCCCGCCTGCTGCGGGCTGAGGCGCCTAAGCTGGGCTACCCAAACAACTTCACGATTTATGATACCGACGATGCAAAGAGCGTGATAAAAGACATCGTGAAGGAGCTGAATTTAGATGACAAGCACTACAAAGCATCTTACGTCTATAGTCGGATTTCTGCTGCAAAAAACAGCCTTGTGGACCCACAGGCTTACAAGGCGCATCCTGAAATTCAGGCTGAAGATGCGCGAAGCAATCGGCCCATGATGGGAGAAATCTATGCCCGCTATGCCAACCGCTGCCATAGGAATGGCGCGATGGATTTTGATGACCTCCTCTTCAAGATGTATCAGCTTCTGACGGCCTTCCCGGAAGTGCTGGCTAAGTACCAGCACCGCTTTCAGTACATCCTCATAGACGAGTATCAGGACACGAATACGGCGCAATATGTGATCATCAAGATGCTGGGTGCGGTGCACGAAAATATCTGTGTGGTGGGTGATGATGCGCAGAGCATTTATTCATTTCGCGGAGCCACTGTGCAGAATATTCTTCAGTTTCAGGATGACTATGAGGATGTCAAAATCGTGAAGCTGGAACAGAACTACCGTTCAACGCAGAGTATCCTCAATGTGGCCAATCAGATCATTGGCAACAACAAAAATCAAATTCCAAAAAACCTATGGACGGAAAATGGCCCGGGTGAAAAGATTAAGCTGGTACGCACCATGACGGACAATGATGAGGGACGTTTTGTGGCGGATGCCATCGCAGAGATGAAGTTGCGCAACCACTTCCCAAATAAGGATTTTGTAGTGCTCTACCGCACCAATGCGCAGAGTCGCTCGTTTGAAGAAAGCCTTCGTCGGATGAACATTCCTTACCGGCTTATCGGTGGCGTTTCATTCTATCAGCGCAAGGAAGTGAAAGACTTCCTGGCCTACCTGCGTGTGGTGCTCAATCCGCAGGATGAAGAGATGCTGAAGCGTATCATCAACTATCCGGCACGCGGAATCGGTAAGACGAGTATTGATAAGATTCAGCTTGCTTCCGGCCAGAGTGGGAAGAGCTTTTGGGAAGTGCTTCAGTTCCCAGAGATGCATGGGATTCGCGGTGCCGGCGCTACTTCCATTGAGCAGTTTGTCATCATGATTAAGGCCTTTCAGACCATGATTGCTCCGGCAGCAGGGCAGGGGCAGAATGCCTATGAAATGGCCTTTGCCGTAGGCAAACAGACTGGTCTGGTGGCCGACTTGTACAACGATAAGAGTGTGGAAGGTTTAGCCAGGTACGAGAACGTACAAGAGCTACTCAACTCTATCAAAGAGTTTACTGAAACGCCCGATGAAGAAGGTGAGATCGGCGATAAGAGCCTGGGGGCCTATCTCCAGCAAATTACCCTGCTGACGGATGCCGATGATAAAGACAAAGATGCAGATGCGGTGCGGCTGATGACCATTCACGCAGCCAAGGGCCTTGAGTTCCCTTGTGTGTTTGCAGTGGGACTGGAGGAGAATCTCTTTCCCTCATCAATGAGTATGTATGACCGGGATGATCTGGAGGAAGAGCGACGTTTGTTTTATGTGGCCGTTACCCGTGCCAAACAGCACCTTTGGGTGACCTATGCCAACAGCCGCTATCGTTTTGGCAGCCTGGTGCAAAATGATCCCAGCCGTTTTATTGATGAGATTCCTGAAACCTATTTGGACCGCAGCTTCACCGGTGCGGCACACCGGGCAGGCACAAATACCGGGTTTTCTGGCAATCCCCTGAATCAGGGCTTTGAGCGGATGCCTTCGCTGAAAAAACTGGCCGACAAGCTGGAACAAAACAAGAAGGCTGTGGCTTCACAACATGCAGCTTCATCTGACTTTAAGCCTGACAATCCAGAGGCTATGCAGGTGGGCATGCAGGTGGAGCATGCCAAGTTTGGTTTCGGCACCATTCAGGCCATTGAAGGCAATGCTGCCAACCGAATTGCCACCATAGATTTTGGAGCAGGGCAGGGGGTAAAGAAGATTGTGCTGAACTATGCCAAGCTGATGATTCGCCCCTAAATCTCTTTAGGCCTGACAATCGTAAATGCCCGGTGGATATTGAATCCGAAATGGATGCCGCCATCGCCCCAGCTATCTGTGGTTTGGCCGATAAAAGTGCGCTCACTCAGGCCGGTTGAGTTGGAAAATTGAAGTTGGAAGACGTGCCCGCCTGTAGTGATGTCAAGACCGATGCTTGCCGCATCCTGATAGCCCTTCAGATTGGCACCGGGAATGGTGTAGAAATATTCAGCCGTTATGGCAAAAAGCTCACTCAGCTTTAGTCGCCCGCCAATGCCGAGCGCAAACAAGTCGTTGGCATCATCATGGTCGCGGACTAAGTTGTAATGCACATGAGAGGGGGAGAGTTGCAAGGAAAACCTGTCGCCAAACTTGCGGGCGATGAGCAATTGGTTGCAATAGCTCATCCGGTTGCTGAAGAAGTAAGGTGTGACGGTGTCAGGAGAAGCAATCTCATCGCTGCGGATCATGATGGTGCCGGCATAGCTTAATGATATCGGCATGTGGTTGTCGGCAGTCTGTTGCATGATTTTGAGTCGCAGATAGCCGTCATATTCTTTTTGAAAAGTGCTGCGCCCGATGCCCAGAGTCAGCCAATTGTTCAGCCCATATTCGAATCCGATTCGGGTGACGGCGTTGTCTAACCCAAAGAAGTTGCGCAGGCCCTGGTTGACGGCACCGAAGCGGTGCAGGATGATGAAATCGAGCTTGCCAGCCGGCTGGTTTTCTACACTCTGCCCGTTGAGTACCCGGCTGCTCTTAAACGTGCTTTCTACAAATTCATGATGCCTGCTCTTCGGGTGCAGCAATGAGATTAAGTCCTGTGCGGGAGCAGAAGCAGCCTGTATGGGCGGCGTATTATTGCCGCTTGTCTGAGCCAGGATGTTTGTCGTTGCACAGAAATAAAAAATTGTGGCAGCAACAGAGTAAAGCAAGAGGCGCATAGGCAGGATGAATTTTATTAGCGTGGCGACATAGGTGCTGAGAAGCTGACCTTGATGACTTCTGCAATCTTGCGGGAAACGACAGAAGGAATCTTCACATTGTAATCAGCGCAGCGCACCATGAAGCTGGCATCTGCGGTAGGCGAACCTCCTTTCACGATAATCAGGCCCGGAGCTTTCACATCGCGGGTGACACCGTGAATGCTCAGCTTGCCTACGGCTACTACAGAATACTGCCCGTCCTTACGGAGGTTGATAGATTTTATATTCTCAATCTGACCTTTGAATTCTGCTTTCGGGTATTTATCACTTTCGAGGTAATCGCTGTTGAAATGTTGCTGCATCAGTGCCTTTTCAAACTGAAAACTGATGATGGGCACGATGACCTGAAATGAGCCACTGGCCATGTCTAAGACAGCAGCCACTTCATTGTTGGTAGCTTCAATATTTTCGAAAGGAGTCTCTGAAAAGAAATGCACCCGTGCAGAGCGGGTCAGATATTGTTGGGCTATAGCCGGCACCGCCATAAAGGCAAATGCGAGGCAAAAAATTGTCTTTCTCATGTTGGATTCAAATCTGTCTGAATAGCGTTTCAAACCCTGTGCCGGATTAGTCCTGTGGCGCCCCATTGTTCACCCAAATTCTGATTTGATCAATCAGGCATTGCGGTAATTGAGAGCCCTGATAAGGCATGGGGGTATAATTCCCATTGTGCTCGATGGCTCCAAGCATAGCACCGCTGGAAGCAATTTCGAGCACCCCTGCATAGTTGGTCAGGTCGTGGCCGCCCGAGCTTGTGCCGCCGCCGTGGCAGCCCACATAAGCGCAGTGTTCATTGATGATGGGTTGCACCACTTTAGTCCAAGTGACATTCGTGGTATCGCAGGCCGGTGTCAGGTACAAGTCCCGCTCATTATCGTAGTAGCAGGCATTCAGTCCGATTACCAGACAGAACATAGCAAGCCCGCAAAGCAACAGCAGCAGTCGTCTCATTTAGTTATGTGCGACGATGCAATTCGTAAGGTTGACATCTAAGGTCTTGCCAGAGCAGAAACCCTTAATCGTTGCCACAGTGCCTTGAGGTACTGTTTGCCCTTTTTCGCGCAGCGTAAAAAATACACCCGTTGTAGGGTCTCCGCCAGACATCAGCACCGTGGTGAAGCCATCTTGGTTGGTGGCTACTTTTTCTACGGTCCCGGTAACGGCTAAAGCCTTCTTATTGTAACTACTGTTGGCGTTTTGTTCATTATTAATGAAAGCAGCTACCAGGGATTCCGCTTTGATGGGCAGAGCATCTGCTTCTTCCACATAGACACCAAGATTTGCTTTGCTAGCCAACCTATACATAACAGTGCCACCCACAATGGTCAAAGCCAAAACCGAAGCCAGCATTACCCAATAAATTCTTTTCATCGTTTGAAAACTGTTAGTTCTGATGGTAAATGTACCGAAGTAGAGATAGGCCAAAGACATTACAACCGTGCCAACAGAGCTTCTGACTTTCTATAGACGTAACGAAGGCATTCATAGATGACCCGTGCCATTTGTGATTGCTACCTTGCCGAAAATTCTTTGATTTCAATGACGATTCAGCAGGAAAACAATGCAGAAAGGGGCCGGTTTTTTATAGAAAAAGATGGGAAGACGCTGGCAGAAATGATTTACGATTGGAAGCACGGACTGATGGTGATCGAGCATACCGAAGTGGACGGCTCCTTAGCCGGTCTGGGTGTGGGTAAGCAACTTGTGAATGCCGCTGTAGATTATGCCCGGGCGCATAAGATTTCCATATTCCCGGTCTGTAGCTATGCGAAGAAGGTGCTGGAAAGAAGCCCGGAATATGCCGATGTGCTGAAGCAATGATTGCTGTCTGAAACTATATCAGCCTGAAAATTGCGAAGGTCTTGTGAAGCTTTTTCTGGAGTCCTGAAAGCCTCTTGGCCGATACCCAAACCCGATACCTTCGCGGCATGGTTCAGACAGACTATATCCATGTGCCTTATGGCAAAGCAGTATATGGCGAAGCCGAAATCGAAGCCGTCAACCACGTGCTACGCAGCTCCACCCAGATGGGCCGCCACGTACGGGATATGGAAGCCTGCGTAGCTGCACTTTATGCCAAAGAGTTTGGCATCATGGTCAACTCCGGTTCCTCTGCACTTTATCTCGCTGCCGAACTGCTGAACCTGCAACCCGGTGATGAATTCATCACACCCGCACTAACCTTTTCGACTACCGTGGCGCCCTTCGTGAAAAAAGGCTGGGTGCCTGCTTATGTGGATGTGGAAGAAGGCACCTACAATACCGACTGGCGCAAAGTGGAGGCCTTGATTACGCCCAAGACCAAAGCACTCATCATCCCCAATCTCATCGGCAACTTGCCCGACTGGGCCCGCTTGCGCGAAATAGCAGACAAATACAAGCTCTTCGTGCTCGAAGACAGTGCAGACACCTTGGGCGCACAAATCGGCGGCGCCTCTTCCGGTCGCTACACCGACATGAGCACCACTTCATTTTATGGCTCACACATCATCAATTGTGCCGGCAATGGCGGGATGATTTGCGTGAATGGTGAGGACTTCTACAACCGCGGACGCTTGTTGCGCAGTTGGGGCCGTAGCTCTTCCCTGTTTGTAGAAAGTGAAGCCATTGAAAACCGTTTCAATGTGGAAGTGGACGGCATTCCCTACGATGCCAAATTCGTTTTTGAAGAACCGGGCTTCAATATTGAACCAGCCGAATTAGGTGCAGCCTTTGGCCTGGTGCAGCTCGATAAGCTGGGTTGGAATATTGACACCCGCACAGAAAACTATCGCCGGATGCGCGAATTCTTCAGCCAATGGGAACAGTACTTCATCCTGCCCAGGCAACTGCCGGAAAGTAGGACAGGCTGGTTGGCTTTTGCCGTCACTATCCGCGAAAATGCGCCCTTTATCCGCCGCGACATGCAGATCTTTTTGGAGAAAAGGAATATTCAGACCCGGACCGTGTTCACCGGAAATATTTTGCGCCAGCCAGGCTTTAAAAACATCCCGCATAAAGCGGCTTCCGAAGGCTATCCTGAAGCCGACAAGGTGATGCGCGGTGGCATGTTGCTGGCCTGCCACCACGGACTCAGCGAGGCACAAATCGCACATGTGATGGAGAGTGTGACGGAGTTCATGAAGCGCTATTAGGCATGTTGTTGTTCATTCTGATTTTGCTGATGCTGGCCTTGCCCAATGCTATGCTGGCTCGCAAAAAGGGCCATAATCCATTCATCTGGGGCCTGCTCAGTATTCTTGGATTTTTTGTTGCTTACTTCTTTGTGGGTGGCACTTATTTCGCCATTGTTTACAAAGGTGCCATGACGGAAGAAGCCGTGACTGCATGGGTGATGAAAAAACCGCTAATTGCCTTGCTCATGTTCCTGATAGGCATTGGCGGCGTGTTGCTGGTACGATTTATTCTGGAGAGGCAGAAACGGTAACCGGCGGCAGATTCGACCTGATATTTTTCATTTTCCCGCTGCATCCCAGGCTGCTTTTTTCGAGAAAGTTGGCTTGTGTTTTTAGGGTGATTTTTCCTGAAAAGGAATTAGAAGGTATTAGGCCAGTAAATTCTATCTATCCTGCGCCGGCTACGGAAAGACGTAGCTTAGACCAACTCACTAAAACATCAATAACTATGGCAAAGAAAGAAATTACCGGCCCTCAGAAATTAGGGCCTTTGACCCCACTGGTCGGCGAATGGGAAGGCAATGTGGGTGTGGATCTTTCCTACCACAACCAGGACGATGAAACTTCGAAGACTACCTATTTTGAAAAGGCCTGGTTTAAGCCCATTCCTATTCAGGAAAACGGTAAACAAACGATGGAAGGTCTCACGTATCAGTCGAAAGCCTGGCGTCATGGCGAAGAGGCGATGAACCCTTTCCATGATGAAGTGGGCTACCTGCTCTGGGATAAAGAGCGTGGTCAGGTGATTCGTTCCGTAGTTTTTGGACGGGGCATCGCCATTCAGGCAGGTGCTGATGCCGGCCCACACGACAAGGAAATTCATTTTAAAGCCACACCCGGCGACCCCAGCTATGGTATTCTTCAGAATAAATATCTGATGGAGCGTGCGACGCTGATGAGCTTTGAAAGCACATTTAAATTCAATGATGACGGCACTTTCACGCATTCATCCGACATCGTGCTCAAGCTGGCTGCACTGGGGGGGAAAGAAATGCACCATACCGACATCAACACCTTGCACCTGGTGAAACGCTATCATCCTGGTTCGGAATTTCAATAAGATACCAGGAATACAAGTTTGATTTGAAAGGCTGCCCACACAGGTGGCCTTTCTCCTTTTTGGAAAACAAATAGAGGCTTCTGGTGCGAAAGACATACTTCGTTCTCATCTAATTTGCACTTCATGCCTACCCATCTCCTCCGCCGATTAGGCTATAGCCTGCTGGTGCTTTGGGGTGTGGCTACCGTGGTCTTTCTACTCTTCAATGCCTTGCCTGCCGACCCAGCCAGGCTCACACTCGGGCAACGCTCCGACTTAGCGACGGTAGCTGCTGCGCGTACAGAGCTGCACCTCGACCAGCCCTTGCTCAAGCGCTATTTTCTTTATCTGAATGACATTTCCCCAATCGGGATTTTACCGTCGGGAAAAGATGCAAATGCCTTACGGACAATTCCCCTGACGAAGCTCAGTGATGGCAGCAGGCTGGCCCTGAAAGTGCCTTACCTGGGCCGCTCTTACCGCACCAAGCGACTAGTGAGTGATATCCTTTGGGAGGCCTTGCCAGGCACGGTAGTACTCGCATTGAGCGCACTGATTTTTGCTACCATCCTGGGGATTGCTTTAGGCATTCTGGCGGCATTGAAAAAAGGTAGTTTCTGGGACACAGGCGCCGTAGCTGCATCGGTGGCTGGAATTTCCCTGCCATCCTTTTTTTCGGGTCTGCTTATCGCGTATGCGTTTGGGGTATTGCTCCATGCCTACACAGGCCTGAACATGACCGGCAGCCTGTATGAGTGGAATGCATTTGGCGGGAAACAACTGGCATTACGCAATCTGATTTTACCCGCATTGGCATTGGGAATCCGGCCATTGGCCATCATCACGCAGCTCACGCGCAGTGCCATGCTGGATGTGCTCAGTCAGGATTATATCCGAACGGCCCGGGCTAAAGGCCTGAGCCGGGTGCGCATTGTGTTGCGGCATGCGCTGCCTAATGCGCTCAATCCCGTTGTTACAGCCATCTCAGGATGGTTGGCAGAATTGCTTGCCGGCTCCTTTTTCATCGAATATATTTTTGGCTGGAAAGGAGTAGGAAAAGTGACGGTTGATGCACTGGATAAATTCGATTTCCCTTTGGTGATGGCGGCTGTGCTGCTCAGTTCCCTGATTTTTATTGTAGTCAATTTCCTCACAGACCTACTCTATGTGCTGCTCGACCCTCGTGTGCGGGCTGCCTGAGTTTTTCTAACAAGCATTGAACAGTCAGCGCCTGACTGCACCCGTACATTTGCGGCCTCCTGTATTTGCCGATGAAGTTTCGTTTTCTCCTCTGCCTGTTGGTGCTCTTCGCTACGAAAAGTATGGCCCAGCCCCTGCTGCCCGACATGGTAGGCGTGACGCAGAAAGGCATGAACCTTCTGAGTTGGACATCGCAATATGACCGGCTCAAGAGCATTGCTGTGCAGCGCAGCAACGACAGTTTTTTCAACTACAGCACTATCGGATATGTGAAAGAACTGAAGAAAGGGCCACAGGCCTTCATTGATGGGCACCCCTTGCCCGGCACCAACTGGTATCGCCTGCAAATAGCTTTTGGCTCCGACTTAGTCTGGATTTCCAACCGTATCAAATTGGTGGTGGATAGTGCGCAATTACTTCAGGAGCCCGTATTGGCCCCCAATGATTCCTTGCAAAAATTAGCCACCCGGATTCGGTTTACTGACACTGCAGGAAGCGCAGTGAAATCGCCCGATCTAAAGCCAAGGCCCTTGCTGAGCCTGAGTATGCCGAAAGTCACAGAGGCCGATGCTTACGCCTACATCAAGAGTCAGTATGTGTTCACCAATCCATTCACTGGGCATGTGAATGTGGAATTGAAAGACGCGAAACACAACCGTTACAGTCTTCAGTTTTTTGATGAAGAGAAACACAGGGTGCTCAATATTCCGCGCATACCGGAGCCTGAGGTGATAATTGACCGCCGAAATTTTCAGCACAAAGGCATTTATCGCTTTGTATTGCTGCGCAACAAAGAGAAAGTGGAGAGCGGCTATATCACGATTTATTGATGCCCGATGTCCGATTTCGTATTGAATCCGGGGCTGGAGACACCATGTTGAATGGGAATGCCCATCGTCTTTCCAAGCTAATCCTGAACACCTTATTGAAATTTTAGAATCTGCGGCTGAAAGAGGCGCATAGCGAAACCCTACCTTTGCCGCCTGCAATTGCGCCTATGAAAAAGTCACATATCCTGGCTCTGATTCTGGTGGCCGCTTCCATCTCGGTGGTCTCGGCAATGTTCCTCGACTTTAGTACCTACGAAACTTTCGCCACTGCTGCGCAAAAGCCAGGTAAGCAATATTCGGTCATTGGTTTCCTCGAAAAGCAAATGCCGATGCAATATGATCCGGTCAAGGACCCGAATCATTTTACTTTTTACGTCAAAGACAAGAGCGGAAATATCCGGCAGGTGATTTTCAATGGTGCCCGTCCGACAGATATTGAGAAGAGTGAGCAATTAGTGATGATGGGCAGCATGAATGGCGAGGTATTTCACTGCAACCGCATTCAGATGAAATGCCCGAGCAAATACAAAAACGACCAGATAGCACAGGGGTCGTGAGCCAGTTTCATCATGCACAGTTTCCACTTTGTAGCGGTGTAAGTACCCTGCGGCATCAGGCCTGTCCCGATTTCTTTCTTCCTGCCCCTGCAATTTCATGCAGCGAGGCAACCTTGATTTTTTGTGTCTTGAAAAGCGCCGCCATCCCGGTGTCCTTTTCTCAATTCTTTTAGCTATGAACCCAGGTTCGATTCAATATATAGGCGAGCATTTACTGCCAGGTCAGCTTGGACATCTCTTCATCATTCTGTCTTTTGTTGCCTCTCTATTTTCTGGCTTTTGCTTTCTGAAAGCCGCCTTCACGGAAAGCAGCAATCCGGAAGGAAGTCGCTCCTGGCTGCGCATTGCGCGAGGTTCATTCATCATCCATACGGCGGCCATCATTGGCATTTTCGCCACGCTCTATTACATCATCACAAACCACCTGTTCGAGTATCATTATGCCTGGCAGCATACCAATCGTGCCTTGCCACCCAAGTATCTGTTGTCTTCCTTCTGGGAAGGCCAGGAAGGTTCATTTATGCTTTGGGCTTTTTGGCACAGCATGCTTGGGCTGGTAGTGATGGGTACAGCCAAAAGCCTGGAAAGTCGTGCGATGACCGTCATTTCGTTTGTGCAGGTCTGCCTGGCCAGCATGTTGTTGGGTTTTTATTTCTCACCTGCCTTCAAAATTGGGAATACTCCGTTTTCACTGCTGCGTAATACGATGCAGGCTCCCATCTTTTCTGACCCTAATTATTTAGCCAACTACATCCACGATGGCAATGGCCTGAATGTACTGCTTCAGAACTACTGGATGGTGATTCACCCACCGATATTGTTCCTCGGTTTTGCCTCGGTGCTGATTCCTTTTTCATTCATCATCGCTGCGCTCTGGAAAGGCGAATACACAAGCTTTATCAGGCCTACGACTATTTCCAGTCTCTTTTCTGGTGGTGTGTTGGGGCTGGGCATTATGATGGGCGGCGCCTGGGCTTATGAGTCTTTGAATTTTGGGGGATACTGGGCTTGGGATCCAGTGGAAAACGCTTCGCTGGTGCCCTGGCTATTATTGGTTGCCGGCCTGCATCTGCTGGTAGTGTATCGTGCTACGGGCAGGGCACTTTCTACGACCATCATCTTCTATTGCCTTTCCTACCTCCTGGTGTGGTATTCCACTTTCCTGACGCGCACCGGTGTGCTGGGTGACACGTCCGTACATGCCTTCACGGGCGAAGGAAAATCGCTGTACTGGCACTTACTCGCAGTGCTGGCCATGCTCATCATTTTGTGTGTATCCCTGCTCTGGAAAAGATGGAAAACACTGCCCCGGATTCGAAATGAAGAAGCCTCTTCTTCCCGTGAATTCTGGATGGCCATCGGCTCGTTTGTGCTGCTGATTTCTGCGGCACATATCATTTTCGCAACAAGCACACCCATCTGGGGGCCGCTGGCGCAAAAGATTAGCGGAAAGATGCCGGCTATGACGAATCCGGTGGAACATTACAACAGTATTCAGGTATGGATTGGCATCATGCTGGGACTGCTTTCTGCCTTCGTCCTATACCTGAAATTCAAGACGAGCGATCTGAAGGTTTTCTGGAAGAGAATAGGGATTATCGGTGCCATTGCTCTGGTGCTGACCACGCTCATTGCCATTGGCCAAAAGGTGACTCCGGTACAATATCTGTTGCTGCTATTTGCGGCTACATTCAGCCTTTTGGCTAACCTGTATTATGCCTTCGGTGTGCAAAGCGGAAGCCTTAAAAAGCGCGGTGCTGCACTTACTCACTTTGGCTTTGCGATGATTCTGATGGGCGTGTTACTGTCTTCTTATGGGAAGGATGTGATTTCGCTCAACACCACCGGCGTGGATATTGATTTGGGCAAGAAAGACCTGAAGGAGCGACTCAAAGACAGCCGTGAAAATGTGCTCATGTTCCGCAACACCAAAGTGGCTATGGGTAATTTTTTTGCCACTTATCTCGGCGATTCTACTTCGCCCACAGATGCGCGCACCTTCTATCGCGTAGCCTTTGAACGAATAGACCCCAAAACGAAAGCGGTTACGGAAAAGTTCATGCTGTATCCTGATGCTTTTGTGAACCCGAAAGGGCAGGAGGGTATGAGCTCAAATCCATCCACGCACCACTATTTCAACCGCGATATCTTCACCTATGTCAGCAGCATTTTCAAAGCCAAAGACAAAGGCAAGTATCAGCGCGATACACTGCATGTGGGCGACAGCCTGTTTTTCTCCAATGGCTTCCTGCGTTTTGATGCATTCAGTCGCGATGTAAAAAACCGGAACTACCAGCCCGAGGCTGGCGATATGCCCGTAGGTGCTATGCTGAGCGTACACACATTGGATGGCCCGCAAAAAACCTTACAACCATTGTTTGTGCTGCGAGGCAATACTATCGAATCGGTGCCGGATACACTTTCTGAACTGGGACTTTACACGCGTTTTACCGGTATTCTTCCAGAGAAAAATGCAGCCGTGATTGAGACAAAACAACTCGATCCCAAAGACGAATACATCGTGCTCAAAGCGATTGTTTTTCCTTACATCAACCTGCTTTGGCTGGGTGTGATTACGATGGTTTGCGGATTTATGCTGAGCATGTATAATCGCATAACATCAAAGAAAAAACCGGCACAGGTATAGCCTGAATACTCTCTTTTCGGGAACCATTTTTGGAACTCCTGATTAGAAAATAACTCCGCGTTAGTCCGTCATCCAATTTTCAGGAACAACTAGTTTTTTGCGGATAGCTACGCGCACCGGTTGCCCGATGCGATATCGCTTTGTGTCCAACACAAACGCAAGCAAGGTTTGGCCGTCAATATCTATGCTCAGTTCCTGAAAAAAACCCTGAAATCGCTGGTTTTTCAGGATGCCCAGCAGGCTGCCTTCAATTCCAGGATTAGGGTCAATCACTAAATCTTCGGGTCGCAACATCACCTTCTGTTTGCCATAGCTTACCAGATTGTACTTCCCAAATAATCCAGCCACATAACTGCTCTCTGGCTTTGCGTAGAGGCTTTCCGGGCTGCCTGCTGCAACGATGGTACCCTTGCGTAACACCAATACCCTTTCGGCCCAACCCATTACATCCAGCGGGTCATGTGCAGCTAATAAAAAGCTCGTACCTAATCGTGCAGCGGCATCTTCCAACACTTCGAGTAAAGACAACTTATGTGGCAGGTCAAGATTGGAAAAAGGCTCATCCAAAATCAGCAGTTTTGGAGCCGTGCCCAATAATCTGGCCAGTGCAATACGCTGACGTTCCCCTCCCGAAATCTGGTCGGTGCGTCGCTGCAACAGATGACTAATCCGGCAAACTTCCCGGATTCGCTTTGCTTCGTCTTCATCTACGAGTTGGGACATTTCCAGCACCTCATGCACCCGATAATGGTTTCGCAATTCGAAATGCTGCGAGAGGTATGCGATATGTGGATGGCCGGGAATCAACTGTTCCAGCGGTCCTTTCACGCGTTCGCCTTTAAAAAAAGCAGTACCGGAATCGGGTTGAATCAAGCCCGCAATCACTTTCAACAGGCTGCTCTTTCCGGAACCTGTTTCGCCTACTATAGCGAGTCGTTCACCCGGCTGTTGCCTCAGGCTGATGCCTTGCAGTGAAAAAATAGAATCTTCTTTTCTGACGAGGTCCTGAACTGATAAAAACTCCGTGGCCATGCAGTTGCGAAGTTGCTGCCTGTGCGGAAAATCTGTTTGGTTTTTTGAGAAGAAACAGCCCTGCCGCCTTCCTCAATCCTCATACTTAATCAATTGCCTACTCAGGTGCGTGCCATTGTTCAGCCAGATGCAGATGAGATAAGCGCCTGCCGGATAGTTTCGGGTATCCAGGCTAGTGGATTTTCCAATGGGCTGAATCTGAGCCAGCAAACGTCCCCGGAAGTCATAGAGGGCGATGCGAGCCAGCGCAGCCTGGTCATCCGCCACTAAGATGCTGGTGGAGAAAGGATTTGGAGCGATGTCCAGTCCATCGGGCCATGAGTTTCGGACAGCCAGATTGGTCAGGTTGAAAGGTGCCGAGCTGCCCGGGCAGGCGCCGACCCGTGTAGTCACCGCCACCGAGTAGATTCCATTAGCAGGCGGGTTATAGTTAGCCGCCGTAGCGCCCGGAATCAGGCTGCCATTTTTAAACCATTGATAGCTGGCATAAACCGGGGGCACACTGAGGGTATTACCCGAGATGGTGATTATCGGATGAGGCACCGGTATGGCATTGACCAGCACGGAGTTTACCGAGCGGCAGCCGGCACTGTCGCGGATGAGGTGATAGATGCCACTGTCCTTAGCCCAGATGGGATTGGCGGCAAAGCCATTCCAAAAGAAAGCCCCCGGCCCGGCGGCCATCGCGGTGAGCTTGACGGAATCGGGCTGGCAGAAAATGAGGCTTTTAGAGGGGAAAATTGCCGGAGGCCGAGCCAGGCAATACGAACGTTCATAAGCGCCGAGGTCAATCCGGGAGCCAAAGAAACGGTTGCTGTCATTGAGGTCAAGAGCATTAGGGCCATTGAGCGAGATACCATTCAGGCCGGTATCAATAGCCGGGGAATTAGGTTTCAACTGATAATCGAAGACGGCAGCACTGGGGAAAGGGATAGCATAACCGGTTCCCGGAGCGACAAACAAGGGGTCGAAGTCAAAAGAATTGACCGTATTAGGCAGATTGGGGCTGCCTTCGAGGATATTGGTACTGATGGAATTGCCGGCTATAGGGGTATCCATCACCCGGCCGGAGCCTGTTTTGTTTTTCCAGAAGATGCAATTCTGAATGACGTCATGTCCATTGAATCGGATGGCAAAATCGGAAGAGTCAGAAGAAGTGCTTTTGTTATCCGCTATGGTGCAATGAATGAGTGTGTGCGGCAGCGCCGTGATGCCCGGTCTCGGGGGCCTGCAGAAGTAAATGGGGAAAGAGCCGGCCACATTGCCAATAAACAGGGAGTTGAAGACGCGGGTTCGGGTAAGCGCCGAGTCGTGGAAGACACCCGAATAACCGGCGGCATTGCTGCGGAAGATGCAGCGGGTGAAGGTGACGGGGAACGAGTCGAGAATGCTGACGGCCGAGCCAAACGGTGCGGTATTATTAGTGAACAGGCAGTCGTTGACATTGATGGTGGAGTTGGAGGAGATGATGCCATGCGTGTACAGGGTATCGGTAGGCCTTGAGCCAATGGCCCCGCCATAAAAATAGCCGGTATTCTGGTCAAAGACACAGTCGTGAATATGAACGAGGGTATGACCAGGAGAAGCGACCCAGCGTGAGAAATAAAAGGCACCGCCGGGTGAGCCGCTATTGGCGGTAAACAGACAATGCGAAACCTCAAGGGTGTCGTAATAGCCGCCGTTATATAGTATTGCCCCGCCGCCAACAGCGGAACCGTTTCCAAGGTTTAACGGGGCATTTCCCCCCGTAAACTTAATCCCGTCAATGATAAACTTGGGATGCGCCGGATTGCCCGCAGTCCCTTGAATAATAGACGGCTCTCCAAAATTGCGATTGATATTTATTGAAAGTATTCTTGGGTTATCATTAGTGGTAGAGGGGGAGCCTATTTCACCGTCAAAAATGGTTTGGAAGCCGGTCCAGTTACGTTGGGCTAATGTGGTTTCGGTGCCACTGAACCCCCCGTATATTTTCAGACCATTGTTGAAAATTCTGTATCCAAATTTGCTATCATAGGGCGGGTGATACACTCCATTGGCAATCCATACTGTATCAAGGATGCTGGTATCGCGCTGAAAAAAGCAAATAGAGTCAAATTTTGTAAAGGCATTGGCCCAGGAAGTTCCGTTATTAAGGCCTGTAGCGTTTGCTTTGACATAAATAATCCGCGACTGGGCAGAGGTGCTGCCCAGAATTAAACAAGCTATGAGCAGGATGTTTTTCATGATTCGGGTAGGGAGCAGGAAAGAAACTGTCAACATTAGTTGATGTTGATCACGATATTTCCGGGGCTTGATTCTTGCCAAGTTATTTGCCTATCCCCACAGCAAGGCACCGTAGCGGCAACGATACTATGCGGTAAGCTTAAATAGGCTGCTGTCATTTGTCCATTAACTAAGTCGCTGATTTTGACTACATATGCAGGGCTGCAAGGGAAGATTATCTCAACATAGCTCCATATGTAGCCGGTAAAATTGGTTATGGGTGTACCGCCGCCAGTTGTAGCATACCAGGTATCATTCACGAGGTCAAAGGTTTTCGACATGTTTGCAGGAACCGCAGGCGTACAGCTTGATATAGTAGCCGGGCAACTGGAAGTATAAAGTACATCGGGGGTATTTGGGTAAATAACATCCATATATACCTTGACTTGGACATCGCAGCCTGTAGGCATGCCCCCACAAGGAGTATTGTTGTTGACAGTCAGCGTTTGTCCCTGAACGGCACCTACAGCCCAAACAGAGGCGATAATCAGAAACAGCTTTTTCATTTTTCAGGAATGATTTGGCTACTGTTAGTCTAAATGTAGTTTAATTTCCATGGCATAGCCATTGGGTTTAACTACAGCCCTGCCGCCTTCCTCAATCCTCATACTTAATCAATTGCCTACTCAGGTGCGTGCCATTGTTCAGCCAGATGCAGATGAGATAAGCGCCTGCCGGATAGTTTCGGGTATCCAGGCTAGTGGATTTTCCAATGGGCTGAATCTGAGCCAGCAAACGTCCCCGGAAGTCATAGAGGGCGATGTCATCAGTTTTCACTGTATATGCTGCTTCGGATACTTAGCAGAAGTTGAGCCTACTTGTGGATTTACCTTTGACCATACTTGAAAAAAGTAAGGACAATGCCTAATACAGCTCAGCCCGGTTTCGATACGCTTTGCATCCATGGGGGCCACCAGCCACAGTCGCAACGAGCCCACCTCACACCGCTCTTTGCCAGCAGCACGTACACCTTTGATTCCGCAGCGCAGGCAGAAGCCGTCTTTCAAGGGCATGAATCCGCGTATATCTATGGTCGTTTTGGCAGCCCAACCATTCGCGAAGCAGAAGAAAAGATTGCCTTGCTGGAAGGCTTTGGATTAGGCCTGCCTATAGATGCATTGCTTCATGCTTCCGGAATGGCTGCAATCACAACGCTACTACTGGCCAACCTCTGCGCCGGCGATAAGATTATCACACACCAAAGCCTCTATGGCGGTACCCAGGAGATGCTGGACAAAATATTGCCGGGCCTGGGCATCGAAGCAATCATCGCTGATTTCGATAATTTTCCGGCAGTGGAAAGGCAGATTCAAAGCGATACTTCTATCCGCATGATGTATCTCGAAACGCCTGCCAATCCTACGTTACGCTGCATTGACCTGAAAGCCTATGTCGCATTAGGGAAGCAACAAGGCCTAATTGTCTGTGCGGACAACACTTTTGCCACGCCCTTCCTGCAACAGCCTTTCCGCTACGGCCTCGACTACGTGCTCCACAGTACTACCAAGTTTTTGAATGGCCACGGCACGGCAATAGGTGGTGTGCTGCTCTTCCGAAATGATTTGGAAACAGCCCAGAAACAAAAGCTCATTAAGACACATCGCCTGTTGGGGGGCAATAGCAATGCCTTTGATGCATTCCTGCTCACGAATGGTCTGCGCACCCTGGGCCTGCGTATGGAACGACATTGTGCCAATGCATGTGCTGTTGCTGAATTTCTTGAAAAACAGGAGCAGGTAATTCGGGTGAATTTCCCGGGTTTGAAATCGCATCCACACTATGAACTGGCACAAGCGCAAATGAAACGACCTGCGCCGGTGATGAGTTTTGAATTGCAGGGCGGCATCGAAGCCGGACGACAGTTTATGGATGCGCTTCAGTTGTGCAGCAATGCCGTTAGCCTCGGCACCGCAGACACCATCCTTTCTCACCCAGCATCTACGACCCATGTGGGCGTCCCCCGCGAAGCCCGCCTGGTATCCGGCATCAGTGATGGGCTGATCCGCATGAGTGTCGGGATGGAAAATATTGAAGACCTCATCGCTGACTTGAAGCAAGCATTGGAAAGGGCAACTCTATAACCGATGAATCGCTCCTATAGAAGCCTTAATACCCAAAAATTGCTACACGCAGGCGGGGCACAGTGCTACTCCCAACGCACATAACGAAGAATAATAACCCACTATATTTCTTAGACATTACGACTAACCTTGCTAACCCGTGAAGTCATATGCGAAGTGATGGGGTAAAAAGTCAATTGCACTTTCCAGATTCCGTTTGTAAGGCCGTCCGTTGC
>CAYRJR010000038.1:0-7968 GCA_964424655.1 uncultured Chitinophagaceae bacterium
AATGTCCACCGAGATGTTGCGGCAGAGCGAAGGGTCGAAATGGAGATCGCTCATGGTGCCTTCCCAGACGCGGTCGAAATTGGTGCCGATGAGTTGCCCTTTGGCATTGAGCACTGGCGAACCAGAATTACCACCGCTGGTGTGTAAATCGGATAAGAAAGCTACCGGAACCGTGCGCATCGTGTCGTGATAAGGGATACTCCAGCGGCCATAATCCTTTTTTGCGAAGAGCATTTTGAGCTTATCCGGCACCCTGAATTCTTCGACATCTGGTTGGTCTTTTGCAATGACGCCATCCAGATTCGTTTGCCAGGAGTAGCCAGCAGGCCCGTCCGGGTCAATTCCTTTAATATGGCCATAACTCAGGCGGAGACTGAAGTTGGCATCTGGGTAAAATGCTTTGGTGCTGCTGTCTTTGGCTAACTGTGCGGCCATGTACAACCGGTTGAGCGGTTCGATGCGACGGGCATATTCGCCCAGCACAGGCAGCACCAGTTGGTTTCGCAACGATTCGATAGCGTGATAGAGTTGCCAGGCAGGGTCGGCGAGGAGACGGTTGCTGTCGGCGGCTGCTAACAAAGCATTGAAACGTGCTTGGGAACTGAAAGAAGAAGTGCTGAAGACATGCCTGGCCCAGCGCTGATAATCTCCGTTGTTGGCTCGCAAGCTGAATAAAAATTCCGCAGGTACGTATTGGGGTACTTCCTGCATAAAAACAGGCATCAGCGCAGCAAACAACTTTTCATCTGTAGCAGCATCATAGTTTTTATAGAAACCAGTCCAGCCATCGTGTAGTTTTTTCAGTTCGTCTCGGTTGTTTTTTCGCCAGGCCTGTAACAGCTTTTCCATTGCAGCACCCTGGGCAATTAATTCGACCCCCAAGGCCCCTTCCCGGATGTATTCTTCTGCCCGCAAAGCCTGACGAACGGCACTCGTTGTGGCTTGTATTTCGGGTAGAAGATGTTTTGCATAAGGCAGGCTGGTGTCCGTATTTGCCCAGGCCTGGAAGGCAAATTCAGCATCTGCTTTCTTGTCTGAGACCTTATTCAGTCGCAGCCCGCGGAGCTCACCTTGCCATTTCTTCCAGCCATTGGCAAGGCCAGCACGTTTGGAGGTATATTTCAGAAAGACATCGCGGTCTGCTTTCATAGCCTGATTCCACACACCCAGTTTTTTAGTGCGCATCTCAATGCGGATGGGGTCCTGAATGTCCGTGATGAGACTGAGTTGGGACTGGGTAATGTATTCGCGGGTAACTGCAGGGAAGCCATAGACCATAGCAAAATCACCTTCGCGGTAGCCGGATGTACTGATATTGAAAAACTGCTTGGGGCGATAAGGTTTGTTGTCTTTGTTATAGTCGGCAGGCTTCCCATCCTTCCCTGCATAGACTCGAAAGAGTGAAAAATCACCTGTATGACGCGGCCACATCCAATTGTCAGTATCTCCGCCAAACGTACCGATGCCGTTTGGGGGGAAGCCTACCAGCCGTATGTCGCGGTAGGTCTCAGTGAGGATGACCCAAAATTGATTGCCTTCATAAAAGGGTTTGATTTGAGCATCCAGGCCCGTGCTGAGCTTATAGCCTTTTTCCAAGGCACGCACACGAACGGAAATGATGTTGTCGCGAATGCTTTCTGAAAGGGTGTCGGGTAAATCGTACGTGATTTTGTCGGTCACGTTTTCCATCTTTCGAACAAAAGTGACCGTAAGCCCCGGGCAAGGCAATTCTTCGTTTTGATTCATTGCCCAGAAGCCTGCAGCGAAATAATCATTGGCCATGCTGCTGAGTCGTTGGACGCTTCCATAGCCGCAGTGGTGGTTGGTAAGTATTAAGCCCTGGGAAGAAATTATTTCGCCGGTGCAGCCCCGGCCAAAGAGTACTACGGCATTGTTGAGGCCGGTACCATCGGCATTGTAGAGCTGGTCTACCGGGATTTCCAGGCCTTCTGCCTTCATGTCAGCGGCATGTAATTTCAGCTTGGGAGGTAGCCACATTCCTTCCTTTGCGGCGGAAAAAGGAGCGCAATAACCAACCAAAAGGGCCAGGACGCCTGTCTTGCATATCAAGTTGCGCGCGTATTGAAAACCCGTCATTTCTATTGAATTTTGGAATAAAAATAGCCGTTCGGCCAGCAAGTTTGGGGCGAATGGGTATATTAGCCCACTGTTGTAAAGCCATCTATTTTTACCGTCTATGAACAAACGCCTACTACTGGCATTTGCTGCGTTGCTCCTGCTGCCTGCAGGACTGTATGCGCAGAGTTATTTTGATCTGGAGACCGACACTGCTTGCGTTGGGCAAAAGATTCATTTGGCGCCCCACACGATGAACGCCAGCAGCTACTATTGGGGCTTTTGTTCGGGCTATCTGTTGAATAAGCCTATTGAAGAAAACCTGGGCGGCAGCTTTGGGTTTGATGACCCTTCAGGGATTGAAATTGCCAAAGACGGCGACAACTACTATGGTTTCGTTGTGAACACCAATGGGAATCAGTTGCTTCGTTTGAATTTTGGCAAGAAACTGAACAATATCCCTACCATTACCAACTTCGGCAGCTTAGACACAACGGTGTCTCCCTCGCCCAATTCAGTGTACTTGTTACAGGATTCCGGCAAGTGGTTTCTGTTTGTTTGTGGTGGTGGTAGTGGTGCTCCTTCCAGCATATCCCGTTTTGATTTTGGAAACACTCTGGCTAATGTGCCCAATGGTGTTCGGTTTTCTAATATAGGCGGTGTGTTGGATGACCCACAAGGCATTTTCGTATCCCGCGATGCAGACGTGTATTATGGCTTCGTGGTGAACAAAGGGAACGACCACCTGATTCGGCTAAATTTTGGCAAGAATATTTCCCGCACCCCCACTTATACAGATCTCGGTAATCCGGGGAATGACCTGGCAAACGGCAATGATATAGCCCCTTTCTACGACAATGGCAACTGGTATTTCTTAGTGCCCAACACTAAGAAGGTTGGTGGTGGCGGCGGTGGTGGAGGTGGTTTCAGCTACTACAATATCGTTAAGCTTTATTTCGGCAATACACTCTCCAACATACCTGTGAGCACTGTGGCTACCGGCTACCGTAATTATACCACGGAGCCCACTGCTATCAGTCTGACAAAGGATTGTGGAGAGTTCAAGGCCTTTGTGACCAATGCCGGTGATAACTCTGTGTTGCGAGTGGATATACCCAGGCTCTCTACCAGCACCTGGTCAGGTGAAATACCTGTGAACTCCACCTTCAACCAGCCTGAAGACATTTCCCGTATCCTTCGCGACAAAGACTCACTTTATGCTTTCGTAATCAATGAGGGGAATAATACGCTTACCCGACTTACGTTCCCCCAATGCCACAACAGCAGCATTCAATCTTCTACTGCTGCAATCCCGCCTGCATACACTTACGACACGGCAGGCCGATATAATATCCTGCTCGTCGTCAACGAAGGCTTGCCCAATATGGAAGTGGATTGCCAGCAGATTGAGATTCGGAATATTCCGCCTATG
Source organism: uncultured Chitinophagaceae bacterium (assembly GCA_964424655.1). Taxonomy (GTDB): domain Bacteria; phylum Bacteroidota; class Bacteroidia; order Chitinophagales; family Chitinophagaceae; genus UBA1952. The sequence goes on from CAYRJR010000038.1 coordinate 3,509, forward strand.
ACCATTGCCCATGACACGTTGATTTGCCAGGGCGATACAGTTACCTTATTTGCGAACACGGAAGATGCTGTCCGCTACACCTACAGCCCGAATTACAACCTCACGGATACGCAAGGTTCTTTAGTTCGTGCTTACCCGAGGCAGACTACTCAATATACCATCAATATTCCGATGAAAAATGGCTGCGTTGTAGATACCGTGATTAAAGTGGATGTGAGCGATGTGCGCGCAGATGCTGGCCCGGATCGCAGCATTGCTGATGGCGCAAAGACAATCATTGGTGGCCCCAATACGCTCATTGCTCCCAAGATGACTTACCAATGGTCGCCTCCTGAAAACATAGACAATGTGTTCAGCCTGTTTCCTACGGTAAACCCACGAACCACGAAGAGCTATATCCTGAAAGTGACCAATACGCTGGGTTGTGTTTCGATGGATACGGTAGTTGTGAAAGTGCTGTGCAATGGCTTTAACATGCCAAATGATTTTGCCCCGGGCAACCACAGTGGTGACCTTACCACTTTAGGTATGAAAAACAGGCAGATTTCCGTGCTGTATTATTTCCGGATTTTCGACCGTTGGGGTCGTGAAGTATTCAGCACCAGTGACCCGACTAATGAATGGGACGGCACTTACAATGGCAATCCGGCACCATTTGGTGTGTATGTATGGGAAGCCGAAGGTGCCTGCGTCAATCAGGAGCGCATGAAAGCAACAGGCAACGTCACACTCATCCGGTAGTCGTCTATTATCCAAGTACCTTAGCGGTGCAGCCTCACACGGGTTGCACCGCTTTTCTTTTATGACTGCCTACATGTTTCAATTGGAATTACCGGCAATGACAGATGAAATTGAAGCCGTAATCCCACAACAAAGGCTGCGTGTTTCTGCTCTTTTTTCAGAAGGAAGGGTAATCACATACAGCCTGGCTCAATCGTTGAAAATGATTTGGTGTGTCATCATGGCAACTGATGAGCAGGATGCCATGGAACTGGTATCCAGCTTTCCGCTGCACCCTTATTTTACAGAAGTACTCTGCCAGCCTCTGCGCTTTCACAACACAGTTTCTACTTCCCTTCCTGATATTTCGCTCAACTGATTTCTTGTTGTAGCTCAGGTATAGCAGGTGCAGCCCTTCCTACTTTCACAGCCTTAAAAAAACAGACGTTGCCATGAAGCGACTCCTTATTCCGGCACTCCTCATGTCTCTCCAGCTTTCAGCACAAACCAGCCCGGATTTTACCGGCCAGTATCCTTTCACGCATACGGTGCCTCAGGTGGACACCTTTTTCGGAACGGTCGTCCATGACCCTTATCGCTGGCTGGAAGATGACCGCTCGGAACAAACCCATGACTGGGTAGTGGCAGAGAATAAAGTGACCGATGCCTATCTGGCTCAGATTCCATTCCGTGATGCCATCCGCAAACGGCTCACTGAACTTTGGAACTACGAGAAGTACTCTGCTCCCTTTCATGAAGGCGAATACACTTATTTCTACAAGAATGATGGCCTGCAAAATCAGAGCGTACTATACCGCCAGAAAGCCAAGAGTCAGGCCGAAGTTTTCCTAAACCCCAATACGTTTTCGAAAGACGGTACTTCATCGCTGGCGGGAATTTATTTTTCGAAAGACGGCTCGCTTTGCACGTACCTCGTTTCGGAAGGTGGCTCTGACTGGAATAAAGGAGTAGTGCTGGATGTAAAGACGGGGAAGCAACTGGGCGACACCCTGCGGAATCTGAAATTCAGCAGCATCGCTTGGAAGCACAATGATGGTTTTTACTACAGCACCTACGACAAGCCACAGGGATCTCAGCTCAGCGCCAAGACAGAACATCACAAGCTGATGTATCACAAGCTGGGTACTTCGCAGGACGAAGACCTGCTCATCTTCGGAGGAGAAACCACACCGCGCCGCTACATCAGTGCAGAGGTTACCGAAGACCAGCAATTCCTGGTCATTACTGCTGCCAATGCCACTTACGGCAATGAGTTGTACATCCAAAACCTGACAATGGCAAAGGCTCCGATTCTACCGGTTGTCACAGGCTACGAATATGAGCAGAATGTGGTCTGGAGCCACAATGGTAAACTCTACATCAGCACCAATCAGGGCGCGCACAACCGGAAGCTTGTAGTGGCCGATGCAGCTAACCCGCAGCCCAATGGCTGGAAAGATTTAATTCCTGAAAAAAACTTCCCGCTTGAAGTGAGCACCTGTGGCGGTAAATTCTTTGCCCGCTACATCGAAGATGCTGTGAGCAAGGTGTATCAATATGCTCCTGATGGAAAGATGGAACGTGAAATCAAGTTGCCGGGACTTGGCACCGCCAGTGGCTTTTCGGGTAAAGAGCACGAACATGACCTCTATTACACCTACACTTCCTACATCTATCCGCCTACCATTTTTCATTACGATATGCTCAGCGGAAAGACCACTGTCTTCAAGAAGCCCACTGTAAAATTTGACCCCAGCCGTTTTGAGAGCAGGCAGGTGAAATACACCTCTGAGGATGGCACGATCGTGCCAATGATTATCACCTATCGGAAGGGCCTGAAACTGGATGGACAAAACCCGACCATGCTATATGGCTATGGTGGTTTTAATATCTCAATCACCCCTGTTTTTTCTGTTTCGAATCTCACGTTTATCGAAGCCGGAGGCGTGTATGCGGTTGCCAATATCCGCGGTGGTGGCGAGTATGGTGACCAGTGGCATAATGCAGGCATCAAGATGCACAAGCAAAATGTCTTCAATGACTTTTTTGCTGCTGCTGAATATCTGGTTCAAAACAAATACACCAGTTCGGATAGGTTGGCTATTTCCGGGGCATCCAATGGCGGCCTGCTGATAGGAGCCTCAATCACACAGCACCCGGAAATGTTTCGTGTTGCCTTCCCGCAGGTGGGTGTGTTGGATATGCTGCGCTACCACAAGTTCACAGCCGGTGCAGGCTGGGCCTATGATTACGGCACTGCCAATGACAGCAAAGAGATGTTTGAATATCTCTACCATTACTCGCCGGTGCATAATGTGCGCAAGGGCACTTGCTATCCTGCCACGCTGGTGATGACAGGCGACCATGATGACCGTGTGGTGCCGGCTCATTCGTTCAAGTTTGCGGCTGCTTTACAGGCGGATCAGTCCTGCAAACATCCGACGCTGATTCGCATTGAGACGAAGGCCGGGCATGGCGCCGGAAAACCTACCTCTATGCTGATTGATGAACTGGCTGACAAATGGGCATTCCTGTTTTGGAATATGGGCCTGGGTTATACGCCGGGCAAATGATGATTTGATTTTTTCAGACGACGCCTCAGCTTATTGGCTGGGGCGTTTTTTTTCTCCTGTTCTTATGCTCAATTGTTGTTTGCAAGCTGACCTTTTTTGTGTGCCGGCGCGGGTTTCGCACGATGATTCAACAGCTTTTTATGGTCGTTTGCTGTGAACTGCTTAGTAGCGAAATCCTGATGAACGGAGCGTCGCAACGGATGTTTCATCGGGCTGCAAAAGCTGATAAAAAAAGCATTCAGGGTATCAAAAAAAGAGGTCGCTTTGGTGAAGCGACCTCTTGTCTGTTGATGGAGTGAGCGATTACAATTCCGGGTTGAGGATGGAAGTGAATTCATTTGCGCCGTTGAATATTTCGCGGGCGGTTTGCTGTAGTTGTTCGGAACTGAGGCTGTCAATCCATTGGTCGTATTGGAGCACATGGTTTTGGTCGCGATTGAGGTACAGGACGCGCTCAAGTACGGAAGTCCAGTAGCCGTTTTCTTTCATGTTCACTTTATGCTTTTCGTGCCATTGGCTCTTTACTTTTTCGAGGTTTTTCGGGTCCACGCCGTGTTCCTGAATGTTCCTGATTTCTTCTGCTGAAGCGCTGAGCAGCTTGTCCACATTTTCGGGGCCGCAGGGCAGATAAAGCACCATGCTATAATGTGGGAAAGGCTCTTGAGAGACCTGGGCCTGGAAGCCGCCTGAATAGATGCTGCCCAGTTTTTCGCGGAGGTCTTCGATCACTTTTATGTTGAGCACTTCTGCCAGGGCTTCTGTCCGGAGTTGGAAATCTTCGCTGTAAGGATGCTCGCCATGATACAGTTCCAGAATCAGGCTTTTCTTTTCCTTGCCTTTCAGCATCACCATCTTCTTTTTGCCCTGGATGGGGCGCACGCCATTGTCTTTGAAAGAAGGGTTTTTGCCGCTGGTGGGCAGCCCGCCAAGATAAGTTTCCAGCAGGGGCAGGGCGGTGGCTGTATCCACGTTTCCTACGATGAAAAATTCGAAGCCGCTGGCATCGCCGAATTCATTTTTATAAATCTCCAGGGAGCGGTCTAAGTGAATGGCATCAAAGTCCGCAGGCTTAGGCACGGGCGAAGGAGCCAGAGGATTGTGGTCATATAGGACGCCGAAGGTGCTGTCGAAAAATGCGATTTGTGGCGAGGCAGAGAGGAACTGGAG
>CAYRJR010000038.1:7978-17977 GCA_964424655.1 uncultured Chitinophagaceae bacterium
CTTCAGGCGGAAGGCATCGAAGAGTGCTTCATCCTTTCGTGGGGCTGTCAGACGGAGGTATAGGTATTGCAGCATCGTCTCGAAATCTTTCACATTGCTGGATGCTGAGACATTGTCGTGTATATCGCCCATGCTGGTGCTTACGGATGCCACCTTGCCAGCCATGATTTGCTCAATCTGGGTAGGTGTGAAGGAACCAAAACCCATTGCGCCCACAACATCGTCTGCGTATTGGGCGCTTTGCTTGTCGGCGATACCGTAATTATTGGTGCCACCTTTTTTCACACCATTCAGTCGGATTTCATCGCTTTTGAAATCGGTGGTTTTGATAGTGACCCTGATGCCGTTGCTGAATGTGTATGTCGTCGCGCCGAGTGCCGGTTCTGCTTTTCTTGCTGTGAGCTTACCGGGAGCAGGCAATTTTTCTAAAAGGGATTTTGCTACAGCTTCCTCCTTGTTGGCTTCCACTTTTTGAGCGAATGCTTTTTGAGACAGGGCCAGCAGGCCGGCATCGGTAGGCAGGGGCAGGCTTTGTTTTTGCGGAGCTGTGATTAGGGTAAATGTGTTCAGGCTGCTCATCCATTTTTTAGGCAGAGCCGATACTTCTGAGGCTGTGATGCCGGGCAGCAATTCTTTGTAGTAATTGTACTCATTACTCAGACCCGGCATGGCTTCACCATTCAGGAAGTTGCGGATATACTCTTCGGCATACACCTGGCTGGGTGTGGTCTTGCGTTCATTATACATCTTGTCCATGCCAGCCATCAGCTCTGCTTTTGCACGCTCCAGTTCTGCCTCATTGAAGCCAAAATCACGAGCCTTAAGCAACTCTGCCACCAGGGCATCGAGTGGCTTCTGCACGCCATCCGTAGTAAAGGTGGTAGAGGCCGTGAAACTCTGATATCCGTGGATCATATCATCGAAACCGGCAAAGGCGTAGGCGAAAGGCGGGTTGGCGCTTTGAGACAAGTCGCGCAAGCGGCGGTTGATGATGCTCAGGGCCAGTCCACGCATCAGGGAATGGCGGTAGTCGCCGAGGCTCTTGTCTTCTTCATGTTTCTGAACCGGGAAAAGGATTTGCAGGGAAGGACTGATGGCTTCCTTATCACTCACTACCATAGCTTCTGCCTTTGCACGGGGCTTTGCAGCGATGTAATTGCGCGGGCGTTCATTAGCGGGGTTCTTCAGGTCTTTGAAATGTTTAGTGATGAGTGAAATGGCGGTGGCCGAATCAATATCTCCCACTACAATGACGGCTTGTAGGTCGGGGCGATACCAGTCGTGATAAAAGCGGCGAAGCACATCGGGTTTGAAGGTTTTGAGGATTGCGTCTTTGCCGATGGGCAACCTTTCGGCGTAGAGCGTTCCGGAGGCGTATTTGGGGAAATATTTTTTCAGCATCCTGTCGTCCGCGCCCTTGCCGAGGCGGCTTTCTTCCAGCACCACACCGCGCTCTTCATTGATGTCTTTATCCGTGAGCAGGGCGTTGTGTGCCCAGTCTTCTACAATCTGAAATCCCTTCTCCAGGTTGTCTGGTTTGTCGGTAGGGATGGGTAGGATATACACCGTCTCGTCGAAGCTGGTGTAGGCATTCAGGTCGGCGCCAAACTCCACACCGATACTTTGCAGGTAACTCACCAGCTCATTCTTCTGAAAATGTTTCAGGCCATTGAAGTTCATGTGCTCCATGAAGTGAGCCAGGCCAAGCTGGTCTGGTGTTTCCAGGATAGAACCGGCCTTCACCACCAGCCGCAGCTCCACCTTTTGCTCTGGCTTTTTGTTGTGGCGGAAATAGTAGGTCAGCCCGTTGGGGAAAGTGCCTTTGATGACTTGCGGGTCCTGGGGAAGGGGTTGGCTCAGGTCCTGAGCAAAGCCGGAAAAAGAAAGCGCGGCGCAGACGGCCAAAAGCAGGCAGCGCATGGCGCGGAATGGGTGCAACATACGGTATTCGTTTGTGCGAATGTAGCGGGAGAAAAAGCTCAGCGAGGTTCTTCTCTGAAACCAGAAGCATTTGCTTGTTTGGGAAAAGAGGGAAGGAAATACTACTGGCATGAAAAAAGCCGCGACCTAAGGGTCGCGACTCAGGAAAACACGTTCTAATACCCTTAGTTACAAGTCACCGAAGTGGCAATCTTCATGGAGTCGCTCACCCCGCCATTGGTATAGTAAAATACCAGGTTTTCGAAGCTTATCTTTTTCTTGCCGCCCGATTCGCTGACGCGTACGGTACCGTTCAGGAAGCTATTGTTATAGCCCCGGAATGTGAGGTTGGAAGCCGCAATCCCAGTGGGTAGATTGCCATAGTTGCTAAACGATTGAATGTTGTAATCGCCGGTTGCAGGCTCTGTCTTCCAGGCAACAGACAGCCGATCATATGCAGGCCCGCCCACATCAAAGAAGGCTCGTACAGACCAAAAGGTACCCACCGAGTTAGTCTCGGTTCCGCAGGTGATATTGTTGAATGTCGTGCTGGAGTCGCCCATGCCAGTTTTGCTGTAGCGCATCGTGTTTTCCGGGAGTGAGCCACCGCCGCCGCCGCCGCCGGGGTTGCTGTCATCTTTCTTGCAGGCAATAAACAATAGGCTGCAGGCAATCATTAAGCTGAATAATCTTTTCATGATGTAATTGGAAATAAATTTTTGAGGAACAGGTTAATTACAGCGAGTTTACTGTGCGGTAAAAATGCACGGAATGGGCCATCGTTAGAATGTGAGAAAAGTAGTAGTCATCGTACAAAGACATTTGATTTCTGTAAATGCAATTTGAAATGGCGCCACAGCTCAGCCCATTATTAGCATATGAGGCCAGTAGCCTGAAAAAATCGGCAACACACGACACTGCCTGCCCGTTCATCGCCGGGTCCCCCAGAGCCCCCTTATTCATTCCCCTACCTTTGCGCCTCCCTGAAAATATCCTCTTCAGATGCCTAATTACATCCGCCGTCTCGCTGTCCTGCTGCTACCTGCCCTTTGTCTCCTGGCTTCCTGCTCCGAAGATTTTAAGATCGCGGCATCCTACAAGCCGGTTACCGTCGTCTATGGTCTGATGAATATGGATGACACCGCTCATTACATCCGGATTCAAAAGGCATTCCTGGATGAAAACAAAAGCTCACTGGACATGGCTCAGGTGGCTGACTCCAACTTTTATGCTGCTTTGGAAGTGCACCTCCGCGAGCTAAATGCCGGCACCATCATTCATGATGAAGTATTGCCCCGCGTGGATCTGAACCAGGAAGGCTATCAGAAAGATTCCGGCGTGTTCTTCAATGCGCCCAACTATGCCTACAAGACTACCCGCAGCCTGAATGCTGCCTATACCTATCGCTTAGTCATCATCAACCACAGCACCGGTGAGACTGACTCCTCAGAGACCGGTATTGTTCCGGATAATTTCCGTGTGGATGAATTCATGTTTCGCTATGAGCTGGTATTCCCTGCCGTATCCGACCGCAGCAATTTCTCACTCACCGTGAGTGTGCCCGGAAACGCTCAGTCGTTTGAAGGCATCATTCGCTTCAATTATGTGGACAAGAATGTCATCACCAACCAGCAAACTGACCACAGCAAGGATTGGACTTTTGCTTCCACTGAGGCTACACCGGGCAAGGCCAGTGTGGTGCTGAGCACTTCCCAGCGCTCTTTTTATTCTTTCCTGCATTCTGCCATTCCGGATGCGCCCAATGGCATCGAACGCTATATGGATACGGCTCAGGTTTTCGTCTGGACCGGAAGCACGGAGTATTCATTATTCAAAAAAATCAACAGCGCCGAAGGCGGCCTCACCGCCGACCAGATTCGACCGATTTACACCAACATTAAAGGCAATAACGTGTATGGCTTGTTCGCCAGCCGTGCCATGCGCTCCTATTATGCACCGGTCAGCGACCTCACCCTTGACTCGCTGATGAGCAACTCGATCACCAAGCCGCTCAACTTCAAAGGCCGCTCAGACCATTGACAGGCTTTCCGGTTCATTTGCTTTTCACATGACTTGCCTTGCAGAAATGCAAGGCATTTTCTTTCATTCTGGCAGCAGGGCGTGACAATTTTTCCACGCTGCCAGCCATGGCACCTTTATTGACCAAACGGCACTAATTGAATTTTTTCAACTCGAAAGCACTATCAATCCCAGTATTCAAGACAAATAAATAACACATAGACATGGCAAAAATTATCGGCATAGACCTCGGCACCACCAACTCCTGCCTGGCTGTGATGGAAGGCAACGAACCGGTCGTCATCGCGAATGATGAAGGCCGCCGCACCACACCTTCCGTCGTCGCTTTCCTGAAAAACGGGGAGCGTAAAGTGGGCGACCCCGCCAAGCGTCAGGCTATCACCAACCCTACCAACACCATTATGTCCATCAAGCGCTACATGGGTCGGCGCTTCGATGAAGTGGGCGAGGAAATCAAACACAACAGCTACAAAATCGTCAAGGGCGACAACAATACTGTCCGCGTGGACATCGAAGGCCGCCCCTATACCCCGCAGGAAATCTCGGCTATGATTCTTCAGAAAATGAAGAAGACTGCTGAGGATTTTCTGGGTCAGGAAGTGAAAGAAGCCGTCATCACCGTGCCTGCTTACTTCAACGATGCCCAGCGCCAGGCCACCAAAGAAGCCGGCGAAATCGCAGGACTGACTGTCCGCCGCATTATCAACGAACCTACCGCCGCAGCCCTCGCCTATGGCCTCGACAAGCAACATACAGACTCTAAGATTGCCGTCTTCGACCTCGGCGGCGGCACCTTCGATATCTCCATCCTCGAGATCGGCGACGGCGTGTTTGAAGTGAAATCTACCAATGGTGATACCCACCTCGGCGGCGATGATTTCGATAAGGTAATTATGGATTGGCTGGCCGATGAATTCAAAAAGGATGAAGCCATTGACCTGCACAAAGACCCTATGGCCTGGCAACGCCTGAAAGAAGCTGCTGAAAAGGCCAAGATTGAGCTCTCCTCCTCTCAGGAAACCGAAATCAACCTGCCCTACATCACCGCCGTGGATGGCGGGCCCAAGCACCTCGTGCGCAAGCTCAGCCGCGCCCGATTCGAGCAACTGTCAGACAGCCTCGTCGAGCGCACCCTGGAGCCTTGCCGCAAGGCGCTCAAAGATGCCGGTATGAGCACTTCTGACATTGATGAAGTCATCCTCGTGGGCGGCTCTATCCGTATCCCCAAGATTCAGGAAGTAGTTGAAAAATTCTTCGGCAAAAAGCCTAACAAGGGCGTGAACCCGGATGAAGTTGTAGCTGTTGGTGCAGCCATCCAGGGTGGTGTACTCACCGGCGATGTGAAGGATGTGCTCCTGCTCGATGTGACTCCACTTTCCCTCGGCATCGAAACGATGGGTGGTGTAATGACTAAGCTCATCGAAGCCAACACCACCATCCCGACCAAGAAAGCCGAAGTCTTCTCCACCGCTGCTGACAACCAGCCCAGCGTGGACCTCGTAGTGCTGCAAGGCGAGCGCCCTATGGCTAAGGACAACAAGAGCCTAGGCCGCTTCAACCTCGATGGCATCCCACCCGCTCCACGCGGCGTACCCCAAATCGAAGTCACCTTCGACATTGACGCCAACGGTATCCTGAACGTAACCGCAAAAGACAAGGGCACGGGCAAGCAACAGAACATCCGCATCGAAGCCGGCTCCGGCCTGTCTAAGGACGAAATCGAGCGCATGAAAAATGAAGCCAAGGCCAATGAAGAATCTGACAAGCAGGTGCGCGAGCGCGTTGAAAAACTCAACATGGCCGACAGCCTCATCTTCAATTCCGAAAAGCAATTGAAGGAATATGGAGAGAAGATTCCTGCTGCCGAAAAAGGCAATATCGAATCAGCCCTCACTGAGCTTCGCGATGCCCACAAGAGCGAAAACCTCAGCGGTATTGATGCGGCTATGGAAAAGCTCAACACAGCCTGGCAGGCTGCCAGCCAGCACATGTATCAGGCCGGTGGCGAGGCTCAGGATGCTGCCGACAATAGCCAGCAAAGCCAACCTGCCGGCGACGGTGGCGTGGCAGATGCCGAATATGAAGAAGTGAAGTAAGCCGAAACCCAATATCTCCTTTGCCCCGTTCCCACAGAGCGGGGCAATTTTTTATTCAACCCCTGCTTTCTTGAGCATTTTTTTTTCAGCTTTTGCAGCCCCATGCAGCTTCCGTTGCGTCGCACACTGAGGGGCCGGTACTACTATCCGGCATTTCACTCAGCCTGCAAGCACCCCCACAACTGCCGGTAAGTGCCTGCCGGGGATGAACAGGAAATTCTATGTGCCTGCCATCCTCAACCCAGTATCTTCGCGCCGATTTTTCCCCGGCCCTTCTGAGGTGTTCATTAAGAAAGTGCAGCCCCTGCTACACTTTTCGATACCTGATTGCCACAGGCTAAGGAATAGTCCTCAACTCAAAAGACAAGAAACAAAACGGAATGTTTATCCTGATTTTCTTCGGCTCGCTCTGGTATCTGTCCCTATTCTTTCAATCCTTTTTTCAGCATCGCTATGCAGCCCACGGCGCTTTTGAGATGAGCAAAGGCTGGGAGCGCGTGTTCTATGTATGCGCCTATATCGCTCAGGGCTCTTCCTACATGAATCCCCGGGCATATGCCATCATGCACCGCTATCACCATGCCTACACAGACACCGAACTGGACCCACATTCGCCCGACTATTCCTCTAATGTCTTTTCGATGATGTGGCGCACCAGAGCTTATTACCGCAACATCATTCAAAACCGGATGGAGATAGAACCCCGCTTTGAAAAAAACCTGCCTTCATGGCCCGCTTTCGACCGCTGGGCAGACACAGACATCTCTGTCGCACTTTGGGTCGCAGGCTATGTTCTGATGTTTGCCTTCTTCGCTACCAGCCCCTGGCTTTGGCTGTTGCTGCCGGTCATTATCACTATGGGTGGCTTTCATGGCGCTGTGATCAATTGGTTCGCCCATAAGTATGGCTACATCAATTTCCGGATGAAGAACCTGTCCAAAAATTTGTTTTCGATAGACCTACTCATGCTCGGCGAATCCTATCACAACAACCACCACAAGCGCCCTTCGGCCATCAACTTCGGCCATCGCTGGCATGAGATAGACCCCATCTATCCCATCATCCGCCTGCTGGCCTGGATGCGCGTGATTCAATTGCCGAAGAAGGCGGTGCTTCGCAGTGCAACCCCGGCACCCAAATTGACTGTGGCCGAGCCTGAATATTGCGAGGCCTGAGCCTTGAATTTCCTTACATATTCACAACCGGCTTCCCGTCGCTCAGGAGGATTTTTTAGCCAGCTTTCGCAGCCCGATGCAGCATCCGTTGCGTCGCACTCTTCAGCCATATTTCGCTGCGCGGCTTTGCCCATTTGCTGTAGCACAGGCCGAACCCACTGTTTCATCCCCTACTGTTTTACCACCATCATCACCCCGCGCCGGCCCTGCGTGTCGGTAAGCTGGAGCAGATAGGTGCCCGAGGGCAGCGAGCGGATGTCGAGCACGTCTTGCGCTGAGTGGATTTGCCCCTGCAACACTTGCTGGCCGATGTGGTTGCTGAGGGTAAAATGCGCGCCCGCCGCGCCTTCAATATGCAGTGCATCCTGTGCGGGATTGGGATACACTTTCAGGCCTTCGGGCAGGCTCATGCCGCCCACGGCCAGCGCCGTTTGCTGGCAATAGGTGTTGACCCCGCAGGTGGCGTAGGCCGTAACACACACATTGAAGCGGCCATTGGCGATGAAGGTGTGCGACACGGGCGTGGTGAAGCCGGACTTTACGGTTTGTGTGGCGCCATCGCCGAAGCTCCAGACGAGGCTGTCGAGGCCGGAGGTGGTGCCAGAGTAGGTGTAGGACACTGTTTTCCCGGACGGCGTACCCGCATTGAAATGGGCGGTAGGAGCAGGGCAGTTGCAGGGGTAGCCATACTTCATCAACCAGAAATCAGCCGTACCGCCGGTGCTGGAAATGCCTGTGCCAAGGCCGGTGGCGGTCATTGTTGTTTCATAGTAGCCTCCGAGGTAGAGACTGCCTGATTTATCAGACGTAATGGCAACACTACAATCGGTGTAGCCTCCCCCATGCATCTGGTCAAGCTTGACGAGATTGCCGCTGCTATCCACGATAAGCAGGTAAGGATTAATAGATTCTGACGCAGGAGCTACCAGACTATCATTGCCGTGCCTGATAGTTTGAACGAATGCACCGACGGCTGCGACATTTCCACTTGGCAGAATAGTAAGGCCGAGCAGGTTATTAACGCCTGTTGTGCCGTCTAATTGATAAGCCCATTTGCCTATTCCATTGGTATCCAGACGTATAATTGCAGAATAGTAGTTGCTCGGACCGGGGTAGGTGGTGTTGCTGCCGGTGAGGCCACCAAAGGAGTATGGACGTCTGGCTCCTGTAAGAGACACATAAATGGCATCTCCTCCCTTATAGTCAATGCCGCCAATGCCACGATATTCACCTAAACTGTCTATCCAGGCTATAAAATTGTTTTTTATGCAGCATACTGCCTGTGAATTTATATTGGCATCCCAGCCTTGCAACCTCAAATACATAACGCTACTTTTCTGATTGATAATAGCATGAGTGATGTAATACGCGCTGTCAATTGGCAGTAGAGTAATGTTTGTAAGGGTACCGGTCGGGTTATACACAAGGTCATAATTCCCTCCTACAGATGAGGTAGCAGCATTTAATCGGATACCACTTGCAAGGTTCGCGGCCATATGGATGTTTCCGTTTGCATCAATGGCAAGGCCACAACTCCTCATGCCAACTAAAGCATTCATTGGCGAATCCACTCCTAGAAACCTCAGCCATTTCATATTTCCACTGGTGTCGTATTTTATCAGAAAGCTATTGTAGTTCCCTGTATTGACCACAGTATCACTACTGAAAAAGCGCTTGGCGCCTGTACCAATCGTACCCCCGTCGCCCGCTACGACCCCGGCAATATAAACGCTTCCTGCACCATCATATGCAATATTGTAAGCATTGATAAATTTGGCAAAGCGCATGTTGCCATTACAATTGTAGCTCGCAAATAGCAACTGCTGGTCGCAATGAACGCCGGCATAGCCCCGGGTCAGGGAAAAGGTATCTGCAACAATGTTGTCATCGCCAATACTTGCGAGGACATAGATGTTTCCGTGAGCGTCGGTAGTGAGATGGGTTATCTTGTCCAATAGGCGGTAGATACCGCCAGTACACGCGCTACCTCCACCTGTTACCCAGCGATATTGCTGGGCTTGGGCAGTAATGGAGATCATCGTGATAAAAAGTGCAAAGCCAAAAAGTTGTATGAACCTATTCATAAGGTCGGGTAGTTTTTTTTAGATGGAATGGATGGAAAAGAACATGCAGAGCCGCACCTTGGCAGCCCTGCATGTTTAGGGAAAGCTTAGTGCACCACAGAGATGCGCTGTACTTGTATGGTTCTGCCGTTTTCTTCCATGCGCAGCAGATAGGTGCCGGAAGCCAGGCTTTCAACAGGAATCTGCATATTGCCTACGGCTGTGGTTACAGGCTGGATGTAAACGGGCTTTCCAACCATGTCGTACACTGTGATGCGGCGCAAAACGTCACCCGGAGTCGCTTCGCCAAAGTTGTAGCTCACGGTTACATCGTGGTTGGCAGGATTGAGATATTGCATCTTATTCATGGTTGAAAGTTTTTACTGCTTCAGCACCATCATCACCCCCCGCTGACCCTCCTTATCTGTAAGCTGCAACAGGTAGCTACCCGATGGCAACGAACTGATGTCTATCTCCTCTTTCGCTGTGCGGATGTGCCCCTGCAAAACCTGCTGGCCAATGTGGTTGCTCAGGATAAAACCGGCCCCCGCCGCGCCTTCGATAGTAAGCACATCCTCAGCAGGATTGGGATACACGCTCACCCCTTGCAAAGCTGCCATACCGCTGACGCTCAGCGGCGTTTGGTCGCAGTGGGTGTTGGTGCCGCAGGAACCGTAGGCTGTTACGCAGACCGTGTATCTGCCA
>CAYRJR010000039.1:0-2920 GCA_964424655.1 uncultured Chitinophagaceae bacterium
CTACGGCGGCGATAGCTCCACCTACCCAAACATCACTGTTGGGGTGCATCAGGTGAAAGCCATCCAGGTAGAGCATATCTCCGGCACGGCAACCCTGAAGCAACTGAATATCCTCATCGTAAAAGACTCCACCACTCGCTTCGAATTCCCATAGACTACATCACCCAACAGATTGAATACTGAGGCTGCTTCATCCGAGGCAGCCTTTTTCATGCACTACAGCAGGCATGAAGATTCATTTTGTTTGAAACATTTTTTGAAGCCAGCTTTTGTGCCCTGGTGTGGCATCCGTTGCGTCGCACATTGAGGGGCCAGTGCTGCTATGTTGCTTTGCTCATGGCATGTGGAGCGTTTTCTATTAATCAATCCACGGGCAAAGTCAGGCAGCGAAATTTTGCCGAAGTGTGCGACGCAACGGATGCCGGGTAGCGAAATATTGCCGATAAAAAAAGAATCGCACAGATGCGGCATACGCTTCGTTTTTATCATGACGAAGCGCCCGGTTGTACCTTTTTATCCCAAAATGAAAGTTGTCCTATGCCGCTGAGCCGCCGCTATTTCCTTCGTGCATCTGCGTTTTTGTCTGCCTGTTCGTTGCAAGAGTTGAGTGCATTAGCGGCACCCATGCCTGCTCCACCCGCCGGCGATGCGACCCATGATGAAGCCTATTGGGCAGCCCTCAGAAATCAGTTTCCCCTGTCTCGGGAATGGGCTTACCTCAATAATGGCACGCTGGGCCCTTCGCCACAATCCGTCATCCAGGCGACGCAGGAAGGCATGATGGATACAGATCGCTATGGCCATTACGATGGCTACATGGATGCGCTCAAAAGTTTGGCTGGTTTTCTGGGTGCCGATGCGGATGAGATCGCACTGACGCATAATGTGACCGAAGGTATCAACATCGCCTGCTGGGGGCTGCCACTGCATGCAGGTGACGAAGTGATTTTAAGTACTCAGGAGCATGTAGGCAATGCTTTCCCCTGGCTGAACCGGCGGAAACTGCATGGCATTGTGTTGAAAGCCGTGGCGCCAGCACCCACAGCAGCCGAGACCCTGACGCGCATCGAGCAGATGATTGGTCCCAAGACCCGCGCGATTGCGGTGCCACATATCCCTTGCACACAAGGGCAAGTGCTGCCCGTCCGAGACATCTGTCGGCTGGCAAAGGCCAAAGGATTGTTCAGCGCCATTGATGGGGCTCATGGCCCGGGCATGATGCCACTGGACCTGCATGACATCGGCTGCGACACTTATGCAAGTTGTTGCCACAAATGGATGCTGGGCCCCAAGGGAACGGGATTCCTGTATGTGAGCCGCGACTTCCAGAAAATGCTGCAGCCCTATTTCGTGGGTGGCGGCGGCGACACCGGCGAATGGAATATGGCGAGCGTGCCCATTAAAGACACACATTATGCAGACAGCGCACACCGCTATTTCGGCGGTACACAGAGCCTGGGCCTGGCCAGAGGTATCATGGCAGCCGTAACATTTTTGCAGGGCATCGGGATGGAGCAGGTAGGGAAACGGGTGAAGTATCTGGGTGCTTATACGCAGGCAAGGTTGTTGGCACTGGGTGATAGAATTGAGTTGCTCACGCCGACAGAACCCGAATCGTTTTGTGGGGTAAATGGCTTCCGCATCCAGGGCGTAGGGCGTATGGATTTTTTCGACCAGTGCATGGCTGCCAAAGTGCGTATCCGGGCCGTAGCAGAGGATGGCATGGATTCGCTAAGGGTCTCTACACATATCTACAACAGCACCGAAGATGTGGATCGGCTGATTGCCGAGATTCAAAAAAGATTGAAATAGAAAGCAGGATAACTAAGGGATTTTTTCATGAAGAACGCTCCCGAAGCCGGGACCTGCTTCCCGCCTCAAAACCTTTTTCTTTGACAGAAATACAGAAGCCTTTGCCCGAAACAGCCAGCCTTACTTCCGTCCTAAATCACGTCGCTACACCGGCTGCACTTGCTGCCTGTGTAGCCAGGCTCCGGGCACATGCCACGCTGGCATTAGACCTGGAATTCGATTCGCACCGACATGCCTATGGTGTCACACTTTGCCTCATTCAGGTAGCCACACCAGAGACTTGCGAAATCATTGATCCTTTTTCTGCCGGAGATTTATCATCACTCTTTGCAGTGTTCCGTGATGCCGGTATTCAGAAGATTGTGCATAGCCCCGGCGAAGACCTGCGTTTGCTGCACAGTTTAGGCTGCGTACCTCAAAATGTGTTCGATACCGAAGTGGTGGCAAGGCTGCTCAACTACGAGCACAGTTCTCTATCGGCTATGCTGGAAGCCAAGCTGGGCCTGGTGCTCAACAAAGGTCAGCAGTGCAGCAACTGGCTGAAGCGCCCCCTGACACAGGCACAGATGACCTATGCAGCCGCTGATGTCCTATCTCTGCATCGCCTGAAAGAGGTGTTGGTGGCAGAGGCAGCGCAGCACAGCCTGATGCCATTTGTGCGGGAAGAGCAGGATGCCTTGAGCACGATGATATTTTCCACCGAACCCAAAGACCTTTTTATCAAACCTGCAGAGGCAGCACGGCTTAGCCCATATGACCTGCATGTACTGAATGGCTTGTTTGTGTTCAGGGATGAATTGGCCCGGGAGCTCAATCGCCCTGCCTTCCAAGTGATGCCTGAAGAACTGCTTCGGGCCTTGTTTTCCGGGGAGATTACAGCCAACGAAGCACCCTTCCGGCAAGGTGTGTACGGGCACTTTCGTCATGCGCAATTTGGCCATCAGATTGCGAATCGAATCAAAGCTTTGAAAGAGGAAGCCGCGCAACTAAACCTCTCTAAAAAGCTGGCTCCGCGACCGAGGTCAGGCAACATGCAGTGGACGAGGCAGGCACTTCAGGAGGCGCACGAACGGTTATTTACTCCGATTCAACGAGGGCTGGAAGCGCG
>CAYRJR010000039.1:2946-3690 GCA_964424655.1 uncultured Chitinophagaceae bacterium
ATGCGGCTCGCTACCTGTTGAGCAATTCGATGGTGACTAAACTGCTGCGCGGCCATATCAGGCTGAATGAAATCCCCCTTGCTTACAAGCGCAATCTTATCCTGGAGCTTGCTGCGAAGCAGGAGATTGATCTAAGTGAATTTCTCTGAAATCGAGCCGGGCTTAATGCGCACGATAGACGCATTTCCCACCACTGAAAGTTTGTAGCACACGAGTGCCCCGCAAGCCTGAGTCCGGTGCTTGCATCAGGTCGCGGTCCAGGATGACAAAGTCAGCTTTCTTGCCCACTTCGAGGCTCCCGATTTCTTTTTCTAAAAAACTTGCTTTGGCAGCCCAGATGGTCATGCCGCGTAAGGCCTGTTCGCGCGTCAGGGCATTATTAATCTGAAAGCCGCCGGGAGGATTGCCAGCAGCGTCTTTGCGGCAGACGGCAGCATAAAAAGTCTTGAATGGGGAGATGTCTTCTACGGGGAAGTCGGTGCCTAAAGGCAGCCATCCATTTTGCGCCAGCAACTGTTGGTTGGCATAAGCTCCCGTCACCCGCAGCGGGCCGAGGCGGTCTTCTGCCCAGCGCATATCAGAAGTAGCATGTGTGGGTTGCACGGAAGGGATGATAGAAGATTTCCCAAACAGGGCAAAGTCTTCCGGCGCGATGACCTGAGCGTGCTCGATTCGCCAGCGGCGGTCATTCCTGCCCCGGAGATAGTGGTTGTAAATCTGAAGCATTGTCCGGTTGGCGCTGTC
>CAYRJR010000039.1:3700-16857 GCA_964424655.1 uncultured Chitinophagaceae bacterium
GATGTTGACGTTCGGATCCGCCGACACGTGCAGCAGGTCGTTGGCGCTGTCGCCAATGGCGTGCGTGCACATCTGAAAATCCGTTTGGATAAGCATCCTGGCGATGGAGTCATAATGAGCATAACTACTGAGCATGAAGCCATGCCAGCCAGGCTTGTCGCTGTAGGGAGCCAGCAGGCAGGCGCCCCGGCTACCCAGTGCACCATCGGCATACACTTTTACGCCTTTCAGGAAAAGCCGGTCGGTCTTGTATGGTCCTCGGGCGATATAACGGTGAAAGTTGGCTGTGTCATCGCTCATCATCAGGTAGAGGCGCATCAGGAGCTTGCCTTGACGCTGTAGGCTGTCTATAGCTTCGATATCGCGGTAGTTAAGCCCACAATCCGATACGGTAGTGAGGCCCTGTGCAAAGCAATTTTTCTGAGCGGCATCCAGCCACAAAGCATATTCAGCCGGAGTAGGAGGGGGAACGCTGTTTTTGACCAGATCGGCTGCATTGTCGAGCAGTAGCCCGGAAAGCCGTCCGCCTTCCATACCAATGCTTCCGCCATCCATCTGCATCCCCGGAGTAATACCCGCGAGGGACATGGCTTTGGCATTAGCTATTGCAGCGTGGCCATCCACCCGAGAGAGCAGCACTGGCGTGTTGGGGTAGGCGAGGTTCAGTGCGATATTGTCTGGGAAGTTTTTGTTGGCCCAAAGGCTTTGATCCCAACCAAAGCCGCGAATCCAGCTAATTCCGGGATGGGTTTTCGAGAAATCGGCAACCCGGTTCAACACTTCATCCCAGCTTTTGCAGCCATATAGGTTTACCTCAAACAGCGAGCGGCCATAAGCCAGGAAATGTGAATGTGCATCCATGAGTCCCGGATAAAGTGCCTGCCCATTTGCGTTCAGTATTGAGTCGGCGTGATAGGAGTGCAGGATATGATCATCACTACCGACAGCCAGGATTTTTCCGTGGCGCACGGCCATAGCCTGCGCCATACTGAAGTTGCTGTCCAGAGTGTAAATCCGGGCATTACGGACAATCAGGTCGGCAGATTGGCGGTTGCTGCAAGCAGCAAAAGAAAGCAGCAAAGCCAGAAGCGAAATAGAGCGCATGGGCGTAAAAATAGTCGGATGCCTGTCCCACTGAAACGCTGAGTATGTCAGGCATTGCCGTCATTGAGTAAGGTTTAGCATTCATGATTCGTATCCAGGCGCAGCGAATGCCTACCTTTGCGGCCCTTTTAGCAATCCCTACAACACAAATAAATCATAGAATATGGCAACTATCAGCCGCGAAGCCATTGGCGAGCTTCACGAAAAAATCACGGTAGCCCTCAGCAAAGACGATTACAGCCCTTCCTTCGAGCAGTCGTTGAAAAACTATGCAAAGAATGCAAACGTGCCAGGTTTCCGTAAGGGTAAAGTACCTGCAGGCATGGTACGGAAGATGTATGGTCAAAGCGTTTTTCAGGATGAAGTGCTGCGCTCTGCCGGCCAGCAGATTGACAAATACATCCATGAGCAAGAGCTGGGCATTTTCGGTCAGCCGATGATTCTGCCTCCTTCAGAGCCGCTGCGTCTGGACATGAACAATCCTCAGGACTTTGAATTTGCTTTTGAGATTGGCCTGAAGCCCGATTTCAATCTTCCTGCCTTACAGCAGGGCACCGTGTTCACACGGTATAAAGTGCAGGTAAGCGATGATATGCTGGACGACGAAGTGAAGCGGATTGCCCGCCGCAATGGCAAAGTGGAAAATCCGGAAAGCATTACCACGAAAGAAAATATCCTTTACGCAAGCCTCCGAGCAGTAGATGATGCCGGTCAGCCGGTGGAAGGTGCTGCACCGGTGGAAGAGACTATCCTGATAGAAAAGCTGCCTGTGAAACTCCAGGAGATGTTGATGGGTCAACAAACCGGCAGCAAGTTTGTATTTCGCCCTTCGGAGGTAGCCAGTGCTGAGGAACTACCGGTCTTCCTGAAAGATTCATTGAAAATTGATGCTTCGAAAGCGGAGCAACAATTTGAATTAAACATCACCAAAATCGGCCTGCTGATTCCCTGCGAAATTGATGCGGTCTTGTTCAGTCAGGTTTTCCCAAATGATGCCATCACCGATGAGGCAGCATTCCGGGCTAAGCTCCGCGAAGAGCTGGGACAGCAGTTTGCGCAAGCTTCGGATAACCGGATTAATGATGAGATTTATGAAACGCTGGTTCATGGTACACCCATGCATTTGCCAGTGCCCTTCCTGAAGCGCTGGATGCGCGAAGGCGGCGAGAAGCCCCGCTCAGAAGCACAGGTGGATCATGATTTCCCTGGCTTTGACCATCAGCTTCGCTGGACACTGATTTCAGACAAGCTGATTAAAGAATCCGGAGTGGAAGTGAGCCACGAAGAAGTGTTGGCAAACCTTAAGGGCCGCGTGTTATCTCATTTTGGTATGGATGCAAATGAGGAAGCCGGGTGGGTGGACGACTATGTAAAAAAGCTGTCCGGAGATGAAAAGACCCTCAATGAAACCTATCAGCAAATGCTGTTTGAAAAACTGTTTAGCTGGCTGCGTGGCAAGTTTGCCATTGAAGAAAAGGAAGTGAGCGAGAAAGAATTTTTCGCGCTGCCACATCCGCATGAAGGCCATCACCATCACTAATCCTTAGCGCTCTAATTTTCAAACCCGGTTGCAGCAATGCTCCGGGTTTGTTTTTTGAAGCAAATAATGCAGCCTTGCGATGATTCCACCGGAGAATAGTCGGTAATAGCCTGCTCATTTTTTTGCCCTAAGAGGCATTTTTTTTGAAGCAGGAAGCTGTTATTCTTTTATTCACGCTTTCCTTCCTTTGCAAGCTGCCAACAGCTTTTCGGGCAGCATACAAGCTCAACTCAAAATTTTTTTTAGAAAAAGATCATGTCGCTATTTCCGCTGAATCTTGAAGGTCGTCATGCACTGGTTTCCGGCTCCACACAAGGTATTGGGCTGGCAGCCGCTCAGGCAATGGCACAATTAGGTGCAACCTGCACCCTGCTGGCCCGAAACAAACAATCGCTGGAAAGCGCAGTAGAAAGCCTTCCCAGGCCAAAAGAACAACGACATGGCATTCTTCAGGCTGATTTTAGTCAGCCTGAAAAGCTTAGAGAGATAGCCGGAAGTTTTTTTGAAAAGCAGCGGGTGGATATTCTTGTCAACAACACAGGTGGCCCAGCTTCAGGGCCCATTACGGAAGCAGGCACAGAAGCCTTTTTAGCAGCTTTTAATCAGCATTTAATCTGCAATCACATCCTCACTACCCTCGCATTGCCTGGCATGAAAGAAGCGGGATGGGGCAGGGTGGTGAACGTGATATCTACTTCCGTAAAAATCCCGCTGAAAAACCTGGGCGTATCCAATACGATACGGGGAGCTGTGGCTTCCTGGGCTAAGACAATGGCCAATGAAGTAGCTGCTTTTGGCATCACAGTGAACAATGTTTTGCCTGGTGCCACCAGTACTGCTCGTCTGGAAGGGATTATTGCCGGTAAAATGGCAAAAACAGGTGCTTCCGAAGAGGATATTTCTTCTGAAATGCTGTCTGAAATTCCGGCTCGCCGTTTTGGTCGTCCGGAAGAGATTGGAGCTGTGATTGCATTCCTTGCCGGAGATGCTGCGGGCTACATCAATGGGGTCAGTATTCCTGTGGACGGAGGTCGTACAGGCAGCATTTGATAATACTTAAAAGTTATACATGTGAGGCGTGAAGCGGCTCTGGGCAAGGCTTTCAGCCAATTCATTCCATTCCCACATTCGGGAAAATTTTTTGCGAAAATGGGCATAGGTGAATCGTCACGCAGATGTATTTTTGCGCGGTCTTAGTTAAAGGCTACGTTAATTCTCAAACGCTTCATTGTGCCCGCACTCAATAGACTGATGGCTCGTTGCCCGCAATTGCTTGCAGGAATTTTTTCCCTGTTTCTTCTTTCCCTAACCCATCAATCTTTTGCAGCGCCGGATGGCAAGGCGTTGTTTCAGAATAATTGTGCGAGTTGTCACAACCCGCTAAAGGATGCGACCGGTCCGGCACTGCAAGGTGCCGACAAGAACTGGCCCCGCCCCGACTGGGTTTATGACTGGGTACACAATCCCTCTGGCATGATTGCCTCGGGCGATAAGCATGCCAATGCCCTCTTCGACAAATTCAAGCCTATTGTGATGACGGCTTTCCCCAATCTCTCCAAAGAAGAGATTGATGCCATCATCAAATATGTGGATGATTACAAGGCGCCGGGTTCTGCTCCCGCAGCAGGTGCCACCGCGGCAGCCCCAGCGAGTAGTACCGAGGACAATACCTGGCTTTATACTTCCATCACGCTGATTTTACTGGTGCTTGCCATTATTCTGTGGCGTGTGAATGCAGGTCTGAAGCGTGTGGCTCAGGAAAAAGAAGGTCAGCCGGTAGAGCGGGAAATCCCTATCTATCGCCACAAGTTCTGGATAGCCGTTGCCGTGATTCTGGTAACGATTTTAGCAGGCTACTGGATTGTAAATGCTGCAATTGGTTTGGGACGTCAGGAAAACTATATGCCTAAGCAGCCGATTTTCTATAGTCACAAAGTGCACGCAGGTATCAATCAAATCAACTGCCTGTATTGCCACTCCGGAGCTGAACAAAGCAGGCACGCCATGATTCCTTCTACCAATGTTTGTATGAACTGCCACAAGCAGATCAGCGAATACACAGGTGCTGCAGACCATAAACTTGTGGATGCTGAAGGCAATGAAATCAACGGAACCGAACAAATTCAGTTGTTGTATAAATATGCCGGTTGGGATTCTGCCAAAAAGGAATACCGCCGCGATGCTAAAGGAAACATCCTGGCTACTGCACCACCATGGGTCAAGATTCACAACTTACCTGCCCACGTGTATTTCAACCACAGCCAGCACGTAAAAGTGGGTCAGATTCAATGCCAGCGCTGCCATGGAAACATTGAAGAAATGGATGAGGTATTCCAGTTTGCCCCACTCTCTATGGGCTGGTGCATCAACTGCCACCGTCAGACTGAAGTACGTTTCAAAGACAATAACTACTACAGCATTTTCGCCAAATATCAGGAAGAGATTAAGCAAGGCAAACGCGATGGAATCACGGTAGCAGACGAAGGCGGCATTGAATGCCAGAAATGTCACTATTAACCCGAACTGAAGAATTTGAAAAGCCTACGGCCGTTTCATTTTTGAAAAGACTCAGGCAATTTGAAAAAGCAAAAAAGCGCTAATATCATCGCAGGTGCATTTGGGAAGCCACATACACATTGCATTTAGAATATTCAACATCAAATGAGTCAGAAAAAATACTGGAAGGGAATTGAGGAGTTGGAAAACACGCCGGCACACCAAAAGTCAGTAGCCGATGAGTTTCCTTCAGAGCTTCCTTTTGCAGACGTGTCCGAAGGGATGCTTTCAGCAACTACTCCCCGCCGTGATTTCTTAAAATATCTGGGCTTTTCTACGGCTGCGGCCATGCTGGCTGCCTCTTGTGAAATGCCCGTTCGGAAGGCGATTAGCTATGCTATCAAGCCGGATGAAATAATGCCGGGCGTACCCAACTGGTATGCTTCCAGCTTCGTGGATGGTGGTGATTATTGTGCAATCCTGGTCAAGACGCGTGAAGGCCGCCCCATCAAAATTGAAGGCAACGAGCTTTCTTCCATTACCCGCGGAGGAACATCTGCCCGGGTACAGGCATCGGTATTGAGCTTGTATGATAATGCACGTATCCGCCAGCCTTATGCAGAAGGCAAGCCGGTGGATATGTTTGAAAAGATTGACCGGGAAGTAATGGCTAGCCTCACTTCCGGCAAGCCTGCTGTGTTGCTGACATCTACCTTGATTTCTCCAACAGTCAAGGCTGTAATTGATCAGTTTATTGCTAAGTATCCTACAGCTCGCCACGTGGTGTATGACCCAATTTCATACTCTGGAATGTTGCAGGCCAATGAGGCATCTTACGGTAAACGTGCGCTGCCTTCTTATCATTTTGATAAAGCAAAAACAATCGTCTCCATCGGTGCGGATTTTCTCGGTACCTGGTTGTCGCCTGTAGAGTTTGCGAAAGGATATTCTGCCGGTCGCAAAGTGAGTGCTCAAAAGCTTGAAATGAGCCGTCACTATCAGTTTGAAAGCCTGCATTCACTTACGGGTGCCAATGCGGATGTACGTGCTACTTGTAAGCCTTCGGAATATGGTGCTGTCGCTGTTGCACTCTATAATGCAGTGATGTCGGGTACTGTGCCAACCTTCAATTCTAAAAAGCTAAACGACTCTATCGTAAAAGCTGCTGAAGACTTGAAGAAAGGCAACGGTATGGTTGTTAGTGGTTCCAATGATATTCAGGTGCAGACGGTGGTCAATGCAATTAATGCTGCCATTAACGCCAATGGCACTACCATCAACTGGGCCGTTAATTCAAACTACAAGCAAGGGATTGATGCAGATATGGTAAACCTGGTTGCGGCCATGAAAGCCGGACAGGTTGGGACACTGATTATGCATGGTGTGAACCCCGCTTATGAGTATATGGATGGTGCTGGCTTTGTCGAAGCCCTGAAAAATGTGCCCGTTACTGTTAACATGGCGGACCATTTGGACGAGACCGCAAATGCAAGCAAATACATCGTTCCGGATCATCACTTTCTGGAAAGCTGGGGCGATGCAGAGCCCAAAACCGGATTTTTCAGCCTGATGCAACCTACGATTGCACCACTGTTTAAGACCCGCTCTCTGGCAGATTCATTATTGACCTGGTCCGGTGCAACAACTACTTACGCTGACTTCTGGAAAGATTACTGGTTGAAAAAGCTGGGTTCTCAAACAGCATTCGATCAGGCCTTGCAAGACGGGGTTGTCGAACCTGGATTAACCAACTTCAGCTCTTCGCTAATTCCTACTGCGGGTGCTATAAGGGCCGAAACACCCAATGATACTGCAGTGATTCGCTCCACTGTTCCTGCTGTTCGCCCAGAAATGCAAATGGCCGGTGCCAGCTTTGGCGGTAATGTAAGCGCTGCCATTATAGCTATTGCTGCCCAAAAGAGCAGCGGTACTGAATTGGCCTTGTATGAGAAAGTAGCTATCGGTCGCGGGGGAAGTTGGAGCAACAACCCTTGGATGCTCGAGATGCCGGATCCCATTACAAAGGCTACCTGGGACAACTATGTCTGTATTTCACCAGCCATGGCTAAAAAGCTGGATGCCGGTGATCTGGACATGGAGCTGACCACACACAATGAAATCAATCATTCCCGCAGGGTGATTCGTCTTACCATAAATGGCAGGAACCTTGAATTGCCGACTGTAGTTGTGCCCGGAATGCATAATGATGTTGTAGCTGTAGCCCTGGGCTATGGCCGTGTGAAGAGCATCGGTCGCGCCGGAGGGGAAGTGGGTAAAAATGCCTATCCCTTTATGACATGGAATGGCAGCACCTTTGGCATGGCTCAGGGGGATGTTAAGGTTGAAAAGACAGAAAAGCGCTATGATATAGCCCAGACTCAGACGCATCATAGCTATGAAGGACGACCTATCATCCATGAATATACCCTAGAAGATTTTTCAAAGAATCCTAAGGAATTACTGGAAGATCGGTTTGGGGAATTTCATCATTTTGCACACCTCCCTTGGGAAGAACATGGAGATGGCGATGCAAAAAAAGCAGCACTTATCGCTGCTGGCATGAGTGAAGTAGGAGCTGAAGCAGCAAGTTTTGAAGCCGAATATCGCCGGAACGGAACCCTCTACGGAGTCTATGATTCACCCGGCATTCACTGGGGCATGTCCATAGACCTTAATTCCTGCATAGGATGCGGCGCTTGTGTGATTGGTTGCCAGAGTGAGAATAATGTTGCGGTAGTTGGTAAGAGCAAAGTGCTCATGGCTCAGGAAATGTTCTGGATGAACATTGACCGCTATTTCGCCGGTAATCCTGATGACCCGGATACGATTCAAACCGTATTCCAGCCGATGCTGTGTCAGCATTGCGACAATGCTCCCTGTGAAAACGTTTGTCCGGTTTCTGCTACCAACCACAGTTCAGAAGGCCTCAACCAGATGGCCTATAACCGTTGCATTGGTACGAAATATTGCGCCAATAACTGCCCTTATAAAGTCCGTCGCTTCAACTGGATGGATTGGGATGATGCTGACTGCTTTGCCGATAACCTCTATGAGGATGGCCGCCGTGAGACGATGGATGAAAACCTCACCCGCATGGTACTAAACCCTGATGTGGTGGTTCGTAGTCGTGGTGTGATGGAAAAATGCAGCTTCTGCGTTCAGCGCTTGCAAGATGCCAAGCTGGTAGCGAAGAAAGCAGGCCGCCCATTGATGGATGGTGAGGCAAAGACTGCCTGCCAGACCGCTTGCCCCACAGATGCTATCGTGTTTGGTAATGTAAATGATAAGAGCAGTGCAATATTTGGCATGCGTTATCGTGACCAACCGGAACGTACTTACTACGTCCTCGAAGAACTGCACACCATGGCCAACGTAAGCTACCTGAGTAAGGTTCGGAATAATGATTTGGTTGTCGCTGGTAAGCCAGAGACAGACATCATCATGGATAAGAGCATCTAAAGAAGACAAATACGCTTTGCGTTATGGACTTAATGCCGCAAAGAGTAGTACAAAAAGATTGAATTGACAGGCAACCCGCATTGAGTTCAGAGCAACAAACGACTATGCACTTAAAATACGAATCCACGGTACGCGAGCCGCTGGTGAACGGTACCAAGAACTACGCTAAGGTCACCGAGGACATCATTTCGCCCGTAGAAAGGAAACCTGGTCGCATGTGGTATGTAGGCTTCTTCTTTTCTGTGGCCTTGCTCGCCTTTGGTATTTTTTCTGTCACCTGGTTCGTTTATTGGGGCCTGGGAACTTGGGGCATCAACCGAACAGTAGGCTGGGCTTGGGATATCACCAACTTTGTGTGGTGGGTCGGTATCGGTCACGCTGGTACGCTGATTTCTGCCATCTTGTTGCTATTCCGTCAGGGCTGGCGTACGGGCGTGAACCGCGCTGCTGAGGCCATGACCATCTTCGCGGTGATGTGTGCAGGTATGTTCCCCATCTTCCACATGGGCCGTGTATGGGATGGTTTCTTCGTGCTTCCATATCCTAATACCCGTGGACCCCTGTGGCCCAACTTCAACTCTGCGCTGCTTTGGGACGTGTTTGCCATCTCGACTTACTTCACGGTATCCTTACTATTTTGGTATTCTGGTCTGGTTCCTGACTTCGCGACCATCCGAGACCGTGCTAAAACCAAACTCCGTCGCCTGCTGTATGGGGTTGCCTCCTTCGGTTGGACTGGTTCTGCCAAGAACTGGCAGCGTCAGGAAGCATTGGCTCTTGTATTGGCCGGCTTAGCTACACCGCTGGTACTTTCTGTACACACTATCGTGTCTATGGACTTTGCCACTTCTGTTATTCCCGGCTGGCATACGACCATCTTCCCTCCCTACTTCGTTGCTGGTGCTATCTTCTCAGGTTTCGCCATGGTTCAAACCCTTCTGGTGTTGACACGAAAGATTCTACACCTCGAAGACTATATCACCATTGGCCATATAGAAGCCATGAACAAGGTGATTGTGTTGACTGGATCCATCGTAGGTATTGCATATCTCAGTGAACTTTTTGTTGCCTGGTATTCTCAATCTTATGGTGAACAGGGTGCGTTCAAATGGCGTATTGTAGGGCCTTTCTGGTGGGCTTACTGGGCCATGATGACTTGCAACGTGATTTCGCCCCAGTTTTTCTGGGTCAAGAAACTGCGTCGCAATATCACCTTCACCTTCATTATGAGTATTGTGGTGAACATCGGTATGTGGTTCGAGCGTTTCGTAATTATTGTGACCTCGCTCTACCGCGACTTCCGCCCCGCAGCCTGGACCTACTATTCTCCTCAATGGCCGGAAATCGGATTCTACCTGGGAACCTTCGGCTTGTTCTTCACCTGCTTCTTCCTGTTTGCTAAATACTTCCCGACGATTGCCGTCTCTGAAATCAAGTTTATTCTGAAGACCAGCGGCGAAAATTTCAAGAATGATATGACTGGCATTGAAGCACAGAGCAACGAAGAATTCGCAGAAGAGCAGATGGCAGCACACCATCATTAATGTGGGTGAATTTGAGAGGATGTGTGAGCATTACATAACTCAAAAGCAGACAACAATGAATAAGATACTTTTGACAGCAGTATGTATCGCGTGCGTTTATAATGCTGCTTGTATAAAAGAAGATGTGATACAGTATTCTAGGTGGTATGTAAATACTGATAGTTTCACTACCTACGATGCTAAAACTGATATGGGAAAATTAACATCTCGCACATACACAAACAGTTTATACATAGGCGGCACTTTAACTGATTGTTTTTTAATAGTATTTATTACCGGTAGTTTCGATGGTAGATTTCCTACTTCCAGAAATTTCAAACTTGATTACAGCAAAAAAAATCCACAGTGGGTGTATTTTTGACATTTTGTACAAAAGCAAAAGCTATATTATTAAAACAACAGACACTCAATATCTGATTGCGGCACATGAAAATGGGAAAGTGCATTATACATTAAAAGTTACTGATTTTATGTAATACAAAATCCATTTGACAGTGTCCTTGTCATTGGCACTTTTAACGAACCTTAGTTTTTAAATGATAAAACAACAATCAAATATAAATATTTTACTAATTTTATTTTACAATTATGTGCATCTACCTCATACAGCCAAAATGGTGAGTTGCCTCTTTTAAACTTCCCATCCAACACAAAAGTGTGCGACAACAGCCCAAAGCAACTGTTGCTGTACGATAAATTTACCGGCACTCAGCTAAACTTTAACTGGATAATTTTTTAAATCACCGGTTCATTCTTATCAATCGAAAAGAAAATGAAACCCATAATAATTATTATATATTATTTAACTTAACTACACCAAAGCCATGCAAACATAAAAAAATTAACTAAACTATCATGAGAAACTCACTCACATTAATTGTAATTACTATTTTTATTCTTCTTACCGGGTGCAGGAAAAAAGATTCTCCCCAATATTCTTACTGGCGGGTCAATACAGACAGCTTCAGTTCCAACGAAGTGAATGTTGACAGAGGTAAAGCAAGAACAGATCTTGAAACTAAGACAATTGACAATGGATTCGGTTTTACCTTCTATTTAAATCACTTACCAACCTTCGGTACTTTTTTTATTACAAATACAATAATTCAGCATCCTTTGTATGTAGGAATGGATATTCACTATAAAGGTAATTATTTTAATGTTGCTCAAGATTTGCGAAACAAAATTGTAGCCAAAGAAGTAAATGGTAAAGCGCAATATTTGTTACTCAATACATGGTTTAAAAATTACTTCAATTCCAATGACAGTGTTCTAGTCAGTGGCACCTTTAACGAACCTTAGTATTTAAATGATAAAACAACAATCATTGAAAAACATTTTACTCATTTTATTTTGCAGTTTCTGCGTATTTACCGCATACAGCCAAAATGGTGAGTTGCCTCCCGTAAGCTTCCCATCCGGCACAAATGTGTGCGACAACAACCCCTGGCAATTGGTACTGTATGATGAATTTACCGGTACTCAGTTAAACTCGAACTGGATTACGTTTAAATCTTCCGATGGCATGAACGGAGGAGACAATGATAACTGGGGCGAAGGGCGGTGTGTTAATCCATTTATATCTATTATTAAAGATGCCAACGTAGTGGTAAGCAATGGCAGTGTTAAGCTTCAGGTAAGAAAGGAAGCCTCTTCCTGGCATTGCGCCACATGCACGATGGATACCTTGTATAAAAACTACTCCTCGGCTACACTTGCTATCCCTTATACCAAATCTTTTAATGCCGGCAAGTTTGAAGCCCGTATCAAAATGCCTACGTTTCTAAATTCGCATGCTACATTCTGGACATGGATGGGCAATATAGTGGATGAGATTGACATTGCCGAGGCTTATGGCTGGACCGGCTCCTCGGGGCTGTTTGGCTACTATCCTAAAAATGGGTATAGCCTGCATGCATGGCCTCCTCCAAATGGTCAAAATCCTTACAATTTGCAACATATAGAAGTGCACAATCGTTTTGAGCGGCAGACTTGGTGGGACTGGATGCGCGGAAAATACTTCCGGCAACAGGATTACCACATCTATACCTGTGAGTGGGATACGGCACTTGTGCGCTTTTATCTGGATGGCGGCCTCATCAGCGAGCAATGGAAATACTATCAGGAAAGGAGTTATACAACCGGGTGGTGGTTTTGGACAAAGACACATTATTACAAAGTAGGTTCCACATGTAACCCCGGCAGTGGTACCTGGCGCATCATGCAGGGTTTCCCATATAATGATACCTCATCTAGCCAGCTTCGCTTTGATTGCGATATTGACAATGAAAGCAGTAGACACGATAATGGCATGTTGGGCGAGATGGAAATAGATTATGTCAAAATATGGCAGAGGCACCCTGCCCACGGCTGGACCAATATCTGCGACCCTGTTCCGGGTGTTATCACAGGGCCGGATATTGTTTGTAATACATCTACATTTTCCGTAGTTCCGCCTTCTCCAAGCGGCTATTGGCTGGCACCTTCAGCCAACCTTAGTGTAGTGTCGAGCAATAATGCGAGCATTACGGTTCAAAAGAACCCCATATCCAGCACATTTGATGGTTACGTTTATTACTATCCACTGGATCCTAATTGTCCCAATACCGGAGGGTATACACTGAAATGGAAGAGGGTAGATGTAGGGCTGCCGGTACTTTCTGGCGTGGTTTGCGCTGCGGCAACCAATACTAGTAATTATGGCTTACACTACAACCTTCATGCACAACCACTCACGGGTGGCGGTGCAAATCCGGCTAGTGCCAGCTATATGTCTCCCACTACTTTTGAATGGAATGTAGATTATGGCCCCAATCTTTCTCAACATTACCATAGCTTTGGCCAATACATTTCTACCCCAACAATTAGCTACTCTCCTCAAACCAACAATACCGTAAACTGGACCGTAAAAATTACGAATGCCTGCGGGACTGTAATTAAATCAGGTAGAATGACTTATTTGCTAAGAAGAAAGGCACCGGACCAGTCATCCGATCAAAGTCCTGACAACTTAT
>CAYRJR010000039.1:16867-17444 GCA_964424655.1 uncultured Chitinophagaceae bacterium
TATGCATTTGCCGATGTTACCGACCTTGTAGCCTATGACAGCGCGATTACAAAGCGTGTTTCAGAATTGTATTTACCTGAAGACGCAGATTCCGTGACCATTAACAGTGCCATTGAAAAAATTACAGCTGAAGAGTTGGCTCCTTATATCGTATTAGACAGTGCTGACATTCAGCAAATCAACACTGAACGTAAAATACAACTTAATGTGGCAAATGAAACAGATTGTTATCCAAATCCCACGTCAGGCAATGTGAACTTTACCCTGTCCAGTGAATACAAGAACGCCCCGGTGGACATTGAAGTCTATGATATACTGGGTAGCATTAGGAAACTCAATCATGTTTTTTATCGTCCCGGCAATCTTGTCAATCTGGATCTTTCTGAGATGGTGGCGGGCATTTACGTCATCGAATTACGACAATTTAATAATGTTGAACGATTTAAAGTCGTGAAGCGATAAAACTTTTAACTCTATAGAAATGAAGAATCAGGAAGGATGAGAAATGCATATAGATATTGACCACCTTCTTCACTTCAACATCTTCAAATCAGCATCATGGCAATTAAGAAATTTG
>CAYRJR010000040.1:0-7005 GCA_964424655.1 uncultured Chitinophagaceae bacterium
CATTGACAAGGAGCTGTTGCTGCAACACCACGAAGGCCTGATTGCAACCACCTGCTGCCTGGGCGCTGAAGTTCCTCAGACCATCCTGAATCAAGGCGAGGAAGCCGGCGAAAAAGCCTTCAAATGGTGGCTGGATTTGTTTGGCGAAGACTATTATGTGGAGCTGCAACGCCACGAGATTCCAGACCAGATTCGGGCAAACGAAAGCCTGCTTCGCTATGCCCGTAAATACAAAGTGCCCATCATCGCCAGCAACGACTCACACTACGTGGATCAGGAAGACTACAACGCACACGACATCCTGCTTTGCATCAATACAGGTGAAAGACAGAGCACCGAAAAATATGTGGATGGCGATGAAGATGACCAGGCCAGAAACAAGCGTTTTGCTTTCTACAACGACCAGTTCTATTTCAAAAACACCAGCGAGATGAGTTCGCTCTTTGCCGACCTGCCCGAGGCGATTGACAACACCGGACTCATCGTGGACAAAGTGAAACCGCTGCGCCTCGAACGCGATATTCTGTTGCCACACTATGAGGTACCTGCCGGATATGACATGGATAGCTGGCTGGAACATTTAGCAAGGCAAGGCGCTCAAAAACGCTATCAGGAAATGACGGCAGAAATCGAAGAACGAATCCGCTTTGAGCTGTTCACCATCCGCACTATGGGCTTTGCCGGCTACTTTCTCATCGTGCAAGACTTCATCAACCATGGCAAAGACATCGGTGTATTTGTAGGCCCGGGACGTGGTTCTGCTGCCGGCTCTGTGGTGGCTTATTGCATTGGCATCACCAACATTGACCCCATCAAATACAAGCTACTCTTCGAGCGCTTCCTCAATCCAGAGCGCAAGAGCATGCCGGATATTGATACTGACTTCGATGATACAGGCCGGCAAAAAGTGATTGACTATGTCGTCAAAAAATATGGAAGCCGGCAGGTTGCACAAATCGTCACCTATGGCACGATGGCAGCCAAATCTTCTATAAAAGACGTAGCCCGTGTGATGGACTTACCTCTGGCAGAAGCCAATGCCCTGGCCAAGCTCGTGTCCGACAAGCCTGGCATCTTGCTGAAGCGACTGTTGCACGCGCCTTTAAAAGGTGAAGATTCGTTGGACGAAAAAGAAAGCATTTCTGCAGAAGACCTCGCAGGCGCTGAACGGCTTCGGGAGATTTATCAGGAAGACAGCCCTGCTGCTACCGTACTTCATGAAGCGGAAAAACTGGAAGGCACAGTGCGCAATACAGGCATCCATGCTGCAGGCATCATCATCGCCCCCAGCGACCTTACTGAACTTATTCCCATTGCCACGGCCAAAGACTCAGAGCTGGCCATAACCCAATACGGCGGCAACGTCATCGAGAGTGCGGGAGTCATCAAGATGGACTTTTTGGGACTGCGCACGCTGAGCATTCTCAAAGACGCAATCGAATTGATCCACCGGAAACATAAGACAGATGTTGATCTTGACCAGCTCCCACTCGATGACATGAAAACCTTCGAGCTTTTTCAGCGAGGCGACACCAATGGAATATTCCAGTTTGAAAGCCCGGGCATGCAGAAAAATTTGCGCGAGCTAAAACCAACTGTCTTCGACGATTTAGTAGCTATGAACGCACTATATCGTCCGGGGCCTATTGCTTACATCCCCCAATTCATTCGCCGCAAACTGGGTGAAGAACCCATCGAATATGACTTGCCGGAGATGGAGGAAATACTTGCCGAAACCTATGGTGTGACGGTGTATCAGGAACAAGTGATGCTGCTGTCGCAGAAGCTGGGTGGTTTTTCGAAAGGAGATGCCGATGTGCTGCGCAAGGCAATGGGCAAAAAACAGAAAGCGATCCTCGACAAGATGAAAGGACAATTCATCCAGGGAGCTGTCGCTAAGGGGCATCCGGAAAAGGTCCTTGAAAAAATATGGACCGACTGGGAAGCCTTTGCACAATACGCATTCAACAAATCACATTCGGTATGTTATGCAATGGTAGCCTATCAGACCGCTTTCCTCAAGGCAAATTATCCGGCAGAATACATGGCTGCCGTGCTCAATAATGCAGGTAGTATTGATAAGATTCGATTTTTCATGTCGGAATGTCAGCGCATGGAGCTGCATGTATTGGGCCCGGATGTCAATGAATCTCTGAAAGGCTTTACGGTCGGGTCTGAAAGCCGCATCCGCTTTGGCCTGAATGCTGTGAAAGGCGTGGGCGAAGCCGCCGTAGAAGACATCATCAAAGAACGCGAGGAGCATGGCCCCTTTGCTACAGTTTTTGATTTCATCAGCCGAATCAATCCTAAAAGCGTCAATAAAAAAACGCTCGAAAGTCTGGTGCTATCTGGCGCAATGGATGGCTTCAAAGAACTGCATCGGGCACAATATTTTTTCGCTCCTCCAAACGACCCCATCACCGGATTAGAACGCCTAACCCGATTTGCCAATCAGGTTCAGGGCGCGAAGGCTATGACAGGAAACAGCCTGTTTGGCGAAGTAGCCTTACCCGAAATCAAGCCTCCGCTGATACCAGAATGTGATCCCTGGAATGTCTCAGAGCTGCTGGAGCGCGAACAGGAAATGGTAGGCATCTATCTCTCTGCACATCCACTGGATGGCTTCAAATTTGAACTGCAGCACTATGGTTTCCTGCCCATCAATCAGCTTGATGAAAACCGGGGGATGATTGTTCGATTGGCCGGCTACATCAGCGATTCGCAACAAAGGCTGACTAAAAAAGGAACCAAGTTTGGTGTCTTCAAGCTCAATGATTACAGTGGTCAACACGAATTCACTCTTTGGGAGAAAGACTATCTGAAATACCATCAGTTCCTGGAGAATGGTCAGAAACTGGTTATCCAGGGCGTGTGGGGTGAAAGCAAATTCAGGCCGGACAAGATGGAGTTTTCGATTCAGAAAATTTCGTTGCTCAGCGCCATCCGCCACAACATGACGAAGCGGATTACTATCTACCTGAATCTGGAAGAGATAACGAAACCGCTTATTTCATTCTTGCAACATTGCCTTCGGGAAAACCCGGGTGAATGTGAGTTAAGTTTCCGACTGCATGACGAAAACACAGGGTATGAAATGGGGCTCAGTTGCAACACCGGGAAGTTTTACCCGAGTGATGAATTCATTGAATTCATGGAGCAGCGGCAGATTACATACTCCTTATTGCTTGTATAAGAATATTGCCCTTTTAGGGAAAAGAATTAGCGTTCAGCAGATGTTTTCAACCCATGCGGCTAGCTGATTTTTTTATTTTTCGAACCTGAAAAATCGAAGTTTATGCAATGGAGAGGTCGTCGCGAAAGCGATAATGTGGAAGACATGCGTGGCAGTGGCGGTATGCCCCGTAGCGGCCTGGCCATTGGTGGGCTCGGCGCCGTGGTCGTAGTGGTGATTGCCCTGCTCATGGGTAAAAATCCCATGGACATGCTGCAAGCCGTCAATCAGGGCACGCCTGTGCAGCAACAAACCACTCAGGTAGCCAACCCTGCCGCCGATGATGAAGCCACACATTTTGTGAAAGTGGTGCTTGCCGATAATGAAGATGTTTGGCACAAATTATTTGAAGCGCAAGGCATGAATTATGAAGAGCCGAAGCTGGTCTTGTTTCGTAATTCCATTGAATCCGGTTGCGGAGGTGCATCTAGTGCTATGGGGCCCTTCTACTGCCCGGCAGATAAGAAGATTTATATAGACCTCAGCTTCTATGATGAACTCAAAAATCGTTTCCATGCACCTGGCGATTTTGCTATGGCTTATGTGGTGGCACATGAGAATGGCCATCATGTGCAAAACCTGCTGGGCATCTCGGAAAAAGTGGATCAAATGCGGGGCAGATTGAGCAAAGCAGAATTCAATAAGCTCTCTGTTAAGCTGGAACTGCAAGCTGATTTCTTCGCTGGCGTTTGGGCGCATCATGCCCAGCAAATGAAACATATCCTCGACCCGGGCGATATTGAAGAAGCACTTAATGCTGCTAATTCCATAGGGGATGACAAGCTTCAGCAGGAAGCTCAGGGATACATCGTACCTGATGCATTCACACATGGTACTTCTGCACAAAGAATGTACTGGTTTAAAAAAGGATTTGAGACGGGCGACATGAGTCAGGGCGACACTTTTGGCGATGCTACTCTTTGAGCATTCTGCCCCGAAATTTTTTTATGAAACACATCTTCGTCATCAATGGAAGCGCCAGCGAACCATCTTCCAACCAAAAGTTGATTTCTTTTCTGGAACAGGAATCGAAAGGTTATTTCCAGTTTTCCGTATTCGCTTCCCTCAAAAATCTTCCCCATTTCGACCCGGCACGTTCCACCATGAATACGCCAGACCCGGTGCTCGGTTTCAGGAGGGAAATTGAAGCTGCCGACGGTGTCCTGATTTGCACTCCTGAATATGTGTTCAGCTTGCCCAGCGGTTTGAAAAATGCAATCGAATGGTGCGTGGCAACAACTGTTTTTAGCGAGAAGCCTTTGTGCATCATCACAGCCTCTGCCAGCGGCATTCAAGGCCATGAAGCATTGCAAAGAATCATGCGCACACTGATGGCGCGATTCACTCCAGACACCACTTTACTCATCTCAGGCATCAAAGCCCGATTCGATGAAGCAGGGCAAATTCAGGATGAAAAAACGAAAACGGATTTGCTGCGATTGCTCCGTGCATACCGGGGATTTTTAGAGCAATGCCCACTGCCCATGCAGTAACCTTTCCCGGAAAAAATTCTGAAACCGACTCATAGTTTACTTTTCTGGGACTGAGGATTACAGGTCGAAAGGCTTTTCATGAATATTTTTTTGAAATTCGTCATCCGGCTGCCGGAAACATCTTCAAACTTTCTTTTTGAAAAATATACTGAGCATCTCATTGCTGCTGCTTGTCGTCACTCTGGCATTGCAGGCTGCACCAAGGAAAGAAGCAGGAAATGAAAGCGTCTCAATGAGCAGAGAAAATCCCTTTGATGCCGTCATCATTCCGGGTGTGCCATTCAATGGGACCCGTTGGGATACGGTGATGCATGCGCGTGTGCTGTGGAGCTATATCCTGTATAAAAATGGCTACGTAAAGAACATCATCTATTCGGGTGGTGCCGTCTATTCTCCATATTACGAGGCGCGCATTATGGGCTTGTATGGTCAGGCCTTGGGCATTCCGGCTGATCACATGTTCTACGACACCTTGGCCCAGCACAGCACCGAGAATGTGTATTACTCCTACCTGCTGGCAAAAAAATTAGGCTTCAAAAGCATTGCCCTCGGCACCGATCCGTTTCAGTCGTCCATGCTCCAGAGCTTCACACGCAGACGCTTTGGCACACCCATCACACACCTGCCTTTCAACACAGATTCTCTGAAACGCTACAATCATCTTGAGCCTAAAATCCATCCCGGGCCGGCACACACCAAAGACCCAGACTGGCAGTCCATCACCGAAAACCAAAGTGGATTCCGGCGCCTGCTCGGCACATTAGGCAGGAATATTCCCTGGAAGAAATATCCAAATGGCCGGGTGCCCGCTTTGTGAAAAAAGAAGGCATTTATTTCGTTGAACAACGGAGATTGGTCAGTCTGTCCTATCAGAAATCAATTTCATTTTCTGACAGACGCAGGAAGGCTGCATCTTTGAAACCATGCGCTGCATCTTAAGCTGCCTGTTGCTCCTGCTGCTTGCTTCCTGCCGTAAAGACCTGATATTATTTCACAGCGCAACCCGGCTTGAGACACACACGACAAACCGCCTCAACCGAATTCTGTTTATCAACGACAGCCTTGGTTTTGCCTGTGGCGGTTCCCGATTTGATGAGGCTGATGTGCTCATCACACGAGATGGCGGGGCGAGCTGGCAACTCTATATTTCACCAGAGGCACACAAAGAATTATTTGGTATCACAAAGGCACCGGATGGTTCGGTGTGGCTGATTGGCTTTGACGGCAACCTGCTTTGCACCCGCGATGGCGGCAATTCCTGGAAACGATTTCAACTTAGATACGAAGCCTATAAAGCTTTGGCTTTTCAGGATGATGCTCATTTTATGGCCGTAGGAGGAATTTCTTTTGAACGGGGGGACGTCATGCGTGTGGATACGCTGGGGCAGGTGCTGAGTCATGATTCATTGGGCTACGAGCTGAATGATATTGCGATATTCCCCAATGGCCAGGGCTGGCGTTGCGGCTATGGCGTGATGCAGCATACCCTTGATGGCGGCCGTAGCTGGCAATGGCAGTCGATCCGCAACGACAACTTCAAAGCCATAGATATCCTTGACGCAAAGACAGCTTTTACCTGCGGTGGTGAAGGCAGTGTTTGTGCTACAAAAGATGGAGGTAATAGTTGGGAGACGCTACGCAATGGCAATGACTTCAGCCATCCCAAATACAGGCTACAGGATATTTTGTTTCTGGATGCGCAGTTTGGCTATGCAGTAGGCGAAGACGGCGTCATGATTTATTCCGATGACGGAGGAAAACATTGGAGCGAACTAAAACGATTCACCGATGCACATCTGTACGGAATTGCCAAAAATGCACAGGGGCAGATCTTCGTTTGCGGCGATGGTGGGGCCATCTGGCGTATTGAGCCTTGAGCCGCCCGGATGAATTATTAAAATGTTCAGGCTGTCATCAGACTACAGCCCCGCAATGCGGAATAATCGCTTCGCCCCAAGACTTCGAAACTATTGGCCGCATGCACCGTGCCTACATCATCTGTAGCAATAAATGCACAGGAGTGCAGGTTGGCCAGATCCACAATATTGAGTGCCCCCTGCCCTATTTCCGATACCATCAGCGGGTCATTCAGCTCGCGAACCAGTACGCGCATGGTGGAGGAAGGCGTGAGTAGTCCATCGCAGCGGGCATATGCCTGTGATAGTAGTTCAGTCATGCCATATTCAGTAGCTACCTCCTGCAGTTGCCATTGATACTTTAGTAAGTCATGCAACTGACTTCTAGTCCATTCTTCCCGTCGTCCTTTCATGCCGCCAGTTT
>CAYRJR010000040.1:7015-9638 GCA_964424655.1 uncultured Chitinophagaceae bacterium
GGGCATGCCTCTGCAAAGTCAAGCAAGGCAAAGCTGACTCCAAGCAAAATCGTTTTTCTGCATGCAGATTTCAGGAATAGCAATCGTTCTTTCAGCAGCGGCCATTCGTGTAGGAAAAAGCCATTTTCTACAGCGCCACTACATGCCATCAGTGTTTTCGCCATGTGAACCAGGGAAGCATTTTTTCTTTCGAGGTAAGAGGGCAACAAAGCCAGGAAGACATATTCCTCTGGTGGGCCGAATGCCTCCCTGAATCCCTGTTGTAAGGCCGCCTCATAAAGCATTGCATCACGCACCAAATGGCGGCTGGGAATCTCACCTGTGGTGCCGCTGCTTTCAAAAATCAATGCAGGCGCAGGGTTGTCATCACCTGTCCATACCTGATGTGTTTTGAAGAATGAAATGGGCAAAAAAGGGATGTCCGTAAGCCTTGAAACCTGATTCGGCTTGCGGTCAATTGCCAGGCAAAAGCTGCGGTACAATTCATTGTGTGCGTATTGAAACCGAAATACTTCCAGCGCCAGTGTTTCAAAGTGATGCGGGGTGATTGTATCTAAATAAACCTGCGCTTGACGGGTGATGGTTTCGGATAACTTTGGCGACATGAAATTCCGCTTGCCGCTTTTCCTGCTGCTTTGCTTCATCGGCGTTTGGGCTTGCAAAACAAACACGAATCCCGTCACCCCTTCCATCAGTTTCATCTCATTGTATCCAGACAGTGTGCGGAGTGGAAATTTTGAAGACACAGCTTACCTCAACTTTGGCTTTACTGACGGCGATGGCGACCTGGGCAATGACCCGACTACCGGGAATTATGATGTCTTTCTGAAAGACACACGGGACACCAATTCCCAGATCATGCGTTATTTCTTCCCGCCCATCCCAGACGGTGCCCGCGACCCCATTAAGGGCCTTGAAGGCAAAGGCACCATTGCTATCCAGGGAATTTTTATCACCACACGTCAGGACACACTACATCGCTTGCATGGCGATACGGTTAGCTGGCGTATGTGGGTGAAAGACCGTGCCGGACATACCAGTGACACCATCTCAACTTCGAGACTCATCATCCTTCCATAGGCAGTTCCCATTACGATACCCAGAGCAGGCAATACCTATCTTCCTTCCCGACGCTGCCCATAGCGAACGAAGAGATATAGGTATATGACGCGTGACAGGCGCATGAGCCAGGGTTGCAACAGCAACACGGCGGCAATGCCCGTGCCGAGGAACCAATACGCACTGTCGTCTTTGTAAGAAAAGCCAAACACGAGCGCGAAGAAGATAGCATATAGGGCGAAGAAGCCTACTGTCAGGCCATAACTGACATAGCCCGTGCCATAATAAAAACCCAGCTCCAGCTCCATTTTCTGGCCACAAACGGCGCAACGCTCAGGCATATTCATCATCGTACTGAGCGGGAAAAAGCTATGTTGGCTAAACATGGATCCTTTGCGACAGCAAGGACATTTCATGTTCAGGATGGAAGGAATCTTAGCTGGTGGCTGCTCTGAAAAAACACTCGAATCCACAGTCAAATATTTGAGTGGCGAAGTTCGGATGCTCGAAGCTGAAATGCAGGAGGCAAAGGCAGCAATAAGGAATGAGAAGTATCAGTTCCGTACTTCATGATTCAGGCTCTTCAGGCAGCTCATCCTCATGAAAATGTGCGAAAACAATCCGGGCTTTGCTGGCACCAACCGCGCCCGTCAACTCGCGCTCTGTAAGCTTTTTGATATTCCCTACGGAGCGAAAACGCTGCAATAATTCAGTGGCTGTCTTTGAACCAATACCCGGAATTTCTTCCAATTCATTTTTGATAGTGCCCTTACTACGCAGCTTCCTGTGGAAGGTGATGCCAAAACGATGTACCTCATCCCGAATACGGCGAACGAGTTTATGAGCTTCAGAATCGAAGGGCAGATTCAGAGGTTCTGAATCGCCGGGAAAGAACAGGCTTTCTTCCTTTTTTGCCAGGCCCACTACTGTCATTGCTCCGCGGATGCCGAGTCGGTCAATGCTTTCCAAAGCCGCACTGAGCTGGCCTTTCCCACCATCAATGATGATGAGTTGTGGTAGTGATTTTTCTTCGCGCATCAAGCGGCTATAACGCCGATAGACCGCCTCGCTCATCGTGGCAAAGTCGTTGATACCTTCCACCGTCTTGACATGAAAATGCCGGTAATCTTCTTTTGCAGGCTTTCCATCTCTGAAACAAACCATCGCAGACACCGGGAATGAACCTTGAAAATTGGAGTTGTCGAAACATTCAATGTGTGACGGTAATGAAGGTAGGGAAAGTGCTTCCTGGAGCTCCGTGAGCACATTCCTGCGAGCTGCTTCGCGCACTGCATCACTTATCATCAGCCTACTACGTTTGCGTAGGTCTTCGCGGAATACTTCAGCATTCCTCAGACTCATATCGAGCAGCTTTTTCTTATCCCCGGCTTTGGGAATGGTGAGCTTCATCTCCTCCTCAGTGACATCAATTTCGAAAGGCAGGATGATTTCTTCCGCAATACTTTGGTAGCGTTCACGGAAACTGGCTACAGCCAGAGAAAGGATATCGGCATTGCTTTCTTCCAGCTTTCGTTCGCTGGAGTATCGCCCGGTTTTTTTCCAC
>CAYRJR010000040.1:9648-17308 GCA_964424655.1 uncultured Chitinophagaceae bacterium
TCTATGTCTAAAGTTTGTGCGTAAATGATGGCACCATTGCTCACCATCATGTAATTCACAAAAGCGTGATTTCCCTCCAGAAGGATACAAGCCACGTCCAGGTTTCCGAGTCGGGGGTTCACCACTGTACTCTTACTCTGGAAGTCAGAAAGCGCATCAATCTTTTGCTTTAAAACTTCAGCCTTTTCAAATTCTAATGCTGCCGAATGGGCCATCATCTCAGCCTTCAGGGCACGCAACACCTCGCCGGTATTCCCTTTCAGGATGTGCCGCACATGCTGTAGGCCTTCATTGTAATCCTGTTCACTTTGCAAGCCTTCACAAGGCCCTTTACAATTACCCAGATGATATTCCAGGCAGACTTTGTAGCGCCCCCGGGCAATCTGTGAAGGGGCCAGGTTTAGATTGCAATTACGCAGTGGAATACTTTGCCTTACCACCTCCAACAACTCTTTCACACGCCACACACCTGTGAAAGGGCCGATATATTCAGAACCGTCCCGGATGACACGACGAGTAAGGAAAACCCTTGGGAAATGTTCCTTTTTGATGACGACGTAAGGATAGGTCTTGTCATCTTTCAGTTCAATATTGAAGCGGGGCTGGTAGTGTTTGATTAGCGAGTTTTCCAATAAAAAGGCATCATGTTCTGAGTCAGTAACCGTGAACTCCACACGCGCTGCCAAAGCAATCATGCGCTTCGTCTTGAAATTGTGGTCACTTATTGTGAAATAAGAAGCCACCCGTTTGCGCAAGTCTTTGGCCTTACCCACATACAGCAGCGTGCCCTCGACATCAAAATATTTATAGCAGCCAGGCAGATGTGGAATGGAAGCTGCTATTTCCTGAAACTGAGCTTTAGTCATGCTAAAAATCTTCCCTTAGTCATATGAATTATCATCTCTCATAAACCGGTATTCTGTTCTTAAATCCCAAGCCCTTCCAAGGAGTGGCTTCTTGGATTGCTGTAATTGGATGAGATGTAGCGGTATGTAGAGCAATTTCTGCGAGCTGGAGCCCCAGAACCCGTTCTTCTTAGTCTCGATGTAGATAGACGTAATCTTGTTGTTACTGGGGTCCGTTCCAATTTGCAAGCGGCGCGTTAACAGCTTGTCGTTTTTTGCAGTATAGGCTGCAATACGGCTTCCGGTGATGCTTTCATCATAAATACTGAAATCATATTGGCCTATAAATTTCTTGTCAGAAATATCGGTTTCTTCAAACGCATGCAAGATGGGTGCCCAATCCAAATTGATGAAATTCACTACTGTAGAATCCACTTTGCCGTTAAGATGAACAATCTTATAGAGTGAAAACGGAACCCGGCCATACATCTGAATCTGGTCGGCAGCAAACTGTTTAATAGAAAAATATGTGTTTCTATCGTTAACAACTACGTTACGATTCTCATACTTTTGGCATGAAATACTTAACGAAAGGCTAACCAGAATTGCGATTGTAAAGACGGTACGAATTTTCATCAGCACGAAAGTAATTATTGCAACAGCGCCTCAGCAGATAGAAAATGAATAAGCTCCACAGGATTTACCTATTGTTAACCATCCTCGCACTGAGTGTGGTTTCGCCTGTGTCCGCTCAGCTACGCTGGATTGCAGATGCCCCTTTTGAGAACAATACTTATCATTCGCTCTATACATCTATTTCGGATAATAAGCCTATGATTCTGGCAGTAGGCAGCTTCAGTACTCAGTCCGCTCAATACTTACTTTCTACAGGAGTCTTGCAGGAGTTGGCCGCCAATCATGGCACTGGCCCCGATGCTGCTCCCTATTCTCAACGTGACTTACACATAGCTTTCGTAGATGTGCGCGTCTTCCCCGGAAAAGAAGATTATTCAAAAGCCGGACTGCCCGTGATTGCCATGAATGAAAGTGACGCAACACTGAGCAAACCAGGATGGAATGAGCTTTATTCCTTGCTCGGCACACATCTGTTTTTAGTAACCCCAGACCGCCTCGTCCGCCCGCTGAATGGGCAAACTGCTGCAGATATTTATGCCGAGGTGCAGGCTTGGAGCAGTAAGCTACAGCCTGGTACCAATCCAGATTTGCGTATGCTGGATGCAGAAATGGAAGACCAAACTGCTGAGGTTCGTGTACAAAACTTTAGCACTTCCCCTATTCAGGGTGTGGATTTACAGGTAATGAAGGCAGGAAATCTGATTGCAACTGTCCATTATTCAAATCCGATTCCGGCACTGGAAGACGCCCTCATTCAGGTGCCCCTGCCACAAGGCTATAATACCCGCCTGACAATTATTGCACAGGCAAAGGGTGATTCCAATCCGGACAATAATACCTGGAGCGGATTATTGCGCGTACAAGGCGCGTCGAATGCTACCGCAGCGAATATCCGGTAAGCTCCCTGCTTTTTTTGAAAAATTCAGTTGAGTCTCGGGTCAATGGGCAGCATCGTTAATGCTGCAAAATCCGGCCCTAAAGTGTCAACTGCTCTGCGCCAGATCTGGTCAACTTCCGTTTCGAATACGAGATTGATGTCCGCTTCTGACACCAGCCAGGAACCTTCTCCCAATTCTTTAGCTAATTGCCCTGCACCCCATCCGGCATACCCCATCAGTAAGCGGATGTTTTCCGGCTGTATGTAATTATTAACGGCAGACAGCTTGAGTGCATCATAATTAC
The DNA here is from genome assembly GCA_964424655.1 of uncultured Chitinophagaceae bacterium. Lineage (GTDB taxonomy): Bacteria > Bacteroidota > Bacteroidia > Chitinophagales > Chitinophagaceae > UBA1952. The sequence continues at coordinate 12,312 of CAYRJR010000040.1, forward strand.
CACCCCAGAAAATTCCTTTTGCCAGCTCTTTTCCTTCCAGCATGGCTGGCATCCGATGCAACATGTGCAAGGTATCTGCCTGCACAGGGCCACCCTGAAAGACGGGTAATAATGGCGCCTGAATATCCGGCAACAAATCCTTCAGGGTAAAAATGGTCCGGTGATTCAGAATAAAACCGACCGAGCCCTCATCTCCGTGTTCGCATAGAAAAACTACACAGCGCGAAAAAGCGGGGTCGCCCAGCATGGGTTCTGCAATCAGTAAGCGGCCAGGTGCCGGTTCGATGCCAGTCCGGCTGGGAAGTTTAGGGTATTGATTGTCGAAATACATGAGTGAACTTGCTCCTGCAAAGAAAAAAATTCCATGCCCAAGTAGGTATCCGATATGAAGGGAGGCTATCCTAAGGTGCTAACTTGCGACCCGCTCTATGCATTTGTTGCCCGATTTGCTGCTCCTATTGGCCAGCTTTATAGGTGGTGTTTTGCCCCTCTTAGCAGGCCCACCCGCTGCACATAAGACTCATCTTTTACTGGCATTTTCCGGTTCGGCACTTTTAGGTATTACCTGCCTGCTGCCCGAAACATTTCAGGACCTGCCGGAACACGCCGGGGTTTACCTCCTTGCTGGCTTCTTTCTGCAATTACTCATTCAGCGGGCAACACATGGGGTAGAACATGGGCATGTGCACCAAAACGGGCATGGACATGAGTTGGCCGTCACTGGCATTTTCGCCGGCCTGGCATTGCATGCATTCATGGAAGGATTGCCTTTGAGCTTCCATTATCGCGACCCTTCTACCGGCCCATCTCTTTACATCGCCGTCGGATTGCATAAACTACCCGAAGCAATGATCTTGGGCGTATTGCTACAAACGGCATATTCGCGCAGCAAGGCTGCCTGGCTCATCCTACTCTTTTCGTGTATTACACCGGCGGCAGCCATGCTGGCAGCCTTCCTCGGCGTGCGTTATGGCTTTATGGCAAAAGCCGTATCGGTACTAATACCTATTGTGGCAGGTGCTTTCATCCATATTTCGACAACCATTTTTTTTGAAAGTGGTACCAAACAGCACTTGCTCAGTTATCAAAAGATTGCTGCCATGGCGGCAGGTGTGGCCCTTGCGGCATTGACCTTGCTGATTCATTAAGGTTGAGCATCATTATGCTGTTTTGCTACAGCCCTTTTTTGCTGGCGAGAAAAATCCTGAACCGAGCTTTTTTATGAAAAGAAATCTTACAAACATCTGCTGTTGCCTGCTCCTGATGGCTGCCAATCAGACTGCTGCGCAAAATGATGACCACGCACTGCTTTGGCGCATCTCGGGAAACAACTTACACAGCGATTCCTATCTCTTTGGTACGATTCACCTGGTTTGTCCCAGTGACTATCTCTGGACGGATGATATGAAGAATGCTTTGGCAGCCAGCGAACAAGTCTGTTTTGAAATAGACATGGATGACCCAAAAGTGTTGCAGGAAGTGAGCACAGGGCTAAGCCTGAATGGCAGCGATAAACAATTACAAGACTATTTCAGCAGTGCGGATTGGAACAAACTGAGCCGATTCATGCTGGACTCGGTTGGGATGGACATCAATCAGATGCAGCATATTCGCCCTGAAGCATTGGAAACAATACTGGCAACCCGCGCTGCCGGCTGCACCTTTCCCAGCTCCTACGAAGCAAATATTATGGAACAGGCCCAGCAGGGAGGAAAAGAAATACTCGGTTTAGAAACAGCCGAAGAACAATTGAAAGTATTGTCCAGCATTCCCAGCGACAGCCTCAGCGAGTCTATCATGCAGACAGCCGATTCTTTCGCACAGGCTCGGGCAGACTATGAGCAGATGCTTGCAGCTTACAAGCGACAAGACCTTCCCGCTCTCTATGCCCAAATCCAAAATTCAAGGGATAACGCCGGCATGGACATGAATCTTTTTCTGGATGAACGCAACAAGAAATGGATTCCGAAGATGGAAATGATGATGCAGCACAAACCTACTTTTTTCGCAGTTGGCGCGGGGCATCTTTGGGGCAAAGCCGGTGTCATCACACTGCTGAGGCAAGTAGGATATGCCGTGTCTCCAGTCCACTAAATAAGCAGGACGAATCCGCTTTTTCACTTCAAAATCTCCATGAGCATAATCAACAACAGGAGAAATTCAGCAAGTCATTTTTCCTAAAAAAAAGATGCAATCACTTTGACTTGCGCATCGTACTATGGATGAACGATACAATAGTTGGGGTCAATTCCTTGTTCAGTAAAAAGCCGGGATCCATATAGCTGAGCTGGTTGTCGCCGGGGTCGCGCCCCACATTCTTGAGCACGTGGTTCATGCCCGGAATGATGATCAGGCGTGCCGATGGCCTGGCTGCCTTGAGCGCATAGGCATTGGTAGTGTCCACCTGAATATCAGTGCTGCCCTGAATAATGAGTACCGGGATATTCAGCTTTTTGATTTCAAGAGTAGGGTCGTAGTGCATCCAGGAAAGCAGATAAGGCTGAACGCTTTTCCGAAAAAAACCCTGATAAATTCCATGAGGAACAGAATCTATGGCCCCCTTGCTGCGCAAGGTTTGCAGCAAAATTTTCATGCTGTCGGGCATGCCGCTGTTTGGCGGTGCAAGCGCTTTGATTTGCTTGTAAATAATCGAATCAACGGGCACGGCGACACCTGCCAGCGAAACGTATCCAGCCACTTTTACTTTTTCTGCAGCAATCAGACCCACCAGAGCGCCTTCGCTATGCCCGATGATGAAAATATCTGAGAACCGTTTGTCGTGCTGGAATTTCCTGACCCAACTTTCAGCATCGTTTATGTAGTCATCAAAACGCAGTTTCGATTCATCGCTGGCAGCATCTTTACTATCGCCTACCCCACGTTTATCATATCGCAGACTGGCAACCCCTTTTTGCGCCAGCGAATCACCCAGCGCCAACAGAGAATTATTTTTCATGTTGCGCTGATTCCCGTTTCGGTCTGTAGGCCCGGAGCCGGCAATGATGATGGCAAGAGGGACGGGTGTGTGTGCTGATGGCAGGGTCAAAGTGCCGAACACCTTGCCTTCCGGTGCAGTGATATAGACGGTACTGTCTTTCGAAACAGCAAAGAGAGAAAGTGGAGCAAGCAGAGATACAAACAGCAGGAGTAAGCGCATAGGCGAAAATAAGGGCATACCAGAGGCCGTGAAAAATGTGTCTTTAATGACTGCGAATCTGTGACGATTGCTGTAGCGCTTCCCTGATTTGACTTTCCCAACGTTGTTGTGCCTCAGGGAGCGTGCCATGTTGCGTTTCATCTTCATATTGTTGTTGCCGTTTGCGATGATCGGCAATGACTGATTGATAAATAAGGGGGACTACTTCCTGAAGGTTTGCACCAGTGATATGCGCCGAATCGAATCGGGCCTTCAGTAAGCGCGTGTACAACTCACAGAGGTCCCAATGCCCTTGTTCGTGGCGCAGCACCTCAGCAGTTGCATGTCCCGGCCTGACCCATGAACGCTGTTGGTCAAAGTGATTCTCAACTTGCACCAATACCCGCTCATTTGATTGGGCAGAATTGGTTTTTATAGAAATACCACAGATGGTCTCAGCAGCAAAAGTTGGGTTGGCACCAGCGCGAATAGCCCCCTGAAAGTCGGCCCAGGAGAGCACAGGATGCCGGCTCCAGGAAAACGATAGAGCCTTTTTGGTTGAATCTAAAAGCTCTTTGGGTGATGCACGCAAACCTGACTGAGGGGCAGTCACAGCCACACAAAAGAAGCAGCAGAAAATGCCAAAGAAGATTTTTAGGAATAGACGGGCACTGAAAAGACTGTCGCGCATCATTCTAAATTTACAGCCGGATTTCAGGCCATCCTCCAAAGCAATAGTCATTCATTTTCCCCGGAACAGGCGCATCAGCAACTTCATGCCTCAGCCCCGTAGCATTTTAATCAGCCGGACAGACTCAATCGGCGATGTGATTCTGACCCTACCCATTGCTACCCTTTTGAAGCAACAATTCCCGGATGCCAGAATCGGTTTTTTAGGGAAGAAATACACTCAGGCCGTGATAGCCTGCTGCAGTGCCGTGGATGAGTTTGTGGACTGCGATGATTTCTTAGCAGGAAAGCCGGACGGGATCAATTGGGATACCATCATTCATGTATTTCCCAGAAAAGACATTGCCTGGAAGGCGCTGAAGCTGCGAATCCCTCATCGGATTGGCACCAGCAGCAGGCCCTATCATTGGTTCACATGCAACCACCTTATCCAGCTCAATCGGAAAAACTCAGACTTACACGAAGCACAGCTCAACACCTTTCTGCTTCGCCCCTTGGGCATGGATGCTTTTCTTTCGAAAGAGACACTTGGGACATGCTTTTCATTGGATCGGCTGGCGCCATTGGATTCCAGGTTTTCAAAAATGCTGGAGCCGGGTAAGCGCCACATTATCCTACATCCCAAATCGCAGGGCAGCGCACGGGAATGGGGACTGGAAAATTTTATCTCTCTGGCACGTCAGCTCCCTGCTGAAACCTTCCAGGTGTTCATCTCCGGCACTCAGGCGGAACGCAGCCTGATGAAGCCAGTATTTCAGGCTTTAGGCAGTTCAGTGGTGGACATCACCGGGAAGATGAGTCTGGGCGAGTTTATCAGCTTCATCAGCCGATGCGATGCACTGGTGGCAGCCAGCACCGGCCCCTTGCATATTGCCGCTGCTCTGGGCAAGTTGGCCATCGGGCTCTATCCGTCCATCCGCCCGATGCATGCCGGGCGCTGGGGGCCGCTTGGGCCGCAGGCTGTGGCACTAGCTTTGGACCGGGATTGCACGACTTGCCGGAAGGCACCATCTTCTTGTTCCTGCATCCGGATTATATCGTCAGGGGAAGTGGCGGAGCTGCTACAGTCGAAGCTTTAAGGGCTGCTGTTTTCTACTATATTTTTTTTGCCGGCAGTTATACCAATTAGACATCTAAAATCCATACTTTGTGTATAGACTTCTTCCAGTAA
>CAYRJR010000041.1:0-17110 GCA_964424655.1 uncultured Chitinophagaceae bacterium
CTGGAGGTTCCGCGCTAAGATCAACAGTCGCAATACTTTGTCCATTTGTTTATGTGCAAGAGAAAAATATTTCCACCCAAACACGAGCAAGGCGCTATTTGAGCAGGCTATTGCTGCAAAGGCGTTGAACCAATGCAGAATGGATTGAAAAAAACTTTTTTCAGGCCTGCTTGCAGCTCCGATATTTTTTGCTGTATTTTGGACGCGACAAAAAACACTGACAGAGACTTTCCATGAAAAAAACGCTCCTTCTCATCTCCGCACTGATGGCCGGTGCCGCTGGCTTCAACTACGCACAAGCCCAAGACCGCGGCAATGAAGAACTTATTAACGTTTATAGCTGGTACAATACCGCTGACCGCACGTATGAAACCGTAGTGGAAGGTGAATACCAGGATGGACAAATGCTCAACTGGGGCTGGAATGACAAGACCATGCTCTTCACAGCATACCGCAATCCTGGCCCGGGCCGTGTTGCTGTTTATAGCTGGACGAACCCAACTACTAAAGATCAGATTTCGGTTGCTGATGACGAATTCACCGATGACCAGATGATTAAGATGGGCTATACCGGCAAGAAGCTCCAGTTTTATGCTGCTACCCGCAGGGGCCCCAATACCATCGCTGTTTATCGCTGGGTAGGTGGCCGTAACAACGACTGGGTAACTATCCCCGAAGAAGGCAATACAGATGCTTATTACAAGAAAGGATATCGCCACAAGACTTTTCAGTTCTATGGTATCCCTCGGAGCATGGACGTAAAGATTTACAACCAGCTCTAAGCATTCTCCCTAAACCATTCATAAGGCTGCCCCAAAAGGGCAGCTTTATTTTTTAAATGCTGGCAAGGAATTTTTTACTCCTGAGTTGTCACTATTACAAGTCATGAGCGTTCAGCAGAACAAATCGGATTCGGGTTGGGGAGGTAAGAATGGGCAATTGCACATGTTATTGTACCGTGCTTCTCTTGAAGGCTACGGTGAGTCATTCCGAGTCACTGAGCGCGGCTTATACTCTGTGCAACGAAGTAGATATTACCGGGCCGAGCAGGTGCGGATTATCCAGAAAATTCACTTAGACAGCGACAGCTCTTCATCCAATTTGGTCCTACTCTATTTTATTGAAACTTCTGATGGGTTGAAAGGAACAGTCAGCTCAGGTGATGATAATGGATTGCCTTCCGGATGCCGGTTATTTATGAAAGAAGCAGAACGAATTCAGAAGATGCATTACGGGAATAACCTGCATTAGCACACAATTACTTTGGAATCGGGAAAAAAAGCTTGATGGTAGCGCCATCATTTGGAAAACCGTGAGCTATGATGTGACCACTGTGGTTTGTCATGATGCGCCTACATATAGCCAGGCCGGCACCCATCTCTGCGGATGCTTCCCCACCGCTATGCAAGCGACGGAAAATGCCAAACATTTTCTCCGCCTGCTTATTATCAAACCCAATTCCATTATCCTGAATACTGACGCAATAGAATCTTTGCGTCCTGATTGTCCTAATCTTGGAAATTTCATCTCCATTGACTTCCTGGCAACTGATGTGTATTTCTGGCGGTATTCCCGGACGGGCAAACTTCAGTGCATTGTCCAGCAGACATCTAAAAAGCAATTTGAGTTGATCCGGATAGCCCTGAATGACGGGTAGTAAGCCCAATTTCAATTGAGCTTGCTTCTTTAAAAAATGTTCTTCCAACTGAGATGCTGCAGCTTCCACATATACTTGTATCGGACAATTTTTCTTTGCTGCATCTGCATTGAGGGATGCCAGCATCATCAGCTCGCCGACTAACTGCTGCATATGGCCCGCCGACTGCATCACCCTATGTGCAACGTCCGCATGTTCGGGGTTTGATTGCTTTTGCTGAAGCAACCATTTGTCAAGTAGGATTTGGATTTTGCGCAATGGCTCCTGAAGGTCATGGCTGGTTGCATAGGCAATGTATTCCAGCTCCTGCTTGGATTGCTGAAGCTCATGAATCTTTTGCTGCAACTCATCCTGGAAGTAGAGTCTCTTCCCAAACTCACGCAGCAGCATGGTGAAAAGTAAGACGGTAAGGATGCCAAATATCACAGACAACATCCGCATGGTTTCCGTGGTCAACCGGAGATAATCTTCCCTTTCTTCGGTTCGTTCCCGGAGGATGCGTCCTTCCGTTTCAGACATCATCGTGAGCAAGTTTCTCGCATGTGCATGACTTGCCTGCATTTCCATAAAATCTTGTGTTTCGGCCAGGCTAACCAGAGTAGAAATCGGTTTTGAAAACAGCCGTCGGCAGGCATCAAAATATTGAGTCATGTCCGCACGAAACTGAAAGAGGTGCTGCTGGTGTTCCGGGTTGTCTTCCGTCAATACAGTTAATGCAGAGACTTCCGTGAAAAAACGGCTGGCCGACTGGTTGAATAATTTATAATGGGCGCTGTCCCGGAGGGCCAGAAAATGAAAAACAGCTTTGTCGGAAGTCAGCATTTCTACATTGATCTGATCAATGGAATTGACAATCTGATAGGCATGTTCTGATCGGTTTACCTGCTCCCAAAGCGTATTAGTCTGGACAAACGAAATGACTGTCAACGTGGCAACCAGCACGAAGCTGACGATGAAACCACTAATAAGAAGCCTTTGCCTGAATTGCATGAGGGAAGTCAGTAAAATACCTCATTCTGTGGAATTTATGCCACAGCAAGCCAGCCTTCGCTACCCTTACCTGCTCGAGGCACTGATAAGAATTCATGCTCTTTCAAATAAGCATTCAATGGCTTAGACCTTGTTTACAAAAAAATGTTTTGGATTGTTAGTTTGGCTTTGTGATTGCATCATGAAGGGCATTCCTAAAAAGCTTTTCGCATGATTACGCAACAGCAAACCCAGCGCCAGCGTCTAAAAATTCTGCCGCAGCAAATCCAGCTTTTGAATCTGTACTTCCTCAATTCGCTGGAATTGGAACAACGCATGGTTCGAGAGATGGAAGAAAACCCTTTTATGGAAATGACTTCTGAGGAAACATTTCAGGAAGGCGAAAACAAGCCCGATAAGGATGCCGTGCAAGACTTTCAGGATTGGGAAGAATATGGCTACAGCGACACCCCCGATTACCGGCAGGAATACCAGAACTATTTCGATGCAGAAGTAGCGCCCAAAATGGCCCTGGCAGGTACCAGCTATTTTAAAGATGATTTGCTCCAGCAGCTACACACAACTGACATCACAGATGCCGAAATGGAAGTGGCAGAATATCTCGTGGAAGCACTCAACGAACATGGTCTGATGGACCGTGACCCGGATGAACTTGCTGATGACATCTCCTTCCACCTGCAACGAATGGTGGAACAACCGGAAATAGAAAAGGGCCTATCCATTCTCCAAAGGCTCGAACCTATTGGCATCGGCGCAACCAGTGTGCAACAATGCCTGCAACTGCAATTGGAGTATATCCATTATTCGGCACCAGAAGCTGGCTTGGCACTTCGATTAGTGCGCGACCATTATCCGGATTTGATGCACCGCCAGTTTGAAAAAATTCAGCATAGCCTCAATATGGATAATGCTACCCTGCGGCGTGTCCTCAGTTTCATCGGTACACTGACCTTCTATCCCATCAAAGAAAGCAATGCCTCTGTGGCACCCAAAAACACCATCATTCCAGACTTCATCATCTCGCGTTATGGCGACAGCATTCAGGTGCAATTGCAACATGTCCGTGCAAACTCTGTTTATGTCAATCAATCCCTGTTTGACCAATTAATCGCACAAACGGGCACACACAACCGGAGTGCGCTTCAATATGCCCGAAGTAAGCTGCAAAGTGCCCAATGGTTTGTCAGTGCCGTAAAGCAACGGGAAGACGCAATGATGCGTATCGTGCAGGGCATCGTAGCACTGCAGGAAGAGGATTTTGTGGATGGCGACATGCAGAAATTGAAACCAATGGTGCTGCGGATTGTAGCTGAGAAATCAGGCTTAGATATTTCAACTGTATCCCGCATCACGTCCAACAAATACGCGGAAACCCATTTCGGCATCGTGTACCTGAAAGACCTGTTCAGCGAAGGCATCGCTGACCAAAAGGGCGAAGTGATTTCCAACAAGGTGATTCAATCCGTGATTGAAGAAGCTATACAGGCCGAAGACAAACATCACCCATACACGGATCAGCAAATCGTTGTCATCCTTTCCAAACAAGGCTTCAACATCGCACGACGCACCGTTGCTAAATACCGCGACCAGCTTCACATCCCTATTGCTCAAATCAGAGCCGTACGTGCATAGACACAAAGCACTGCCCGTAATTTTATGAATACCGGCCATTAAAAGACCCGGAACAGACACTGAGCATGGCAAACAAGATTTTGGTGATTGATGACGACAAGGACATGTGCCTTTTACTGAGTCGGTTTTTGACCCGCCAGGGTTATGAAGTAGCCACAGCAGATTCAGGTAACAATGCCTTGCAATGGATGAAAAAATCAGAGCCTTTGCTCGTGCTCTGCGACTTCAGGCTGGATGATATGACCGGAGCAGAGCTGCTTCCTAAAATCAAAGAATCATATCCCGATGTTCCTGTCATCATCGTCACCGGATACAGCGATGTGAAGGAAGCCGTGGCGGTAATGAAAATGGGGGCACTCGATTATGTGACCAAGCCCCTGCTGCCCGATGAAATTCTGGTAACCATCCGCAAGGCTTTGAATGAACCCACCACTGCAGAATCTAATCAGCCTTCTAAATCTGTTGAAAATTCAAAAAATCCAAAGAGCAACAACGGTAAAGCATCAAAAAATACGATACCTGCTTCCTGGGACAATGAGCAATATATCCTCGGCGACAGCCCTGCTTTTGCCAATATCGTCCGCCAGATTCAGCTTGTGGCCCCAACCAATTACAGCGTCATTATTTATGGGGAAAGTGGCAGCGGCAAGGAAGTCATCGCACAGCAAATCCACAAATGCAGCAAGCGGGCAGACAAGCCCTTCGTAGCTATTGACTGCGGTGCTCTTTCCAAAGAGCTGGCCGGTAGCGAGCTGTTTGGGCATGAAAAAGGTGCCTTCACCGGCGCATTGAATCAGAAAATCGGGAGCATGGAACTGGCCAATGGCGGTACTATTTTCCTGGATGAAATAGCCAACCTTTCCTACGAAATTCAAGTCTCATTGCTGCGCGTGGTTCAGGAAAGAAAAATCAGAAGAGTAGGCGGCAATAAAGACATTGAGCTAGATGTCCGCATCATCGTAGCCTCCAACGAACGGCTTTGGAATGCTGCACAAAAAGGGAAATTCCGGGAAGACCTGTACCACCGGTTCAATGAGTTCAGCATGGAAGTGCCGCCCCTTCGTGAGCGTGGTAACGACATCCTACTCTTCGCTCACCACTTTCTGAAAAACACAAATGCTGAATTAGGCAAAAACGTAAAGGGCTTTGAAAAGGAAGTGGAGCAAATCTTTCTCTCTTATCCCTGGTATGGCAATCTGCGCGAGCTGAAAAACGTCATCAAACGCGCCACATTACTGACCGATGGCAGCTTGATAGAAACCAAATCATTGCCCTTTGAAATTGCTCATTTTGGCAGGCTTCAATTTGAGCGCCCTAATCCCGAAAACTTTCAGATATCCGAAGCTCCGGAGCGGAACGAAGATGCGGCCCCATCCTTCGAAGGGAAGCTGAAAAGTGCCAATATTGATGCCGAATATGAAGTGATTTTGGCTGCACTCAAAAAAGCGAATTACAACAAAACCCAGGCTGCCAAACTGCTCAGCATTGACCGGAAAACGCTGTACAATAAGATGCGGCAGTTTCAGGAATTCAAGCAGGAACTGTAAGAAAAGTTTGCATCATGTCGCTCCCCTTAGCACAGCCACGCATCCTCATCATTGACGATGATGAAGATGACTTCATCATCACCAGCGACTTCATCCGGCAAATTCCTGGCAGCAGATTTCAAATCGAATGGTGCTCCGACTTTCAGGAAGCAGTATCCCTCATCTGTGCCGGCAAGTACGACCTCTACCTGACCGACTATCGCCTGGGCATCCGCACGGGTGTGGACTTGCTCCAGGAAGCAATGAAGCAGGGCTGCGATGCACCTATCATTCTGCTGACTGGAAAAGGAAATCGGGAGGTAGATATGGAAGCCATGCGGCTTGGTGCAGTGGACTATCTCGTGAAGCCTAACCTGACTGTTGAAAACATGGAGCGCAGCATTCGATACGCCCTGGAAAGGACACAGAGCCTGCACGCTCTGAAGGCCAGCGAACGTAAATACCGAAGCATTTTCGAAAAAAGTAAAGACGTCGTTTTCATCACAGATGATCAACTGAATTTCCTCGACCTGAATGAAGCATTATTCGAATTGCTTGGGTATAGGCCCGCCGAATTATTGCAGCAAAACCTAAGTATGCTGTTGCTTCAGTCTGAACAAAAAAATCACCTCTTACAAACCTTACAACAACACCAGCTCATTAATGATTGGGAGCTAATCCTACGCACCAAAAACAATGAACAAAAGGTGTGCATCATGACTGCAGCCTGGGAGCAGGACTCGGGTGGGAAGAACTATGTGCAAGGTATCTTTCACGACATCACCACCCTGCGAAAAGAAGAACGTCTCAGCCTCCAGGCCGAAAAGTTTGCTGCTACCGGAAGACTCGTTCGAACCCTGGCTCATGAAGTACGCAACCCCCTAAACAACATCACGCTTTCAGCCGAACAACTCCAGCACGATGGCGCACTTCCTGAATCAGGCTTGCTTTATCTAGACATTATTCAAAGAAATGCACTTCGCATTTCCGGCCTGATAGACGAGTTGCTTCATTCCTCAAAACCATCAGAACTGAGCCTGAGAAAGCATGGATTGCAAAGCATCACCGATCTGGTAGTGGCCGCCGCAATGGACCGGATTACACTCAAAAAAATCAAGTTGGACATTCATTACCCCGATACAGAATGTGTCATTTTAGCAGATGAAGAAAAGCTCCACCTTGCCTTGCTGAATATCGTCATCAACGCCATCGAAGCGATGGAAGAAGAGAAAGGCAGGCTGGACATCGCAATAGAAGCTCGGTCTGAGGATGTGGCATTACGTATTTCCGATAATGGGCATGGCATCTCTCAGGAAAATCTAAGCCGCCTGTTTGAACCTTATTTTACCCAAAAAAGAAATGGCTTGGGGCTGGGGCTGGCTTTCACACACAATATCCTTCAGGCACACAAGGCTACGATTGACGTAAGTTCCAAGGTAGGGGAAGGCACTCATTTCAATATCATCTTCCATACTGCCGAAAGCCCTGAAACAAATCCAATAGCTCATAAAAAATAACAAGCCGGGTAAATGCTGATGACACCATTGAACATGAAGCATTCTGTTTGGAAAGAATTCCCCATGTATCTGGCATAATTTTTAAGTTCAAACTTCCATTCTTAACAGCAGATAGTATACTTGTCCTTATGAGAGGCATCCTGTACGTGATTGCAGCCATTTTGTTTGCCGGTTGGGCATACGGATATTTCATCGGAAATGCCGGTGCGCCCATTCATATCCTTCTTTTGATTGCGCTTGCTGCTTTGTTAGTCGGCATCTTCCGAAAGGATGCCGTACAGTAATCTGATTTCCTTTTGGGTTTACGTTGCTCCCTTTTTTGTCAGCTTCAAAGCATGGCCTTAGCCATGGTGCCCAACTTGCACAAATCAGCTTCCAGTTTGGATGTCCAGGGCATACCATAGCTGAGTCGCATACAATTCTGATAGCGTGGCTGCATGGAAAACATGGCTCCAGGCGCGATAGATATACGCTGCTTGATGGCAGCCTGATACAAAAGGTGCGTATCAATCCGCTTGTCCAGTTCTACCCAAAGGATAAATCCCCCCTGCGGATGGGTCACCCGCGTGCCCACGGGAAAATATTCCCGGATGCATCGGATGTATTGTAGGCAATTGGACTGAAGCACCTCGCGCAAACCCCGTAGATGCCGGTCATAATTTCCGGTCGCCAGGAAGTGGCCAATAGCTGCCTGCTCCGGCGAAGCACTGGTGATGCTATGGTACATCTTCAGTCGTTTCACCGCATCAAAATGTCTGCCGGGTGCTATCCAGCCTACCCGAAAACCCGGAGCCAGGGTTTTGGAAATGGAGCCACACCAAAGCACATTACCAGTCTCGTCAAAACTTTTACAACTCATGGGCCGGCGTTTGCCAAACCAGACATCACCATACAGGTCATCTTCTATTAAAGGGAGATTCCTTTCTGCCAGCAGGTTTACTAATTCACGCTTCGCATCATCGCTCATGCAATGCCCCAATGGGTTCCCGAAATTGGTCACAAAGAGACAGAGCTTTACCGGATGCTTGTCAAGAGCGTGCTTCAAATCGGGAATGGAAATGCCTTCATCCGGGTGTGTGGGCAACTCCAGCACCTGCAATCCTAAGCTGTGCAGTAAGCGCAGCGTACCGAAATAGCAAGGACTTTCCACTGCCACTAAATCACCCGGCTTTGTGAGGGCCATCAGGCCGTAAGCAATTGCGTTCATTGCCCCAGCAGTCGTGATGAGGTCATCCTCACTGAGCCTTCCATTCCAATGCATAGCCCAACGGGCAATCTGCCTGCGCAATTCAATATTGCCCACCACTTCTTCATAGCAGGTCCCATTGCCGGGTGTGTCGTTCAGTGCCTGCATCATTGCCTTTCTGAGCCTGGAAACCGGCAACAATTCGGGTGCCGGTACACTCAGTGAAAACCGTGTAATACGAGGGTCTGTGAGGTTACTGAACACTTCAAAAAATCAAAGCATCTACATTCCGGTTGATAGGCGCAGCAACAGGTTTGCTCAATGCTGGCCGTTCCGGTGCCAGCCCGGGACTAAAGCGCACATAATATCCGCTTTGCGGTCGGGCTAAAATCAATCCTTTTGATTCCAGATATCCGTATGCCTGAAGGGCTGTGGACACGCTGATGCCTTGCTGCCTGCTCAGCATTCGTACACTGGGCAACCGTTCGCCCACATGCAAGACTTCATCATTAATCTGACGCTCTAATTGATGGGCTACGCGCAGATAGAGTAATTCAGATGAATCGGGCATCGTTCAGAGATGATTGGGTTAGAAAAGATTTATTGCTGGTGGCAATTGCGAAGCTCTTGAAAAATTGTTATGGCCAAAAATGACGAAACTGTATCTGTACTGTTTCCGATCAGTCGGCCACATTTGCATGTGTGAATTCCAAAGTCAAAGCCTATCTCGCATATGCTTACATCGCCATTATTTGGGGGACTACCTATTTCGGTATTCGGATAGCCGTTCAGGATTTGCCACCATTTTTTATGGCTGCCATCCGCCAACTCCTGGCTTTTGGCATACTTGGGCTGATAGCATATTCAATCAAAAGGCAAGCGAATCTTTCATTCAAAAATCTAAAGCGTCAGGCACTGATCGGTTTTCTGATGATCACGATTGGAAATGGTGTTGTCTCTTATGCCGAACGCAGTATTCCCAGTGGGGTGGCCGCACTCATCTGCAGCCTGATGCCAATTGCTGTGGTGCTCATCAACCTTGCCGGAGGCAACAACGAACGCATGAACTGGCGGATTCTGTGGGGGCTGCTTCTGGGCCTGGCCGGTGTAGCACTCATATTCCGTAACGACCTCTCTTCCCTCAGAAACACACATTACCTGATTGGCATCTTTGGCACACTGGTGGCTACGTTCGCCTGGGCCGGCGGTAGTATGCTCACCAAGAAATGGAACGATAAGACCAACCCCATGTTCGATGCTGCTTTGCAATTAGGATTTGGCGGCTTGTTTTTGATGTTGGCCAGTCCACTGCTCGAAGACTATCATACGGCACATTGGCACAGTACCACAGCCCTGCTGGCTGTAGCCTATCTCAGCATTTTCGGCTCTGTGATTGCATTTACGGCTTATCGCTATGCATTGGCTCATTTGCCGGTGAGCCTGGTGACCAGCTATGCCTATATCAACCCCATGATTGCTGTCATCATCGGCTATTTCGCAGGCGAGAACTTAGGCCCCTGGACGCTGCTTTCTTTCTTCGCAATCATCGGTGGCGTGGCTTTGGTGAGCTATGGACATCATAAGAAGCATAACCCAATACCTACCCAGGTAGCCGCTCAGACAGCAACGATTCGTAATCAGGAATAATTTTTTTAACCCCTAAAAAATGTATTGCAATGAACACGAGCATCCATATCACCCCGAGCCAGGAGCGCCAGGTGAAAGAGACCCGAAGCCTGCCTTTTGGGAAAATACCCACGGAACATATGTTCCTGGCACGCTACAGCGAAGGCCATTGGCAAGATGCCCGCATCATGCCTTTTGAAGATCTCACACTCAGTCCGCTGGCACTTTGCCTGCATTATGGACAGATCGTCTTTGAAGGAATGAAAGCTTTTCGGCAGGCCGATGGACGCATTAATATTTTCCGGCTCGACCGGCATGCAGCCCGTTTCGCCAAATCACTGGAGCGTATGTGTATGCCCCAGGTTTCTGAGCAACTGTTTTTCGAAGCCATCAAAGGACTGGTTCGCCTTGATGCAGACTGGGTGCCTATGGAAAAAGATGGCTCACTCTACCTGCGTCCATTTATGATAGCCACCGAGCCACGCATCGGCGTCAAGGTGAGCGATGAATATTTATTCATGGTTGTGGCTACGCCTGCCTTTGCATACTACAACAGGCCCCTGCGTGTGAAATTGGAAACCAATTTTTCCCGCGCTGCAAAAAGAGGCACGGGCTATGCCAAATGTGGCGGTAATTATGGCGGTGCCTTCCTACCTACTCAAAAGGCGGCAGAAGAAGGCTTTGATCAGGTGATCTGGACGGATGCGAAGTCGCATTATTTCATTGAAGAATCCGGCACGATGAATCTGATGTTTTACTGGAATGGCTGCCTGCGCACACCACCACTCAGCAGCAGCATTCTGGATGGTGTCACGCGCGACAGCCTGCTACTCCTGGCTAAAGACATGGGCATCCCGACAGAGACGCAACCTGTGGCCTGGCATGATTTAGAAGATGCTTTGGCAAATGGTGAAAAGCTGGAAGCATTTGGCGCAGGCACAGCAGCAGTCGTTGCACCCATCAGCAGCATCAACATCCACGGCAACGATTATGCATGCTACACCGGTGCCGATGCTATGATGTATCAGCTCCGAGATAGGTTGAATCATATCCGTAGGGGGATGGCACCGGATACAATGGGATGGAATCACTTGCTTTGAACAATGATGCCTCAAGGATATTCCCTAAGAAAAGGGAGCGAACAGATGCAAGCCAGACGGGTACATGGCTGGTTGAGTAAACATTCATATTGGGCACAAGGCATCCCTTTACCAACCGTCGAAACAATGATTCTTCACTCCTGTTGCATCGGCGTTTTTTATGAAGAAATGCAAGTTGGCTTTGCACGACTTGTGACCGACTATGCCACATTCGCCTACCTGGCAGATGTATATGTGGAAGATGCCCACCGCGGACGCGGGCTCAGTATTTCCATGCTGGATGCACTGCTGTCCGAGCCATTTATCAAAGGCTTACGCAAGCTGTTTCTTGCCACAATGGACGCACATAAATTATACTTCCGGTATGGCTTTCAAAAGGTAGCTATGCCCGAACGTCTGATGGAAATTTCAAAAAAAAACTGCTACCCTTCAACTCAGGAATAACATGAACTTACTCTCTTTAACCATTGACCGGCTGCATGAGTATAAGCATCTTGCTGAAAAGGCAATGGCTCAACTCAACGATGAAGAGTTGCTTCGTGCACCCAATGATGATAGTGCCAACTGCGTGGTCATCCTCGTTAAACACCTGCACGGAAATATGCTCAGCCGATGGACTAATTTCCTGACAGAAGATGGCGAGAAAAGCTGGAGACAGCGGGATGATGAGTTCATATTTGAACAACTCAGCCGCACCAGGCTCATGGAACTTTGGGAAGCAGGCTGGGCTTGTTATTTGGGAGCTATGGAATCTTTACATGAGGATGATTTGTCCAAAACAGTCTTCATCCGCAGCGAGCCTCACAGTGTGACCGATGCCATCCAACGGCAGCTCATGCATTACTCATACCACCTCGGCCAGTTGGTCCTGTTTTGCAAGCAGGCAAAAAGCACAGCTTGGAAATCACTCAGCATCCCGAAAGGAGGAACAGCAGCTTTTAATGCAGCGATGAAGGGAAAGCATGAAGTGCACAATGGGAAATAGACGGCTTTTGATCGCATAAATTCACAAGCTTACCTTTATCGGCATGTCACCCAAAGCTGTGGTGCATCGCTGGCTCGAAGCCTTTAATGCCAATGATGCAGACACTCTTGCATCGCTTTATTCCGACTTCGCAACCAACCATCTTGTACCACGGGCACCCTACGTTGGGCGTGAAGCCATAAGAACAATGTACGCAGCCGCATTTCAGGATGAAGAGCTGATGTATATCCCGGACAATGTCTTCGAAGACCAGGAATGGGCCGTGCTTGAATGCTACGACTACAAGGGCAGCAGGAGTTGTCATGTCTTTCACATCATCGAAGGCATGATTGTATTTCAAAGAGGCTACAGTATCCTGACGGCACCCTGAGCTGTCAGATGATTGTATGCCTTTATAGAATGCAAAACACCTTCTAGAGCTGGTATCAAAAGCAAGATGCTTGCTTTTGGAGTGCATTCTATTTTGATTCGGATTGTATGCTTCAAAATAATGCTGATGAAAACTTCTGTCTTGATAATTGGCGCCGGCCCCACCGGCCTGATGATGGCTTGCCTGCTCCGGCGCATGGGCATTGATTGCCTGATTGCTGACACGAAACAAGGGCCTACAGAGGAATCCCGTGCTCTGGTGGTGCAAGCCCGCAGCTTGGAAATCTATCGGCAAATGGGCCTGTCAGATGCTGCCTGGAAAGAAGGCGCACCTGTGAAAAGCGTACGCATATTAGGCACACATGGACTCATAAGCACCCTGCCATTTCAACGATTAGGTGAGGGGCAAAGCCAGTTCTCAGAAGCCTTGATTTTTGAACAAAGCAAGAATGAAGCCTTACTGTATCAGGATCTGAAAAATCAGGGGGGTGAAGTGATGTGGCAGCATGAATTGGTAGATTTTTCACAGCAGAAAAATGGCTGTAAAGCTTCCTTAAAAAATCCACAGAGCGAGGCGGTAGAAATTGAAGCCGACTGGGTTTTAGGTGCCGATGGAGCACGCAGCTTTGTGCGTCACGCATTGCAACTCGGCTTTGCAGGAGGCACCTACGAACACATCTTTTATGTGGCTGACACTGGCATACAAGACTCACAGGACTGGAGCCATGAGGGCGTTAATATCTACTTTTCAAAAACGACTTTTCTGGGCTTGCTGCCCATGCCCGGCACGCAACGATTTCGAGCTATTGGCGAGCTGCCGGCAGATTTTCAAAATGAAACTCCGGAAAGCTTTGAAGTGATTTCACCCAGGATTGAAAACTCATTGAAACTGCCCCTGCATTTTCAGAATACACGCTGGTTTTCTGTCTATCGCTTACACCATCGTCATACAGACCACTTTCGGGTTGGACGAACTTTCCTGGCTGGTGATGCCGCCCACATCCACAGCCCGGTAGGTGGGCAGGGCATGAATACCGGCCTTCAGGACGCTTACAACTTAGCCTGGAAACTAGCTTTCGTGGTACGTGGGCTGCTGCACGAGAAGATTCTGGACAGCTATGAACAGGAACGAATGCCAGTTGCCAAACGATTGCTGCAATCCACCGACAAGGCATTTATGATGGTGAATTCAACCCGAATAATTCCTGTATTCCTGCGCACCTGGTTGATTCCTCGTATCATCCCCCTGCTGTTGCGCAATCGCAGAAGTGGGCGATGGATTTTTAAAAACATTGCTCAGATTGGCATCCGATACGCAGAAAGTATGCTCAGTAAAAAGCCTGCATTTTCTTCCCTGAAGACAGGCATGCGTTTGCCCTTCGTACGCCTGACTGATGGCAGTTCAATTCACGACAAACTCAGTGCATTCAAATTCCACCTGCTGGTTTTTGCCTCTATTGAAGCGACAGAAAATATCAGAAATGCCTGTAAGGATTTCCCGCCCGAACTTCTGGAGCTTGTGGCTATCAACGATGGGAAAACAGCCCGAATGCTGGGTATTTCCCGTCCTGCCTCTTTGCTAATCAGACCCGATATGCACATCATCTCGGCAGTCCCCATTGAACGAACAAACGGTTTGTTGCAATTTCTGAAAGGCTTACAGCCATAGCAGCATCAAGCTTTCAGGATTATTTTGGGTCAGCGAACAATAAACACGGGAACCTTCACCATATGGCGTACAGAATTGATGGTTTCTCCAAAGAGCCAGTCGAGTAGCGTAGTATGTCCGTGGCTACCCATCACCAGCAATTCTGCCTTTTCTTCCTGTACTACTCGCGCAATTTCGCGCGAACGATAACGATAGCCTAAGATGGCTTTTGCCTCAAAACCCTTCGCCTGAATCTGAGCTGCATAATCAATCAGACGTTGCCGGTCTTCGACGGCTTCCAGGTCTTCTGTGTTGGCGCCCATATGCCGGGCAGCAGCACTTTCCAACACGTGAATCAACACAAAGCGGGTACTACTGTTTGCTAACTGCAAGGCATATTGCATCACCTGTGCATCATACACTGAATAGTCAAGGGCGACAGCAATCACATCAAAACCTTCCTTCCCGGAAATGACGACTGGAGCTGGTTGCTTGTGCATCCCGGCCCTAGTGCCACGGTACTCTTTCAGCAGCGGATAGAAAATCCCTACAATCAGTACTGTAGCAGTCACCCAAAAGGCGGGATGCTTAGTAATCAAATCCAGGGCTTCATCCACAACCAACTTCACATTCAGCACGACAATAATTGCAGCCACGAGCCAGGCAAAAAACTTGACAACAGGCCCGATTGCAAATGCCCCCATACGCCGCTTGCTGCTCACGAAATGAATCAGCGGGATGACGGCAAAAGCCAGTTGCATACTCAGCAGCACCTGGCTAAAGACAAGCAGATTATCAACCTCCGATTCCCCAGCTATCCAGATAACCAAGGCCGCAGGCACAGCAGCCATCAGCCGGGTCAGGAGGCGACGCATCCAGGGGTTAATCCGCAAGCTCAGATATCCTTCCATGACGATTTGACCGGCAAGTGTTCCTGTCACCGTGCTGCTTTGGCCTGCGGCAATTAAAGCGATTGCAAAAAGATGGCTGCTCCATTCCTGACCCAGCATAGTATGCAACAACCGATGTGCATCTTTCAGCGAAGCCACCTCGGCATGGCCTCCTTTGTGAAAGACAGAAGCTGCAAGAATCAGAATGGCAGCATTGACTAATAGAGCCAGATTCAGCGCGATGCCACTATCCCAATTATTGTAACGAATGGCCTTCTTAATACCTTCTGGATTTCGTTGGAGCTTGCGGGTCTGAACCAATGCTGAATGCAGATAGAGGTTGTGCGGCATCACTGTTGCCCCAATGATGCCAATAGCAATATAGAGCGCGGCTGTGTTGGGAATGGAAGGCTTCAGACCTGAAGCGATGCCTGCTAAATCTGGCTTTGCCCAAAATAGTTCAGCCAGAAAACAAAGACCAATAATGCTGACTTAGGCAATGATGAACGCCTCCATTTTTCTCATTCCAAGCTTTTGCAAATAGAGCAGCAGAAAAGTGTCCAGCAATGTGATGCCTACCCCCCAGAGTAGTGGTATATGCAGCAGCAAATTCAGGCCGATTGCCATGCCCAATACCTCTGCCAGGTCGCAGGCAGCAATAGCCAACTCTGCCAGCACATAAAGTGCCCAGTTGGTATAATGAGGGTACACTTCCCGGTTACATTGCGCTAGGTCGCGACGAGCTACTATACCCAGCCTTGCCGATAAACTTTGCAGCAATAATGCAATGAGGTTACTCATCACCAGCACCCAGATGAGTGTATAGCCAAATTGGGCACCACCTTGCAAATCCGTCGCCCAGTTTCCCGGGTCCATATACCCGACACTAACTAAATAAGCAGGCCCAAAAAAGGCAGCAATTTTGCGCCAGCGGTTCTTACGCCTCATTGGGTCAATACTGGCATTGACATCAGAAAGTGAAGCTGTGTCCGCTTTAATAAAATTCATTGTTAGCCAAAGCTAACTTTCCAAAAAGAAAAGGAGTTGAAAATTTTTGCTTTTCTGAAAGCCGCGCCAGCAAAGCAATTATGGGAGTATCTAAAAGGGAGGCCGCATCAAATACCTGAAGAAAAAAATTCTGCCGCTACCTTTGCGCATGGCAGCAAACGCTAAGTTTTATGGCGAGGGTCTCACGTTTGATGATGTGCTTCTCGTTCCCGCTTACTCCGAAGTTCTTCCCCGTGAAGTAAGCATTTCCACCCAACTGACAAAAGAAATTCGGCTACAGATGCCTATGGTATCTGCCGCGATGGACACGGTTACCGAAGCGCGATTGGCTATTGCACTGGCGCGCGAAGGCGGTATTGGCATCCTGCACAAAAACATGAGCATCGAGCGCCAGTCAGAAGAGGTACGCAAGGTGAAACGCTCCGAGAGCGCCATCATCATTGACCCAGTCACACTCAGCCCGGATGCCACTGTGGGCGAGGCCCGGCGGCAGATGCGCGAAAACCGAATTGGTGGCATTCCCATTGTTGAAGGTGGCAATAAGCTGGTGGGCATCCTGACAAACCGCGACATGCGTTTTGAAAAAAATAACGCCCGCCCGGTCAGTGAAATTATGACCCGTGAAAATCTGGTTACAGCTCCGGTAGGCACAGATATGATAGCTGCAGAGGGCATCTTAGAACAATACAAGATTGAAAAGCTGCTGATTGTTGACGAAGCCTGTAAGCTTGCGGGCCTGATTACATTCCGCGATATCCAGCATCTGAAAAGTCATCCCAATGCAGCTAAAGACAAACTGGGACGACTATTGGTTGGCGCAGCAGTAGGCATCACAGCCGATACACATCAACGCGTAGAAGCCTTATTGGCAGCAGGTGCTGATGTCATCACATTGGATAGTGCCCATGGTCATTCCCGTGGCGTCATAGAAATGGTACGGCAACTGAAAGCAAAATTTTCCAAGCTGAACCTAATC
>CAYRJR010000042.1:0-464 GCA_964424655.1 uncultured Chitinophagaceae bacterium
CCAGGCAGCTTTCCATGCGATAGCAGGCCAGTAGGTCAGCATCGGCATCGGCTCGGTAAAGGCCTTCTTCGATTCCGCGAACGATATTGTCCCGAATCTTGGCGATGTCCTTATTCATAAGCTTTTCCCGGAACTGCTTGAAAGCCGCTGGGAAAAAGCGTTCCAGTTCCAGCAAGGCAATTGGGTTTATCTGCCGATACATCTGGGCCAGGATAGCATTCACACGAACCATAGCCTCCACCGCATTTTCCGACTCTTCGGTCTGGCGATCCAGCAATTGATCCAGCATGGTGCCATGCCATATCATGGCAGCTTCAACCACTTCCGATTTGGAGCTGAAATGTTGATAAAGTGTTTTTTTAGAAATACCAGCCTTGCGCGCGATATCATCCATCGTTATGGTCTTAAAACCATACTGGGTAAAGGCCTCTATAGCCACCGTGGTAATCTTACTCTGCGTATCC
>CAYRJR010000042.1:474-5209 GCA_964424655.1 uncultured Chitinophagaceae bacterium
TCTAAAAGCGGCGCAAAACTATAAAAACTATTTTCCGTAAAATAGTTTCCTCAGTATCTATTTCTTTTCTACAAGCGTAAGCGCTGCATTCTGCGAGCTAATGAGAAGCACTTTATATTTAGCCCTATCTAATCCCAATCTAAAAACCAAGACCACATGGGCTTCCTGAAAGACTTCAAAGAATTTGCGCTGAAAGGCAATGTTGTTGATTTGGCTATTGCCGTAATTATTGGTGCTGCTTTTGGTGCCATCGTCAGTTCGCTCACCGATGATGTAATCACTCCTTTATTGCTGGCACCAGCGCTGAAAGCTGCCGGTGTGCAGGACTTGGATAAACTGAGTTGGGGTGCAGTCAAGTATGGCAACTTCCTGGCTGCCATACTCAAATTCATTTTAATTGCCTTCGTGCTGTTTTTATTGATGCGTTTTGTCGCTAAACTGAGCCGAAAGAAAGCTGAAGCCCCCGCAGCGCCACCTGCACCCAGCAGTACAGACCAACTACTTATGGAAATCCGTGATGAACTCCGCCGCAAGGGCTAAGGCTTCATTCCGCTATTTTTTGGGCAATTTGCGTTGTCAAAATGTCTATTCGCAAACATCCACTCCTGCCCGGCCTGCGCCAACTGAAAGTTGCAGGCCGGGCAGCTTTTGCTGTCCTCGTTGACCCAGACAAGATTGCCCCTTCAGATATGCCGGCCTTAGCACGGCTTTGCAACCTTGCCTCTGTGGACTATTTACTCATGGGAGGCTCCTTAGTAATGGCCCACCAGATGGATGTCAGCATCCAGCGTTTTAAAGCGGAAAGCAAAATACCCGTCATACTATTCCCGGGGTCTCCGGCCCAGGTGACCCCTTATGCAGATGCGCTGCTTTATCTCTCGCTCATCTCAGGCCGCAATCCTGATTTATTGATTGGACAGCACGTTAGCTCTGCACCAGCAGTGAAAGCCAGTGGGCTGGAGGTGATGAGCACGGGCTATATGGTCATTGACGGTGGTGCAGCTACTACGGTCTCATACATGAGCCACTCTGCCCCGATACCGGCCAACAAACCGGATATCGCGCTCTGTACTGCATGGGCCGGAGAATTGTTAGGGCAACACTTACTTTATATGGATGCGGGCAGCGGCGCCCGTCAGCCGGTACCCATTGAAATGATTGAAAAGGTGAGTCGCCATACGGTTTTACCACTTTTCGTCGGAGGAGGCATGCGCAACCCGGAAGCCGTTCAGGCAGCAGCCCAGGCCGGGGCAACGGTGGTGGTGGTAGGCAATGCCATCGAGCAGGACCCTTTATTGATAAAAGATTTGGCAGACGCAGTGCACTCAGCTACACCGACCCCGAAGGCTGAAAAAGAATCGAATTTTTGAAGTGAATGAATCCGAGGATATGAGCAACCGCATCACTCAGGCAGACACTGAACATTCCGGGAAACTAGTAAACGTTCATGGCCGTCAGTTTAAGCCCTTTATCAGCAAAGCACAAATAGGCTCCAGAATCGCTGAACTGGCCTTGCAAATCAGCAAAGACTATGAGGGGCTTCGTCCGCTGATAGTTGCCATACTCAATGGCTCTTTCATCTTCGCTGCGGATTTGTTTCGGTCGCTGAGCATTGAGGCAGAAATTTCTTTCATTAAGCTGGCTTCTTACAAAGGCACTTCTTCCACAGGCCAGGTGGTGACCGCCATCGGTTTGGAAGAAAGAATTAGCGGGCGCCATATTATCGTCCTCGAAGACATTATTGATACCGGCAAGACCCTACACGCATTCCTGCCAGAAATCCAACTACGAAGTCCTGCCTCATTGAAAATTGCCAGCTTTCTGTTGAAACCCTCCTGCCTGAAGTACGATGTACATGCAGACTATTTCGGCTTTGAAGTACCCGACCAGTTCGTATTGGGCTATGGTCTCGACTATGATGGACTGGGCCGTAACCTGCCGGAGTTGTTCACACTTGTAGATTAAAGGAAATCCTTTCAATGCATCCCTGCTAAAAAGCGCAGCTAACCAATCAGGCAGGCCTGGGCGTAACTTGCGGCCCCTTTTCCATGCAGCTCCCCGACGGTAAAAAAGTCTATTTCGCATCCGATTTCCACTTGGGTATCCCGGATCGCGAAAGCTCCCTTGATCGCGAAAAACGCCTTTGCCGATGGATGGATTCTATTCGGGGTGATGCAGCACTCCTATATCTCGTGGGCGACCTGTTTGATGTCTGGTTTGAATACAAAAATGTTATTCCCAAAGGGCATACCCGTTTTCTGGGTAAGCTCGCTGAGTTGCGCGATGATGGCCTGAGTATCGAAGCGTTTACCGGCAACCATGACCTCTGGATGCGTGGATATTTCGAGGAAGAATTGGGCATCCCTGTCCATCATGCTCCAATCCGCCGCACGTTTAATGACCGCAAGTTTTTTATCGGGCATGGCGATGGCCTTGGACCCGGCGATCAGGGTTACAAAATGCTCAAAAAAATCCTGAACAGCGCCACGCTACAATGGCTCTATCGTCGCATTCATCCGGACACGGGTATCGGCCTTGCAGGCTGGGCCAGCAGGCTCGGGCCTAAGCACAATGAGCATATCAAAGAAGAATTCCTGGGGCCGGAAAAAGAATTCCTGGTTCAGTTCTGCACCGCATTCCTGAAGCAGGAGGCCATAGATTATTTCGTGTTTGGTCACCGCCATCTGCCGCTCGATTTTCATCTGCCGGAAGGCGCCCGGTACATCAACCTTGGAGACTGGATTCGCTACGACAGCTATGCCGTATTCGATGGGCAAGAACTATCACTAAAATTTTTTGGAAAAGAATGATGAACCATTCCGATATCAGCCACTGCGTGAAAAGAAAATGTGAGCTATGAAGCGACTTGTATTAATCCGCCATGCCAAAAGCAGTTGGGCCAATCCATTGCAAAGTGATTTCGACCGAAAGCTCAATGAACGTGGAGAACTGGATGCACCAGAAATGGGCAAACGATTGAAGCGGGCTGGCCTTATCCCCGATTATCTTCTATCCAGCACAGCCCGTCGTGCTGCGGATACTGCCCGACTCATCGCAAATGAAATAGGCTACCCTGAAGAACAAATCCATTGGCTTGATGACCTCTACCATTGCGTGCCTGCCGTATTTGAGGAAGAGATTATGGCCTTGAATGATGAGCTGGATACACTCTTTATCGTGGCACATAATCCTGGCATTTCTGAGTTTGCAGCAGCCTTAGACAGCAGCGGTCAGATACACCACATGCCCACCTGCGCCGTAGCCGCCTTTGAGATGGATATCACACATTGGAGCGAACTGCCTACCTGCCACAAAATGACTTTTCTTTTCGATACGCCGAAGAAAGACCATGACTAAGACAAACCCTACACCGGAAGAAATTGCCGAGCGGCTTTTCACCGAACACTTTGGCGCAGCTCCCACTGCTATCACTACCCTGCCTGTGTCCGGCTCCGACAGGCGCTACTTCCGGCTCGGTGCCCCAAAAGGCAAATCGGCCATTGCGACCATCAACGACAACATTGCCGAAAACAACACCTATTTCTATTTCACCGAACTGCTACGCAAGCACGAAATCAATGTGCCCGAAGTATATCGGGTAGCCAAAGACAGGCGCGCCTATTTGCAGCAGGATGTTGGGCAAAAATCCCTGTTCGATATACTGCACAGTGAAGGCCTTACAGAAACGGTCAAAAAGCACTTTAAAACAAGCCTGGAACAACTCGCAAAGCTGCAATGGATTGCGGGAAGGGAAACGGACTTCAACCAATGTTTTGCCACCAGGCAATTCAATGAAGACGCAATCATGGCCGATATTCCCTAATTCAAATACTACTTTGCCGACCTGCAAAAAGTCCATTACGACCGCAGGGTGCTGATGGATGAAATGCAGCAGTGGAGCCGTGAAGTAGGTAGGATGCAGCCCGTCACGCTGATGTATCGCGACTTTCAGAGCCGAAATATTATCGTGCAGGATGGCAAGGTGTGGTTCATCGATTTTCAGGGCGCCATGCAGGGGCCACCGCAATATGATATTGCCTCCTTACTCTGGCAGGCCCGGGCTATGCTGCCTGCTGCCTGGAAAGAAGAATTGCTCACAAGCTATATCAGCTCCGTGAATGAATTACCCACGCCCAGAGTTGAGGAGATTTTCTTCCGCAAGGGCTATGCACAGTTGGTTTTGCTCCGCCTCCTGCAGGTGTTGGGCGCTTATGGATTCAGAGGTTTGCTCGAAAGAAAACCACACTTTCTGAGCAGCATTGCACCTGCATTGGAAAGCCTTTCTTCTTTCCTGGCTGACCATCCACAACTGCCGGCCTACCCGGAAATGCGCTCACTGCTCGAAAAACTTTGCAGCCCGCAGATGCAACAACGATTCGCCTTGCCCACACCCAAAGAAGGCAGCAAACTCGTGGTCAGTATTTGTTCCTTTTCTTACAAAAAAGGAATCCCGAAGGACCGAAACGCACATGGTGGTGGCTATGTCTTCGACTGCCGTGGTCTGCTCAATCCGGGACGATATGCAGCTTACAAATTCCTCAGCGGCCTTGATGAACCGGTTCAGAAATTCCTGGAGCAGGAGACCAAGATGCCTGAGTTTCTCAATCATGCAGCAGCCCTCGTTTCGCTAAATGTGGAGGATTATCTCAGCCGGGGATTCGATAACCTGAGCGTGGCTTTCGGTTGCACAGGTGGCCAGCACCGGTCGGTGGCGCTGGTGGAGGCGCTGGCGGCG
>CAYRJR010000042.1:5219-17105 GCA_964424655.1 uncultured Chitinophagaceae bacterium
TGCCGAATACCTGCGCCAACGCTACCAGGTTGAAGTGACCGTGGCGCACATCAATCAAGACTCCTGGATTAGTGCAGCAGCCACTGAGCCGGAATAGCCAAAGCCTTTCAACGAATGGACGAGCAGGCACTGAAGCAATTCCTGGATGAACGCATCACGCGCTACAATAAACCCGCTTTCATCGCTGCCGACCCCATTTGCATTCCTCATTGCTTTTCCAAAAAGCAAGACATAGAAATCGCAGGCTTCTTCGCAGCAACCCTTGCCTGGGGCCGCCGCAGCACCATTATTGCCAACACTTCCCGCATCATGCACTGGATGGATGATGCACCTCACGATTTCATCCTGAACCATCAGCCACAGGCCCTGAAAAAGATGCTAGGCTTCGCACACCGAACCTTCAATGCTACCGACCTGCTCTACTTCATCGAGCGGCTGCAACAACATTACCAGGAGCATCATTCACTCGAAGATGCCTTCGTGCCACAAGCCTCCCTGGTGGCCACCGACATTGGCCCTGCGCTGATTCATTTTCACAACTACTTTTTCGCAGGCGAGTATCCCACACGCACGCGTAAGCACATCAGCACGCCCGCCCGTGGCTCAGCCTGCAAGCGACTGTGCATGTTCCTCCGCTGGATGGTGCGCCGCGATGCAGCAGGCATTGACTTCGGCATCTGGCAGAAGATTTCACCCACACAACTCATCATACCAATGGACGTGCACGTGGCGCGCGTTGCACTGAGGCTCGGCCTGCTGACACAGGAAAAAGTAAGCTGGAACTCGGCCACCACACTCAGCGAAAAGCTTCGCCGCTGGCGACCTGAAGACCCCGTTGCCTATGATTTTGCACTCTTCAACCTCGGTGCCGAAGAGCACTTTTAAACAGTTTTTCTGAAGAGAGATTTTTTGTTTATCAGCTTTCGTTCGCTGTTCGGCATCCGTTGCGTCGCACATTTCAGCAAGATTTCTTTGTTCGTCTTTTCGCGTAGGCTGTGTGCAACGATGCTTGAAACATTACGTACACATCAGGCAAAAACCAGCTCAGGCTCCGGCATCTCTTTGCGTAGTAGTTCCTGTGAAACTGCCGGCTCGGGATACAGAATCAACGAAGTGCCCGGCTGCTTCCACCAGTCACTTTGGGCCAGCCGGCTACCATGAATAATGCCCACCACCGAGCAACGCTTGTCATTACTGGACCACTCTTCGATACGCTCAAACAACTCATGAGGTACCTGAAATAACCCATCAAACGAAACATAGACCCGCAAATAGAAATCATGGCTGAGAGTTGTGGAGGCCTGACTGTTCAATTTCTTGTATTCATAACGGTAGCCATAGCGCAATGCCGACAAGTCGGAAAGCACTGCCGATGCTGTGGCCACACCACCTGCACCTTTCCCATAAAAGAATTGCTGCTCGGCAAGCCCACTCTCGATCACAATGCCATTGTATTCATCCCGGACTGTGTGTAGTAGTTGCTGGCGCCTGACGAACTGAGGAAGCACATAAGCAGCCACCCCGCCATCAGCCAGCTTTTGCGCCGAGGCCACCAGCTTGATGTCCCAGCGTTTTTCCTGAGCAAATACAGCGTCTTGTTCATGCAATGCCTGAATGCCAGAGTAGGTCAGCTCATCAGGTGAAGCCAGGATACCGTAAGCGTGCACCAGCAGGATGCAAAGCTTGTTGGCTGCATCGGTGCCATTCAGGTCTAATCGGGGATCGCTTTCTGCAAAGCCGGCAATCTGGGCTTCTGTCAGGGCATTTTCGAAAGAGATTTGTTCCCGAGCCACCTTACTCAGGATATAATTCGTGGAGCCATTGACGATGCCCTGAATGCCTTGCAGGAGGTCGTTGTCATAATATTCCTCGAGGTTGCGGATGACCGGAATGGAGGCGCAGGCTGCAGCTTCGTAGAGCAGCGAACTGCCGCTTTCTTTTTGAATCCTGAGCAGCTCCGGCAGGTGTTCGGCAATCATCTTTTTATTGGCGCTTACCACAGACTTCCCCTTGCGCAATGCGGTGCTGACGATTTCAAAAGCAGCATCTGCATCATCAATCAGCTCCACGATGGTTTGGATGCTTTCATCGTGCAACAACGCATCAGCCTGTGTGGTAAACAGGCTTGCTGGCGCATTGCGTTTTTTATCAGGATGGCGAATCGCCACTTTGACGATTTCAGATTGTAAAGAAGGGGTTTGTTGCAGGACGTGGTAGAGGCTTTCGCCGACCACACCAAAGCCGAAAAGGCCAATACGATTGGTGGACATGGGATTTTTTTTTGAAAGGAGATGATGGTATTTGAAAGGAGGCGGTGTCGTCATGGGTGAAAAGCGGAGCAGCGAAATCCTGCTGAAGTGTGCGACGCAACGGATGCCGAACAGCGAACAATAAGCCGGTAAACAAAAAAGCCTTCAGGCTGCCACCAATGCTTTGTGGTGTTGTGTTGTTTGTTTTTTGTCTTCTGCTTTCAGGCTTTCGAGGGCATGCTGCAAGTCAGCAATCAGGTCGCTGGCATTTTCGAGGCCCACACTCAGGCGAATGAGGCTGTCGGCAACGCCCCCACTGCGGCGGCGTTCGGCGGGAATGCTTTTATGCGTCATCGTAGCGGGGTGGCAGCAGAGGCTTTTGACGCCCCCCAGGCTTTCTGCAAGCTTGAAAAGACGTGTGTTGCAGACCACAGATTTTGCGGCTTCTTCTGTGTTGTTGCGGAGCGTGAAGGACACGATGCCACCGAAGCCGGACTGTTGGCTGGCGGCTATTTCATGATTGCCATGCCCCTTGAGGCCGGGATAAAAAACTTGTGCGACTTGCGGATGTGTGTACAGGAAATCTGCGACTGCAGCAGCATTTCTGCAATGTTTTTCCACGCGCAGCGGCAGGGTTTCGATGCCCCGAATCACCAACCAGCAATCATGCGGAGCGAGGATGGCGCCACAGGCATTTTGAATGAAACGGATTTGCTCGCCCAGCTCTTTTGTTTTGGTCACGACGATGCCTGCAATCAGGTCGCTGTGGCCGCCGAGGTATTTGGTGGCACTGTGAATCACGATGTCGGCGCCTAAGCAGATTGGTTGTTGCAGCGCCGGCGATGCGAAAGTGTTGTCCACACACAAGAGGCAACCACGTGCGTGCGCGACGCGTGCGATGGCAGCGATGTCGCTGACTTTGAGGGTGGGGTTAGTGGGCGTCTCCAGCCATACCAGTTTTGTCTGTTCAGAAATTGCATCCGACACGTTTGCAGAATCTGTCGTATCCACATAGCGAACCCGGATGCCAAACTTGCTCCAGATATGCGTGAACTGGCGGAAGGCGCCACCGTAGATATCGTCCACAGCCAGGATTTCATCGCCGCTTTGCAGCAACTTGACGACGGCATCAATGGCTGCCAGCCCGGAGGAAAATGCAGAGCATGCAGCTCCTTGTTCGAGGCTTGCAATCAGGCTTTCCAGGACGCTGCGGGTGGGGTTTCCGCTACGGGCATAGTCGTATCCTTTGTTGATGCCTGGGGCTTCCTGCACGAAGGTGGAAGTCTGATAGATGGGTACCGAGATGGCGCCGGTTAAGGGATCGGTTGGGATGGCATGAATGAGTGCCGTGGCGTTGAGATGTTGGCTCATGACTTTTCGGTTTTTGATGGTTTTGGTTTGCGATGTTTTTTGGATTCTTCGCACGCAACAACTCATCCGAAAAGTGTGGCCATCGAAGTTGCTTTTTGCTACCCGGACGTGTGATAGCCGGGGGTATTCCCCAGTGAGTAGGGAATAAAAAAAGCGCTTCTGATGGCAGAAGCGCTCCTGATATGAAAAACCCGCAAAGCGGGAGGATCAAAGCATGATAGCATTCTACTCATCTGCCCTGCATTGCTGCAGGATGGAATTAGCACCGATTCTCGCTGACAGGTAGTCGTTGAGCGGTTGCTAAGGTTTCACAGGGCCATGACCCTCCACCTTTCTGGATAAGCGATGTGATTAAAAGAACTGGTGCAAAGATGATGGGAGAAAATTCTTTCTGCCAAAAAAATTTTTGTTGAAAGCATTTTTCAGGAAGAACATGCGGGCAATTCTACTGCCAGAAAAAGACAAAAAAAGAAAAGTCCATCAGCCAATACGATTCGGATTCTGGGCGGCAAACTGTGCCCAGTCCGACTTATTGGAACGGCGCTTTTTTTCGGTGGTCAGCTCAGCATGCATTTGTGCAGGGAGCCTTGACTGATAGTGATGGCACAGTGCTACAGCCAGCGCATCTGTTGCGTCCATCGAATCCGGAATGCCATCGCCGAGGTTCAGAGATTCCTGAATCAGGCGCCATACCTGTTCTTTTGTGGCGTGCCCGCGGCCTGTGATACATTGTTTCACTTTGTTTGGCGCGTATTCGATAGCCTGTAGGCCGTTGACCGTTGCTGCTGCTATGGCTACGCCCTGAGCACGACCGAGCTTCAGCATGCTCTGCACATTCTTGCCGAAGAAGGGCGCTTCTATTGCTGCTATTTCAGGTTTGAATTTTTGAATCAGCGATTCAATGGTTGTGTAAATCAGGCGCAGCCTCTCTGCATGATTCTTTTGCCGTGCCAGCCGCAGGACACCCATCTCTATGAGCCGGACATTATTTTTACGAACCGCAATCAGCCCGTAGCCCATAAACAGAGTGCCGGGGTCAATGCCAAGTATCACCTGCTCCGGTTGCGCAATTGCGGAAATCATCGTGAACAAAGCTAAAGCACGTGCCTGGAAGAGGGCAGTAGGACTGCTTGTGATGGCTTTGCTCTGCTGGCAACTTTATCGGCAGATTCATGCACAGCTCAGCAGCGGTTATTCGTTCCATCTCTGGCCTGAAGATGGGGTTGTTTTCTTCTTTATAGCCTGTGCGCTGTTGCCACTCAATGTGGCATTGGAAACGTTGAAATGGCAATGGCTGGTAGCCTCGGCCTCACCATTGAAATTCATGCAGGCCTTACGCAGTGTGTTGGGAGGTATTGCAGCCTCGCTGGTCACGCCCAACCGGATAGGTGAGTATCCGGCGCGGATTATTCAAATGAAAGAAAGGCATAGTGCGCGGCTCGTTTCGGTGTCGGTGCTTGGTGCTTGTGCCCAATTGCTGGCGCTGATGCTGGCAGGTCTTGTAGGTCTGAGTTATTACTGTGCCTTGCATCCGCAGCCATTGGTATTATCTGCATTGGCGGTGTCTGTCTTGTTTACCCTGACGCTGTCAGCGCTTTATTTTTCTTTTGAAAAATGGGCACCCTATATCGAGCGATTTCGATGGCTCAGAAAACTCAGGCTTTGGGGGCGGCTACTCTATCGTTTTTCGTTGCAAGAGCAATTACGCATCCTGGGTATTTCCGTGCTGCGCTTTTTTGTGTATTCATTTCAGTATTGGTTGTTGCTGCGCTGGCAGGGCATTGACTTGCCGCCGGGGGAAGGCATGTTGTTGTGTGCGCTCTTTTTTTGGGCAATGGCAGTCATCCCTTCAATAGCGCTGGCAGAGCTAGGCATTCGTGGTGTGGTGAGCTTGTTTGTGTTTAGCCCATACTCGCCCAATGCAGCAGGTATTGCCTTTGCCACTTTTGTGCTATGGCTCCTGAATCTGATGTTGCCTGCGCTGGGTGGCGTGGTTCTGTTTCTGACACATCGAAGAGAAAAAATTCCGACGCTTACTGAGCCTGCTGAAAAAGAGGAATGATATTTGGGAAACTCAGCCCGTATGATGAAGGTTTTTCTATTCCTGCTCGCGCTGATGGTTCCCTGCCTTGCCGGTGCACAGAGCGAATTCTGCAATTCACGCAATGCCGCCTTTCAGGATGGCGAACGGCTATATTTCAAAGTCTGGTACAATGCGGCACGCCTCTGGATTGGTGCTGGTGATGCCACGCTCAGTGTCAACAAAACAACATTGAATGGGCATCCTGCTTATCATATTGCAGGTGATGGGCGCACGCTGAAAAGCTATGAGTGGTTTTACAAAGTGCACGACCGTTATGAGAGCTGGGTGGATATGTCCACGATGCAGCCGATGAAATTTGTCCGGAATGTGAATGAAGGTGGTTTTCGGATATACAACAATGTCGTCTTCAATCAGAACATTGGCCAGGCGGTCAGTACGAATGGTGTTTTCCGAGTGCCACGCTGTGTGCAGGATGTGATTTCTTCAATTTACTATGCACGCAATATTGACTTCAATGAATACAAACCCGGCGACAAAATCCCCTTCAGTATGTTCCTGGATGATGAGGTCTATTACCTCTATATCCGCTACTTGGGCAAGGAGCGGATTGAAACACGCTACGGCACGTTCAATGCCATTAAGCTTGCGCCGCTATTGATCCGGGGCAATATTTTCCAGGGTGGCGAAAAGATGCTGGTGTGGGTGAGTGATGACGAAAACCACTTACCACTGCGAGTGGACTCGCCTGTTCAGATTGGCAGCGTTAAGGTGGACCTGATGGGCTTTGAAGGATTGAGACATCCATTGAGCAGCTTCATCAGCAGACGATAGTGTGCAATTTTGATGCATATGCAGCCCGACAAATCCTTGCGCCCACGCTCGCGCTTAGCATCCTTTGGCCATGCGTTTAGAGGCATCAGATGCCTGATTGCTCAGGAGCCGAATGCGAAGCTCCATCTTCTGGCAAGCCTTGCTGCGCTTGCGCTGGGCTACTTCTGCCACATCAGCCGGGGCGAATGGATAGCCCTGGTTATCGTTATCGCCATCGTGTGGTTAGCAGAGGCATTCAACACCTGCATTGAAATGCTTTGCGACCTGTGGAGCAAGGGCGCATTTCACCCGCAGGTGAAACGAATCAAAGACATTTCTGCGGCAGCAGTCTTGCTCTCGGCAATTGCAGCATTCGTTACGGGGGCTTTGATTTTTTTTAATAAAAGCCTCTTTTGAAAACTAGAAAAATTTTCCTGAAAGTTTGTTGGAATCATATTTATGAACTGCCTTGCAGTAGTTCCTAAACTTCAAACTGAAATAAATGGCATTCATAGAAACACCAGAAGTCCAACATGGCCAGCACATCCGGCTGCACTACTATGATTGGGGCGAGGGCAAGCCTGTAGTTCTCATCCATGGCTGGCCCTCAATGGCTCAGATGTGGGAATATCAACTTGAAGCCCTGGCAGGCGCGGGCTATCGGGTTATCGCTTATGACCGCCGTGGATTTGGCCGCTCATCGGTGCCCTATCAGGCTTACGATTATGACCATCTGGCTGCTGACCTCCATGCCGTGATGGAAGGCCTGGACCTTAAGGATGCTATCCTGGTGGGCTTCTCGATGGGTGGTGGTGAAGTGGTGCGATACCTCAGCCGCTATGGATCGGCTCGTGTCCATAAGGCAGTGCTCATAGGCGCTGTGACCCCTTTCCTGCATGAGACACCCGACAATCCCAACTCAGCGCCTACCGAATTTTTTGAGGGAATGTTCCAAAGTCTGCGTAACGACAGGGCCGATTTTCTGGCCGGATTTGGGAAGAACTTTTTTGGCGTAGAGCCTGGTACGAAAGTGCCTGGTGAAGTTTACCTGAACTACTTCCACACTTTGTCAATGATGTCATCCGGACATGCTACGATAGCGTGTGCCAAGGCTTTTGCCTATACTGATTTTCGAAAAGATTTGCCCGCAGTCACAGTCCCTACGCTCATAATTCATGGTGATGCGGACAAGATTGTGCCTATTGAAATATCCGGCAACAGAACGGCTAAAGCGCTACCCCACGCGCAGTATATCGTCTATCCCGGTGCGCCACATGGCCTGTTCTTCACGCATCGTGAGCGCCTCAACGCCGACTTGCTGGCCTTTTTCGCCCAATAAGTCGTCAATTGATTTCATTGAAAAAAGGGGGACTTTAGCATCCGATAAAGAACTTTGTGCAGCTTGAGAACCGACTTCGCTGAATAGTTGGGTCGTTTTCCGGCACGCTTTCTTCATCATGACACAGGAAATCAAACCCACTGCTGCCAGCCTGCGACTGGCCTATACGCTACAACTTGCAGACAATATCCTCATTCTGGCCCATCGCCTCAGCGAATGGTGCGGGCATGGGCCGATTCTGGAGCAGGACATAGCACTGACCAATACCGCGCTTGACCATCTGGGCGGTGCCCGCAGCCTCTATCAATATGCCGCGACTCAATTCAATGCCTTGCCTGATGCAGAACGTGCAGCCTTTTTCACATCACCTGCTTTGCAACAAGCATTAGCATCAAAAGGCAGTGCCGAAGAAGATGACCTGGCCTACCTGCGTGATGCCTGGGATTACCGGAATGCCTTGCTGGCAGAGCAGCCCAATGATGACTGGGCCTTCACTGTGGCTCGTACGTTTTTTATGGATTGCTTCCATTATTTCCTTTATCAGGCCTTGCAAAAAAGTCAGGATGAAACGATAGCTGCGGTGGCAGAGAAATCGCTGAAAGAAGTGAGCTATCACCTGAAGTGGAGCAGCGAATGGGTCATTCGCCTGGGTGATGGCACGGAAGAAAGCAAGGAAAAAATGCAGACTGCCATTGATGAACGATGGCCATATATCGGCGAACTTTTTGAAGCCACCGAAGCGGATAAGGCCGCACTGGCAGCAGGGTATGGGGCCGATTTATCGGTGATAAAAAACTTGTGGCAAGAGCGTGTGAAAGCCGTGTTGGCAGAAGCGCAACTCAATATGCCAGTAGAAACCTGGATGCACCGTGGCGGCAAGCAATGTATTCATTCAGAACATCTGGGCTATATCCTCGCTGAAATGCAGTTTATGCAGCGGGCCTATCCAGGAATGCAATGGTGAATCACGATTTGAGTAAACGGCCTTTGTTGCTGCACGTATTGCTCTATGGCTCGATGGCCGTATTGCTGTCGTTTTCGGTCATTTTCTACAAGCTGCGCATCTTCTCTGATGTTGCTGTCATAATCACTGACATGCTTCGCTGGGGCTGGCCTGCTACGGCTCATTCGCGCTTTATCGGTGCCTTTTATCAGGTGGCTCCGCTTATGCTTTCGAAGATGCATGCGCCGCTGTGGGAAATTTTGCTGAGCTATTCAGTGAACCACGCCCTCATCCCGGTGTTGTGTGCCTTGGTGTGTATGCATTGGCTGCATCGGCCTTACCATGCATTAGCCATCATGCTGCAGGCAGTACTGATGAGTGTCCTGCTTTTCTATTATCCCTGTAGCGAATTGCAGGCAGGCCTATTCATATTGCTGTTGTATGATGCGCTTGCCGATGAAGCCGCCGATGGCCGGCATAAAAAAAGTTTCTTCATTGCCACGCCGATACTACTTCCCATAATTGTGTTTTCTCATCCCATGATGGCACCAACGCTAATGGGCTGGCTGGTGTATCGGGTGCTGAAAAACAATGCTGATTACCGGCGAACATTCCTGGCAGCAGGCATCATCGTGCTGGTGTTTTTCGTCAAGGAATTCTGGTTCACCTCCACCTACGAAACAGCGAAAATGATGACCTGGGAAACCATTCGTCCCTTTGGTCTGAATTATTATGATGGCCCGCTGGCAAGAACCTGGTACAAGTATTTGCTCGATGATACGTTCCTGGTTCCCGTCTTATTTCTGGTAACCGTTGTGATGCTGTGGCGTATGCGTTGTTATCGGCTGATTGGCTTGTTCGTGGCCATGTGTGTGGGTATCCTCACGCTCGTCTTAATCAATTTCGAAAACTGGAATGACCATTTATATGACCAGTACTATGAGCACCAGCTTCAGCCCATCATTTTCTTTATCGTCCTGTTTCTGAGCTATGCTTTGTACAGGCTGCGCCTGAATCAGATTTTGGTAAGCTCGGCCATGTCCATTGTATTTCTGATTTCATTCTTAAAAATCGAAGCAGGCAAAAACTGGCATATCGAAAGGCAACGCTGGCTTTGGGGCTACCTGAATCTGATGGATGAAATGCACATCAAAAAGGCAGCTTTGGGCCGTGTCTGGATTCGTGAAGATTTGATTCTGGGTTCGTTTTGGAGCGCCAGTACCGAAACGCTATTGCTAAGTGCCAGCCAGGGGCCGGAACATGCCAAGACCTTGTTCTTAGCCTGGGACCCCGATCATATCCATGAGCCTATTCAAACCGGGACAGACTTTGTGTTGGATGGCTGGTATTACAAGCTGAATGAGCTGCCGAAAAGATATTTCCATCTCGATGAAAGGCCTTACGTGATTCTGGATCATGTGTTGCCAAAATCGAAGTTGCAAGCCATGTATTGGCCCTGAGTTCAGTTGCCCTGTATCAATCATCCGCAGAATTTTGTAAAGGAATATGGCCCAGGCACAACACTCTGTTTCTGCCGTCTATGAATGGCTTGCTCAGGTGAAAGACCCTGAGGTACCTGTGTTGTCTATTCTCGATTTGGGCATCGTGCGCGGGGTTGAAATATCAGAATCCGGTGTGCTATCCATTTTCATCACGCCTACCTATAGTGGTTGTCCGGCAATGGATGTGATTGCGATGAATATTCGAATGGTATTGGTTGGCCGTGGGTTCAGCCAGGTGGATGTGCAGCTTCAGCTCCGTCCGGCCTGGACTACGGACTGGATGAGCGAAGAAGGGAAGCAGAAATTGAAGGCCTATGGCATTGCCCCCCCGCAGCGTCTGAGTGCTGCCAATGCTTCAGGATTGTTTGAAGAAGAGCCCGCCATCGCCTGCCCGCGCTGCAATGCAACAGACACCCGGCTCATAAGCCGACATGGTGCTACAGCCTGCAAGGCGATGTATCAGTGCAACGTCTGCCACGAACCTTTTGAACATTTTAAATGCCATTGACATGCTGTTGCGGTTCGAAAAGAAAACACAGCCACTTGCCTCGAAAAGGGTGTTTTACCGGAGGATGGCATTTAGCCTGGCATTTGCCAGTGTAGTCATGTTGATGTGCCTGATTATTGGCACACTAGGTTATCATTTAACAGACGGGATTGCATGGATTGATGCATTTCATAATGCTTCCATGATCTTGAGTGGTATGGGGCCTGTGGTCGAAATCAAGAGCACTGGTGGGAAGATATTTTCTTCCTGTTATGCGCTTTTCAGCGGGGTGATATTCATCACCAATATTGGGATAGTGCTGGCGCCGGCAGCACATCGCCTGTTGCATCGCCTGCACATGATGGAGAAATGATCAGGCATCCTGATTGTCCGTATCAAGCTGCTCTAAGGCATGCTGTGATGCAGCCTGGCTGGCTTCTTTTTTTGTATAACCGGTACCTGTTGCCACCTGTAACCCATCCAGTGTTACGGCTATGCTGAATACCTTACGCTGGCCAATCATTTTTTCTCCCATCGTAACAAACTCTGCCTTTTTGCCATGCCGTTGCGCCCAGCTCAGAAGCTTGTTTTTATGGTTGTTGTCCGTTGCTTCAATCAGCTCCATATCCATGTATGCCTTGATCATTTGCTTCAGTACAAAGCGGCGGGTACCTGCATAACCCACATCGAGGTAAACAGCACCCACTAAGGCTTCCAGGGCATTGCCGAAAATATGGGAACGAGCTAAAGAGCGGTCGGAATGGTTGAAAAAAACCAGCTTATTGAGGCCCATTTGCATGGCCACAGAGTTGAGTGATTCGCGGCGCACCATCCTGCTGCGCATCTCCGTCATGAAACCTTCCGGCTGGGTGGGATATTTCTTGAAAAGATATTCTGCTACAATGGAGCCGAGGATGGCATCGCCCAGATATTCCAGGCGCTCATTGTTTTCTGCTACGGTTTCGCTTTGCGAGCGATGCGACAGAGCCAGTTGGTAGTAGGGTAGATGCTTGGGGCGGAAACCCAATAGTTGCTCTAATTGCAGCTCCAGCGGCTGAGATGGCGTAAACAGCCCGCTAATCAACGATCGGAACGGACGGCGCAAGGGATGCCTGATTTAGTGATAGACCGTCCTTGGAGA
>CAYRJR010000043.1:0-9317 GCA_964424655.1 uncultured Chitinophagaceae bacterium
TGGAAATTGGAACAGCCACTCGAGCATGTATTCATACATCTATCCGGGTTTGAAATTTTATCCGGCAACCTGCAACCACCGGGTGACTTATAGCATTGGACCGGCATTTGGATTAGGCCTCGGCAATATCCCGGTACAAAAAAACATTTGGGATCCAAACAGAGGTAACTACGTCAATGTTTTGGAAAACCAAACCGTTGCAAAGGGTGGATTCATGATCAACAATGGTCTGAATATCCAAGTCACCCGAACCTTTTACCTCGGTATCGAAGCAGGGCTGGGCATATTTTACTTCAACGATGGCGTAGATCATTTTGAATTCGGTGATGACGAACCCATGGCCCAACTCAGCTTCCGGATGGGCTATCGTTTTTGAGCCGATACCCGCTGCATATTGTGCAGCACAAAGCCAGCCAGTAGCTGCAAATCCACCCGATCCAACGGATGGGGCGTCTCCGGCAACATGGCCATGACTGCATTCGGTAAAGCTCTGTACAGACCCAAGGTTTCTTCAGCAGTCACCATAGTATCGCGGTCGCCAAGCATAATACAGGCTGCATGATGAATCCGTGATAGCACACTATCGTCAATGCGTTGCCGGTGCATTTGTTCAATCAGGCTTCGTGTTTCGTTCACCACTTTTTGCCAACCATTCCTTGGGTGCCATTCAGCCAATGCGGCTGCGAACTGAGGAACCTTGACTTCTATTTTTTCAGGATGAAGCAAGTCTGATTCCCGGGCACAACTCGCCTCCGTCCAATCCATTTTGGTAGCTAAAGTGCTTAAGGAAAGAACACGTTCCGGTGCACGCAGTGCCAGTTTCAACGCCACATAGCCTCCCATGCTGTAACCCATGAAATGAGCAGCTTCGATTCCTTTTTCATCCATCAGTCGAAGTACAGCATCTTCAAAAATCTCCATTGTAAAACCAGGGCTTGGCCAGGCAGCCTGCCCATGCCCCGGGAAGTCCAGGCTTTCCACTGCTACACCTTGCTGCTGAAAAATTCCCTTCAGAGGATTCATCGTAGAAGCAGCACCCAGCGCGGCATGGAGCAAAATGAGCATTGGGCTTGGTATTTAATTTACCTCGCAAAAAAACATCTGAATCAAGCAAACGAAGCAGCGCAATTTCTCAGAAATATTATTCCGGTAACTGGCTTTTTTCAATCCGGACACTGCCCTGAATATTGGTGATTTGATAGACTGAAAAATCCTGGTTAGCCTCCATGCCCGTGCCAGTTAACACCTGTGTGGGCGTGGTGATTCGAACCTGTTTTTCAGTAAAGAATTTCTGCATCTGCTCATTCCAAATCAACTCCTGTGTATCGAGTTGTTCGCCTTTATCATTCACCACGTGCACGCTGTCACGCAGCAGCACATTGCCTGCCTTCTCATAATAGCGCCCATAACGGGCCGTGACAGTGCTTTTCAACTCCCCTTTTTCATTGAAAAAATCTGCCCGTAGTCCGTCTTTCATCTCGGTGTAGGGTGGATTGGCTGCTTCGTTTCTAATGAATACATGCGCGAAGAGTCTCGCCTTCAACACGCCGCCGACGCTGTACAGAATCGTCACATCCTTGCCTTTGTCTTCGCCCAACTTATCCCGTTGCATCACCTCGTTGATTTCCTTCATGCTGTTGTTGCAGGAAGAAGTACAAAGTGCAGACAGGGTTCCGACCAGCACAAACAGGAAGAAAGCAAATGGCTTTTTATCAAAAAAAATCTTCAGCACCCAATTCCGAATAGACCTGCTGCAAGCCTTCCCTGGCCTGCTTTCAGGAGCATCTTCAATCCGGGTATTAATCATATTTCCGCTTGATGAACCAACGGTCATTGAGCGAGATACCGAGGTGCAGGCGGAAATAATTCATTTGCACCAGACCGTTTTCGGTAGTGCCACGGCAGCCAAATTCCAGAGCTGTATGCACCCGGTCTGCGCCCCGCTTGAATGGGAAAGAAGCGCCCACTGTCAGTCCATAATAATTCAGGTTCTTGTCGTGCAGGCGCACATAATCGTCGCCATAATAAAAGCCCATCCGGTAGGTGACGCGTTGAAAGTAACCATACACGCTGCTGGGCGATGGTGTGAACTCCCCTCCGATGCTGTACCGCAAAGTCTGGTCTGTTACCGAATCGCTGATGCCAAAGTTTTGATATTGGTTCCAATCGGTGCGGGTTATATCTGCAGCCAGGCTCCAGTTGGGGCCACCAAGCTGAGCACCCACAGCATATGTTGCCGGGATAGTGATTTTCCCTTGCTGGCCCGGCAATGAAAAAGCGGTGTCTTGGACTTCCTGAGTTCCATAATAGAAAAAAGAGCTGCCATAGCTCTCCCGCGATGCATTGATTTGCTGGCTCAGTTCCACGGTGGCACCGAGGCGATAGTGCCAGCCGTTGCGCAGGGTATCGTGCCACTGCAGGCCGCCTTTCCAGTAGATGCCACCAATGCGGGTGTAGCGGGAAAAATCAGAACCAAGCATCTTGGTGCTATCCAAGTTTACCAGCCTGCTGGTATTGCGAATGTTGCCAAAGAGGTAGCCGAAATTGGCGCCTACGGAAAAGCCGCCAATGCTGTAACCACCGCCGATAAAGGCATAGTTCAGTCCACCTTCGCCTGTGTACTCTGATGCATTTTTGTTGAAGATGGAGCCCCCATTTTCATCTTTCAGGGTCGTTGCGGTATCCACATTGTGGTAATAGATATGGCTGCGGGGCTCCAGTCCGAAGGCCATCCCACCATGCTTTCCAAGGGGAATTCCGACACGCAGATACGACAGCGTTAGGGAGCCGGTATTGTAACTCTGATTGCCTGCATCTATGCTGCGCAGCCCACCTGTGAAGGCAGCTTCGTAGGTAGTGAGTCGCAGGGAGGGATAGGAAGCCGGGTTGTCCGTATTCAGGGCAGCGGCATTTTGAAAAGCCACACTGGTGTAGCCCATACCCCTGTTCAGGACACTCGTTCCTGTAGTCATTTCCCCCAGGCCATAGCGGCTGTAGGGATCATTTTCTTTATTGGAATTACCGCTTTGCGCAGCAG
Source organism: uncultured Chitinophagaceae bacterium (assembly GCA_964424655.1). GTDB lineage: Bacteria > Bacteroidota > Bacteroidia > Chitinophagales > Chitinophagaceae > UBA1952. The sequence goes on from CAYRJR010000043.1 coordinate 3,038, forward strand.
CCGCTGAAGTGATACACACAAGAGCAGCAGCCAGCAGCTTGCTAACGGAGAAATCGAACATTATGCTTCAGGATTTGATACAGGCCCTTCAGGATGATTTGAGGGTCGGCAAATATCCCGCTTTTGATATGGCGTACAAAAAAGGTGGCGTCTCCTCCGGTTAAAACGGCGTGAAACTCTCCGTATTCCTTCCTGAAATCTTCTATCATCCCGTCAATTTCTGCAGCAATGCCAAACACGACACCGCTTCGCATGCAGGTGGCTGTGTCGTAGCCCAGCAGCAAGGTGGCACCTTCCCGAGGCACTTCGGGCAGCCCATCCGTGAATTGATGCATGGCATCGAGGCGCATTTGGAAGCCCGGTGAAATAGCTCCACCGCGGAAGGCTCCATTTTTCAAAATAAAATTGTAGGTGATGCAGGTGCCCAACGCTACGACCAGACTGTTCTTACCCGGATTTTCGGCAAAAGCTCCCGCCACGGCAGCCAGACGATCCATGCCCAAGGTATCACTGGAGAAATAAGCATTCATAATAGGCAATGCTGTCCTCGGACCCAGCTTCACAAAATGGGTATGCTCTGCCAGCAAAGCTTCGATGTTTTCATCATGATTCACCACTGAGCAAAGGATGGAAGCCCGAGGCTGTTGCGCCTCAATCAGGCTGCGCAGTTTTGTCTCTGCCTCGTTAGCTGTAAAGGTTTCCTGTATGATGAATTGTTCATCGGAAGTATCTGCAACAGCAGCTTTCACCAGCGTGTTGCCCCAGTCTATGCAAAGCAGTTTCATGGTTTCTCTTTGATTGTTTTGAAGGGCTACGAAAATACGGCTAAGCCAGTAGCAGATAGGAATTGAAGCATCTGCCGACTTGAGTTTTCAGCCTTTCAACCGATGAAAAAATTCTACTAACCTCAAAGGCTATGGTGTGTCGTCTATCATTTCCAACTCAGCGCATCTTAAGCTTCCGAATCAGTTTTTCTACTCTTTTTAGTTTGCTTTCTGTTGTGATATCTGGCAGGCGTTGTATGAGTGTGTTCAGAAACATATTCCGGTTGTCATCGCCGATGAATGTCAGCGCTTGTTCCGCATAGGAAGGAAATTGATTGGGCGGAGCCGACAAAATCTGGCTATGGAGCAAGGGGAAACAATGCATCGAATATTGAGGGAATGAACAAAGAAGAACCAGGATTTTCACCGCATGGTCTTTTGTAATAACAGAGCCCATGTCGGCTGCATCCAGGATTTGAGGTAGTGCATTGAAAATTTGCTGATGACGCTCAAGTGTAATCGTACTCAGGGCAATCATCGCACCCCATTGAATGCGATTGACCGGGTGCTTCAATAAAGCAAGAAACTCTTTCCAATACGGTGCAATCAAAGCTGGTTGTCGGGCGCCACATTCATACAGCATTTTGATGCAGTTGCCTTGTATGCTCTTGTCTGAAAGGCCGGCTATCCATATGAGTACCGTGTCCTCACTAATTAGCCTGGTGGAAGGGTACGTGCGCATTCCCATATTCATGGCCCACTGAGTTTATAGGCCGGATTTTTTTAAAAGATCAAACAATTATCGGGATAATCTCATGAAGGAAACGCTGCTTCCCCGATTGATGCAGGCCTCTAAATTTGAAGAAACTCTTTCCATGGCAGACGCAAACAAGTTCAACGCAGCACTCAACAATTCCTACTCGTTTTCCGGAGCATCCATCACCCTCGGTGCAGGCATGCTGGACGGGCAGGTGCAAACGAATCACTTGGTGAAAGTGCCGCTGAAAACCCTGAATCGCCACGGACTGATTGCAGGTGCCACCGGCACAGGTAAGACGAAATCCTTACAATTATTTGCGGAAGGCCTTTCTGAAAATGGAGTGTCTGTCTTACTCATGGACATCAAAGGCGACCTGAGCGGCATTGCCGAACCAGGCACGGATCATCCCAAAATTCAGGAGCGGGCTCAAAAGACAGGCGTCCCCTGGAAAGCACAAAAATTTCCGGTAGAGTTTCTTTCGCTGAGCAACCAGCCTGGCGTAAGGCTACGGGCAACGGTTACCGAATTCGGGCCGGTTCTTTTTGCGAAAATGCTTGGGCTGAATGACACGCAAGAAAGCGTCATGGCTATCATTTTCAAATATGCCGATGATAAGAAATTGCCCCTGCTAGACCTGCAAGACCTGAAAGCACTGATGCAATACATGGGTGATGAAGGAAAAGATGAAGTGCAAAAGCTGTATGGCAACATTTCTTCTGCCACCATTTCTACCATACTGCGCAAGATTATTGAGCTGGAGCAACAACATGCAGAAGTCTTTTTTGGCGAGCCTTCGTTCGACCCGCACGACCTGATGCATACAGATGCAAATGGTCGCGGCAGCCTCAATGTGATTCGCCTCACCGACATCCAGGACCGGCCCAAACTCTTCAGCACGTTTATGCTCTCGTTGCTTGCAGAGGTCTATGGCTCTTTCCCCGAAATTGGCGACCCGGATAAACCCAAGCTGATTATTTTTTGCGATGAAGCACACCTGATTTTTGACCAGGCCTCCAAAGACCTGCTCGACCAACTCGAAACCACAATGAAGCTGATTCGGTCAAAAGGTGTGGGCATTTTCTTTTGTACCCAAAACCCACAGGACGTGCCTGCAGCCATCCTCAGCCAATTGGGCCTGAAAGTGCAACATGCCTTGCGTGCATTCACCGCTGCCGACCGCGATACCATTCGTAAGGCTGCTGAAAATTTTCCCGAATCTGAGTTTTACAAAGTAGAAGATGTGCTGACGCAAATGGGCATTGGCGAGGCGCTGGTCACAGCCCTGAATGAAAAAGGCATCCCCACCATGCTGACACAAACCATGATGTGTGCACCTGCCACACGAATGGATGTACTCAGCGATGCAGAGCTGAATGAAGTCATTGCAGGCTCACAACTCACGCGTATCTACAATAAGACCGAAGACCGCCAGAGTGCCTTCGAAATTTTGCAGGGCAGAATGCAACAAGCCCAGCCCGAAGAAGGCGAAGCACCCGCTGCCGAAGCGGCCAGACCTGAAAAGCAGGAACCCGGCATGTTTGAAAAACTTCTCAAGAGCCCTGTGGTGCGCTCCATCGGTGTGGCTGTAGCTGGTGCACTCACGCGCAGTCTGCTTGGCTCCATGGGCCTCAAGACCAGAAGCAGCTACACCCGGCGCAGACGTTATTAGTGCCTAAATGTTTCAGAACTCATGGTGGCTATTTCCACGACTTAGGTGATGCTTTTGCCTGGCCGAAAGGTATCCGCCGCCATTGCTGACACGGGTATAGTCGTCTAAATAATTTGGGAAATACAGGTCGGAGAGATGCACAAACTCATCGCCCTTCATAAACATGTCCATCGTCACTTCTGAGAAGCTGTTCTTGCCACAGCCTGCCAGCAGCTCCATGGCAGCCCGCAAGGTGTTCTGATGGAAGTAAAAAACACGATCTTTCTTCTCACTCACCACGAGTCCCTTCACCAGCATCTTATTCTGCGTGGCAATCCCGGTCGGGCATTTATTGGTGTTGCATCGCAATGCCTGAATGCAACCCAGCGAAAACATAAATCCACGAGCGCTGTTGCACATGTCTGCCCCCAAAGCCAATGCACGAAGTATGGAAGCACCGGTAAGAATTTTACCACTACATATCAGCCGCAACTTTTCGCGAATGCCAAATTTTCTGAGTGTCTGATGTACAAAAATTAATGCAGGCTCCAGCGGGATGCCGACACTGTCCACAAACTCCAGCGGGGCCGCACCTGTACCACCTTCAGCACCATCTACGGTGATGAAATCGGGGTAAATCTGCTGACGATTCATTTCTTCACACAGCTCAATAAATTCCTCTGTACGACCAATGCAAAGCTTGAACCCAATGGGCTTCCCATCTGCCAATTCCCTCAGTTTCGCGATGAATGCAATGAATCCTTTTGCATCAGAAAAAGCCGTGTGACTGGGTGGTGAGATGACATCGGTATGTGGTTTCAGGCCTCTGATACGGGCTATTTCATCTGAATTTTTTGAAGCTGGCAGTACGCCTCCATGCCCCGGTTTGGCACCCTGTGAGATTTTTAACTCAATCATTTTCACGTGTGGGTGAGCGGCATTCGCTCTGAATTTTTCGGGGTCAAAATGGCCGTCTTCGGTGCGACAGCCGAAATAGCCGGTACCGATTTGCCAACATATATCACCGCCACCCTTGAGATGATATTCCGTCAAGCCGCCTTCGCCGGTATTCTGAAAAAAATGCCCCCGCTTCGCACCGAGGTTCAATGCCTCAACCGCATTGCTACTAAGTGCCCCAAAACTCATCGCCGAAATATTAAGCAGGGAAGCATCATAGGGTTGCCTGCATTGCGCACCGCCCACAATCAGACGAGGCAACTCTTTCATTATTGGTGCTGCATAAATTGAGTGCCGAAGGCCTTCATAATTGGCTCGGGTGATATCCTGCTTGGTGCCGAAGGGCGTGGTGGATTCTAAGTTCTTGCTCCGTTCGTAGGCAATGTTTCGGTGCTCTCTTGAAAAAGGTTTTCCGTCAATATTCCGTTCGATAAAATATTGCTGAAGCTCGGGCGCAATAGATTCAAAGAAATAACGGAAGTAGCCCAACACGGGGAAATTCCTGAGTACCGTATGTTTCTTCTGGAGGGTGTTGAGGATACCAATAAACAGGATGAGACCGATGACAACTGCCAGCCAAATCCAGCCGTGGAAAAGCCAGGCTAAAACCAGAGAAAGAGCAAACAGAATGAAACCATAGGTCAGGAACTTATCACGCATATTGATGTATTGATTTGAAAAAATGGAAAATACCGGGCAATCGGACAGACAGGATTTTAAAAAACCGGGCCATCTTTCTATACTGAAGGAAACGCCTTCGGAAGGTCGGGCTAAAAATGGTGTCCCAACCTCAATGTGAATATTCTCAAAAAAGGCGGGCAGCGCGTGCAATATGAAATATTGATTCGCGTTAGGAGGGAAACCAATGCTGCATGTCCCAAACTCTATTTTCAAACTTTTCGCGAAAACCCTTCACCTCTGCCAACCGACATCTGCCGGTACATCACATTCATTCCGGCGATGGCCTTGATGTCCTGCTTAGCATGATGCAACGATTATGCACAGAGGCAAAAAATGATTTGCTGAAACCCCGGCCACAGGCCATAACCCGAATCCTTCGCGAAGCTGCTACACCAAAGTAATCAGGGTGAGTTCAGGCAAGATGCCCAGACGTCCCGGGTAGCCCAAAAAGCCATAGCCGCGGTTCACGTAGAGGTATTGATTCCCTTCCTGATACAGGCCTGCCCATTTCTTGTACACATACTGTACGGGGCTCCATTTGAAGCCCGGGATTTCTACGCCAAACTGCATTCCGTGGGTGTGGCCGGCGAGCATCAGGTCAATGCCCGGATAATTGGGTCGCACCTGAGCATCCCAGTGTGAGGGGTCGTGGGAAAGCAGAATTTGAACAGCTACATCTTCCGGCAAGCCACGGGCAGCAGCAGCCAGGTCACCATGTTTCGGGAACTGAGGCTTGGCGCTCCAGTTTTCTACGCCCAGCAGGGCTAAGCTGCCATCCGGATGATTGAATACTACGTGTTCATTGTTGAGCATCTTCCAACCCATTCGTGCGTGGTAACTCTTAAGGCGTTCGAGGTTGGCTGCTTTGGCTTCGGGTGAAGGCCAGGGCACATAGTCGCCATAATCATGATTGCCAAGTGTGGAATACACACCCATCGGGGCGCGGAGCTGAGAGAAGATATCGAGATAGGGAAGAATTTCTTCGGAATGGTTGTTCACCAGATCTCCAGTGAAGACGATGAGGTCGGGTGCTTCGGCCATGCCTTTCTTCACGCCGCGCAATACGGCTTCATGGTTGTCGAAAGAGCCGGAATGGATGTCGGAAATCTGAAGGATTTTCAGTCCGCGTAAGGAAGGAGGCAGCTTGGGCAATCGGAGGGTCAGGCGGTGGAGGCGATAATCATAACGGTTGCTGATGCCGTATAAGAAACCGGCTAACGAAAGCCCACCCAGGCTGGCAGCAAGCCGGGTCAGGAACAGCGAACGAGTAATCCCACGGGGCGCATCAGCGGCTGTCAGGTCGGGGGCTTTTGTGCCACCGGTGTAAAAGAGATTGATGACCCAGAGCACGAGACGGCGCAGGTCGTCCACGAGCATAACGACCAGCACCAATAGCTTGCCGATGCTTAAGCCGAGTGCAAATGCGATATAGATGTTGCGGGCCAGGTGAGGCAGCCGCGACCAGTCAAT
>CAYRJR010000043.1:9327-11526 GCA_964424655.1 uncultured Chitinophagaceae bacterium
CCCGAAAGAAGATGATACCGCACCAGGCTGCCAGTGAGGCTAAGATGTAGAGCACCAGCAGGGAGATACGCCAAAACTGAGGCAGGCTGCGCAGCAGGCTACGTACCACGACTAATGAATAATATTCCGCAATAAGAAGCAGGCCGAGGATGAATAGAAAACGGAGCGGCACTTTGAAAATATTTGGAAGCCAGAAAAAGGGATTTCAGGGCTGCGTAAACCATACAAAGGTTAGGGCCGCAGCACCCACTGGATAAATTAAAACGACAGAAAGCCTTCCACCTGCGTGCGAATAGCGGATTCAGTCGGTGACTTCAGCAGTCGGCCTTCGGTATCCAGTTCGTCACTGATGCGGGAAAGCGGCAGCTTATTCCAAAAAACGTGAACATGCAAGAACTGAAGGATCCCCGTCATGTGTTCTAGGCCCCTGAGGTTCCCCGCACGCCCATCGGCGAGGCCTGTGAGCAGGGCCTTTTTACCCCACCAGCATTTGCGGATATCGGAGTTATCGAGCAGCGTTTTGAGGCGGCCAGGGAAGGAGCCGTTGTATTCCGGCATCACGAAGACGAAACGTTCGGCGGGGATGAGGAGGCGCTGCTCGGTATCGAGAAATTGGGGGTTGCGATCCCAGACGCTCAGGTCTTCAAGGGATAGGAGCTGGGCTTCCTGCCCCATTTCGTTGAGGAGGTGGCGGTAGTAGCCGGCGAGCCTCAGCGTATAGCTGTCTGGGCGGGCTGTGCCGGAGATGACCGTAATCATAGAGGCGCAAAGGTATTTGAGCTGAAAAGCGGACTGTTCAATTTATCCACCATGGTTCATTTGGAAAGTTTATAACGGGGTGGCGAACGTAATTTCGCGGGCATGGAATTGGGGGCAGTTTTTGGGTAAAGCAGGAAGCTAAAACAGATGCCGGGAGCAAAGCACAGCAGGGCTAAAAAATCGGAATAGTGCGACGCAACTTAATCGGCATCGCGCAACAAAAGCTGGCTACAAAAAAAGATGAAGTTGGACTTAGAAAGATTACTTAACGAGAAACACCTGAAGCTGCGACTAACCGGAATATGGCCAAAGTAATTGCAATTGCAAATCAGAAAGGTGGCGTAGGCAAGACGACTACAGCCATCAACCTTGCAGCATCTCTTGCGGTGCTGGAGTATAAGACCCTACTCATTGATGCAGACCCGCAGGCGAACAGCACAACGGGCAATGGCTTTGACCTGAAGAATGTGCAGCTCTCGCTGTATGACTGCCTGGTGAATGAGACGCCGGTGGGCCAGGTGGTGTTGCAAACAGAGACGCCCAATCTGAGTCTGATCCCCTCGCACTTAGACCTGGTGGGTGCGGAAATCGAACTCATCAATCATCCTTCGCGGGAGCATATCCTGAGGGATGCACTGAAGGAATTGCGCAGGGAGTTTGACTTTATCATCATTGACTGCTCGCCCTCGCTGGGCCTGATTACGGTGAATGCGCTGACGGCAGCCGACAGTGTGCTGATACCTGTGCAATGCGAATATTTCGCGCTGGAAGGCCTGGGCAAACTGCTCAACACAATTAAGATTGTGCAGACCCGCATCAACACTTCTTTGCAGATTGAAGGCATACTGATGACGATGTATGACGGGCGGCTGCGGCTGAGCAATCAGGTAGTTGAAGAAATCAAGAATCACTTCGGCGAGACAGTCTTCCACACCATCATCCACCGCAACACGCGGCTGGGCGAGGCCCCCAGCTTTGGCAAACCGGCATTGATGTATGATGCCGATAGCACAGGAGCTGTGAACTACTTCAACCTGGCTAAAGAAATCCTACAGAAAAACGACCTGACAAAAATCAAGAACGAAGACAAAATCTTTGAAATAAGTGAGGATGGCGCCCAGCAATAACCCTACGAAAAACAAACAAGCCCTCGGCAAAGGCATCCGGGCGCTGCTCAATAATATTGATGAGGAGATGGCTACGGCTGCTCCGCTGCCAGGCACTAAAGAAGCTGTAGCAGCCGGGCTTAGGGTTCCTATCGAACTGATATCGCCGAACCCGATGCAGCCGCGTCGCGACTTTGACGAAGCGGCTTTGAAGGAACTCAGTGAAAGCATCCGTCAGCATGACATTATCCAACCTATCACGCTGGTGCGGCTGGCCAATGGCAAGTATCAACTTATCTCTGGCGAACGTCGCTGGCGGGCATCGAAGATGGCG
>CAYRJR010000043.1:11551-16607 GCA_964424655.1 uncultured Chitinophagaceae bacterium
ACCTGCAACGTGAAGACCTCAACGCTATGGAGATTGCCCTTTCCTACCGCCGCCTGATGGACGAATGCAACCTGACTCAGGAAGGTGTAGCTGAGCGCATGAATAAAGAGCGCAGCACCGTGGCTAATTACCTACGTCTGCTGAAGTTGCCCCCCGATATTCAGAAGGCGGTTCGGGATGGCGAGTTGAGTATGGGGCACGCCCGAGCACTCATCGGCCTGGAGCAGGTGGACCATCAGCTCTATGCTTTTCGCGAAGTGAAGGAGAAAGGCTTATCGGTGCGGCAGACGGAGGCTTTGGTAAAAGGGCTTTCAGAAGATGCCGTGCTGTCGCAAGGTGTAGTCAGTAAAAAGTCTGAAACCAAGTTGGCGCCAGCTTACAAGCGTATTGAGGACAATATGGCCTCTCATTTTTCTACCCGGGTACGACTTGACAGAAAGAAGAATGGGCGGGGCAATGTGACCATTGAGTTTTACAGCGATGAAGACCTGGAGCGGATTATGGAGAAGATGAACCTCTGAGCCAATCAGTGCCTGCGTGATGAAAGAACAGTGGCAAAAAACGGCAGCGGAAAAACAGAAAGTCTATAAGCGTCTGTTGGAAAAAGGCAACCGCAATAAGATGCTGCAAGCGTTGCCAGAGTTGCATGAGCAGGCATTTTCGAAAATTGACTGCCTGAGCTGCGCTAACTGTTGCAAAAATTATTCTCCCCGCTTCAAGCAGCCAGACATTAAGCGGATAGCCAAACGCCTGCGGATAAAAGAAGGTGAGTTGATTAAGCGTTACCTGAAGCTGGATAGCGATGGCGACTTTGTAGTGCAACATTCACCCTGCCCTTTCCTGGGTGAAGACAATGCCTGCTCGATCTATGACGACCGCCCTTCCGACTGCCGCCGCTATCCTTACACTGATGAGGACGTGCTCCTGAAGCGACCCGCACTGACGCTAAAAAATGCTACCATTTGCCCGGCAGTATTTCATGTGCTGGAAGCTTTGGAGCAAATAGGCTGAGTAATTCAGACAAGAAAACAATTACAGACAGCGGCATGATTATGTTAGATAGGTGGTGTGAGTAATTAAAACCAAGTCTTTCCGCCATGTCCCACCCTGCAAGCCATTCTCGCACATACAGCCAGGCCAATGATAAAATCACCCAGATGAACAGCTTGTCTATGGTGATGGGGAAGGCAGTGAAAAATGGTTATCGGGAAAGTTTTAAAGTCGGGACGGAAGGGTTGATTCCGCAAAGCAACCCGAAACAGCATTATGACCCGCTGCAGATTCGGGTGGTGAATTTTTATCGCTTCGAAGGAGAAAGCGATCCAGGTGATGAGTGCATCCTCTACCAAATCGAAACCAACGATGGACTGAAAGGTTTGTTGGTAGATGCTTATGGCCCTTACGCCGATGACCAGACGACGGCCTTTATGCAGCGCGTGGAAGCCATTCAAAAGAAGCTGACACAAAGCCCGGACGGAGCAGAAGCGTAAGACCTCGCAGAAGCAGGCTAATAAATTAAGCCCGTTCCATCATGGCTTCGCGGATGTCCGCCATCATTTTTCGGGCAATATTTTCGGCCATCGTTTCACTCACACTTTCTGCGTAGATGCGGATGATGGGTTCTGTATTGCTGGTGCGCAGGTGAACCCAGTCGCGATCGAATTCAATTTTCAATCCGTCTTCGGTATTGATTTTCTGGCGGGCATATTTCTCTTGGATGCGCGAAAAGAGCTTTTGCACATTCAGGCCCTCGTCCAGTTCAATTTTATTCTTGGAAATAAAATAGTCAGGATAGCTGCCGCGCAAAGCTTTGGTGCTTTTGCCACTCTTGGCCAGGTGGGTCAGGAACAGTGCAATGCCAGCCAGAGCATCACGGCCATAGTGGAGTTCCGGAATGATGATACCGCCATTGCCTTCGCCACCAATCACAGCATTCACTTCTTTCATACGCTTCACCACATTCACCTCGCCCACAGCAGAAGGGAAGTATTCGCCACCGTGCTTTTCGGTAATGTCGCGCAGGGCGCGGGTGCTACTCATATTACTGACCGTATTGCCTTTCCGGTGTTGGAGGACGTAATCGGCCACAGCAACCAATGTGTATTCTTCACCAAACAAACTGCCGTCTTCGCAGACGAAACAGAGGCGATCTACATCCGGATCCACAGCGATGCCGAGATGCGCGCCACTCTTCTCTACCACTTTTGACAGCTCGCGTAAGTGTTCCGGCAAAGGCTCGGGATTGTGAGCAAAGCGGCCATTCACTTCCTCATTAATCACCGTAACATCCGTCACACCTAAGGCTTGCAAGAGTGCGGGTACGAAGGTGGCACCGGTGCTGTTGATGGCATCCAGCACGATCTTAAATTTTTTCTTGCGTATGGCCGGCACATCCACCAGCGGGTGTGCCAGCAGCATGTCAATATGCTTTTGCAAATAGCTGTCGTCCTGCCGAAGGCTACCCAGCTTATTTACATCGGCAAACTGCGGCGACTGATTGTCGGCAAAATCAAGAATCCATTCACCATCTTCAGCAGAAATAAACTCACCGAACTCATTCAGCAATTTGAGCGCATTCCATTCCTTTGGATTGTGGCTTGCAGTAAGAATGATACCACCTGCAGCTTGCTCGGCATGAACGGCAATTTCAACAGTTGGCGTCGTGCTTAATCCCAGCTCCACCACATCAAACGCCATAGCCTGAAGGGTGCTCACCACCAGATCGCGGACTATAGGACCAGAAATACGACCATCACGACCCAATACCACTTTTCTATTATCGCTGCGTTGTGCCAGCCAGGCGGCATAAGCAGCCGTAAATTTTACGATGTCGAAAGGAGTCAAACCCGCGCCCGGTGCGCCACCAATCGTTCCCCGGATGCCCGAGATAGACTTAATAAGAGCCATTATAGGTGTATGAGAAAAAGGAAGGCGAAGATAGGATTTGCAATCGGGCGCGGCCTATGCAATTGCAGGTAGGCAGCTTGTGTAAGCGAATGAAGATGCAAAAATCCTCAGGCAAAAAGGTCAATCAATGAAAAGAGGAATCCCCTTCCAGACTTCTCATGTTGAAAATCTCTTTAGTGGATTTTGTTTTGGAAAATCAGTCAGGCTTTTTATTGGAGAAGACACATAGGATCTCAGACTATGCAGTTTATCTGGCTCGTTTCCGGCTATCCAATCAGGCCTCCATGCATCGTTCCCTTAACTTCGCCGGCGTTATTTCTCAACCATAATTCTTCTTTTTCTTTTTTAAAAAATGAACCTACACGAGTATCAGGCCAAAGAATTGCTGAAGCGCTATAACGTGCCCACTCAGGAAGGCATAGCGGCACAAACTGTTGACGAAGCCCTCAAAGCTTATGATGAAATCGCAGCCAGCAAAGGCAACAAGTTTGCAGTGGTGAAAGCACAGATTCATGCCGGTGGACGCGGTAAAGGAACCATGCGCGAGGTGCCTGCACAACATGGTGTTCAGGTAGTGAAGAGCGCAGATCAGGTGCGGGAAGTGGCAGGGAATATTCTCGGCAATACCCTCATAACCATTCAGACTGGCGAAGCTGGCAAGAAGGTGAATAAGATTTTGGTAGCCCAGGATATGTACTATGATGGACCCAGCGAGCGCAAAGAATTTTATCTCTCTATCCTACTCGACCGGGCCAAGAAGCAGAACGTCATCATGTACTCTACCGAAGGCGGGATGGATATTGAAGAAGTAGCGCATAAGACACCCGAGAAAATTTTCAAAGAGTGGATACAGCCTGCGATGCCTTTGCAGGGTTTTCAGGCCCGCGAAATAGCCTTCAATCTGGGGCTGAGCGGCGAAGCTCATAAGAACATGGTGAAGTTTATCACCAACCTCTACAACGCATATGTAGGCCTCGATTGCTCGATGCTCGAAATCAACCCGCTTTTCAAAAGCAGCGATGATAAAATCATTGCAGTGGATTGCAAGATGAACATGGACGACAATGCTATGTTCCGCCACAAGGACATTGAAGCCATGCGCGACAAGAGCGAGGAAGATCCTACCGAAGTGGAAGCCGGCGAATACAATCTGAATTATGTGAAACTGGAAGGCAACGTGGGTTGCATGGTGAATGGTGCTGGCTTAGCCATGGCTACAATGGACATGATTAAGCTGGCCGGTGGTGAGCCCGCTAACTTCCTGGATGTAGGCGGCACTGCGAATGCGAAGACAGTGGAAGCAGGCTTCCGCATCATCATGAAAGACCCGAATGTGAAGGCTATCCTCATCAACATCTTCGGAGGCATTGTTCGTTGCGACCGTGTGGCTGCCGGTGTCATTGAAGCATATAAAGCACTTGGCAATATTGAAATCCCAATCATTGTGCGCCTACAAGGCACTAATGCAGAGGTGGCGAAAGAACTCATTGACAACAGCGGGCTGAAAGTGAAGAGTGCCGTGCTACTTAGCGAAGCAGCAGCAGCCGTTCAGGAAGCGATTTCCGGGAACTAACTCACTTCTTCCAGACCTAAAAAAAGCCGCTGAAATTGGGCGGCTTTTTTTATGCATTTGCTGTAAGAGCAGGAAAACTGAATCAGGCTACATGCCTCAGCGCAGGGATAATATCTTCTTCTGCCTCATCAGAAGGAGCAACCATGCGATTGTCTTCCCGAATCACAAACTGGCCTTTCAGGTTTTTTCCGATCCAATCTGAGAGGCGCTGTAAAACAATATCGAGGCTATGTGCCGGATGCTGCTCGCTCTCAATTATTTGCATCATGCGACTTCCCGCCATATTCCAGATGTCATCCATCGTAGCCGGCAGGATAATCCCTGCATGAAAACCCTGACCATACTCTGCAGTGAAAATGGTATAACTACCCTGAGTATGGGATACCTGATACACTTTTGACCAATTGAAGAATTCGTTCATCGAGCGGATTTCATTTGTGCTGATAACAATACCGTTGCGCGACAAACCTAAGCATCAGTCTGTTCCATTCATAACCAAAACAAGCCTATGCAGCGGTGATTTACAAGCCAGTAGGTTAAACTGACTGTGAAAGCTACTAAAAGTTTGTGCCAGTT
>CAYRJR010000043.1:16617-16968 GCA_964424655.1 uncultured Chitinophagaceae bacterium
GTTCACGAATGCTTTAGAAAGCTCCATTGGGCATCATTGTTTTCAGCGATTGAATTTCAAAAAACTACAACCTGAATGGAATACCAAACAGTTCAGGAATTTTACAAAAATCATTTCCAGCATTACCATGAGCCAGGCACAAGACCTTTATTCAACATACCAATCCATCACCCAAAAAGCGGCAGACCTCAATTATGCCGCAGCCGTCCTGGGCTGGGATCAGGAGACCTATATGCCTCCAAAAGGATTTTCAGCCAGAGGCCGTCAATTAGCGACACTTAGTGCTCAGGCTCATGCCTTACTTACCAGTGAATCTTATAAAAATTTACTCCTGGAGCTTGCCGGCAGGGA
>CAYRJR010000044.1:0-4660 GCA_964424655.1 uncultured Chitinophagaceae bacterium
GGAGATGGAGCAGATCACCATCGGCGCCATCGAGGGCTTCTTCGTCGGCGGCGGCGTGGCGCTGGCGGTGGCGCTGGACTTTCGCGTGATGGCCGCCGATGCCCATATTCGCGTCCCGGAAATCGGCCTCGGCATGAATCCAGTCTTCACCAATGTATCTGAGCAGCCGGTAGAATCGGTTGCAATGAGCCTTACCGTAAAGTTGCCGCGGGTTAGATAGATATGTGCCGGAGTGTCTGCGGTAGAGGTGCTGCCATCACCAAACGACCATTGGTAACTAAGAGCAGTGGCTCCGTGGCTGCCATTGGAAAATTTGACGACTGCCCCAACGCAACTACTAGTAGAACTGCTGGTGAATGCTGCCACAGGATGACGGGCTTCTACACTATCAATTTTCCAGACAGAATCTGTACAACCTATCCAGTCCGTAACCTTTAAGCGCACACCATATTTTCCTGCATTGAGATACGTGTGTGAGACCGAAGAATTGTTGTTAGAAGCCGTGCCGCCATCACCAAAAATCCATTCCCGTAAAGAAGGTTGTGTACCGGGGGTATAAGAAGTACTGTCTATGAAAAGAACCGGGAAGGGAGTACAACCAATTTTTTGAGAAATCCTGAAGTCTGCTTCGGGATGGGACACCAGGATGGTTTTGGAAAAAGTATCTATACACTTGTTGAAGTCATGAAGCTGATCCCGCATGCTGGCCACATGCCATGTGACATGGTAATAATTACGGTGAAGCATCACCGTATCTAAATGCAAGTTGAACCTGTCAGGAGGCAATACAGGTGCCCCGTTGATCGTCCAGCCATATCCATAGGGCCTGAATCCACTAAAGGCTCCGAATAGCTGCATGGTATCTCCTGTACAAATAGTCGTATCCGCCGTAAGGCCAATATAGAAGGGCAGAATCCGCACACTGTCATAGTTAGTATCCCGACATTCGTATGCAGGGTTGTAGGTCATATGCCTGAGCATATAAAAACCCGTATCCGGATAAGTATGCGGGGGAGGATTTGCTAAGTTGCTGGTCGTTCCATCGCCAAAGTCCCAGTAATTAGAAGTTGCACCTGTACTGGTATTCGTGATGTACAGGGTTTTCGAAGGTGGGCAGCCCAGGGAGTCTATGAAATTGGCATCCGGGGAATGAACTGTGATATAGTTCGGCAATTTGGTCGTATCCGAACAGCCGCAGACGGTAGAGATGAGCATCACCGTATCGGTTCCGGCATTTCGATAGCGGTGATACCCGTTAAAGTCTCCCTTCTTGGTGTAATTCTCATTCCAGCCATACTACCAGGTATAGGCAATAAGAGAATCGCCGGTTGTGTTCTTAAAATAGACCGGTGTATTCACACAAACAACGGTATCCGGATAGGCATAAAAACTGGGCTTTACTTTATAACCAGCACAGACGTAAAAAGAATCGAAGCGCACGCAACCATTTGCAGTTATCGTTTTCAGTACTACTAAATGCGACCCGGGACTATCAATTGGGAAAATCAAACTTCGAGTGGTTGATACCTGAACCCCATCCAACCACCAGATTTGAGAAACAATCTCATATTGATAACAATAAGGGGGCGGTGGAAATGGACATTCACATGGGGCATTACCTATGATGGTATCTGATGGCTCATGGCTACAGGGTCTTTGCGGAAAGGAAAAGGTGTCTATGTAAGGAGCACAACCTTTGTACTTATAAGTCACCAGCGGAAACCAATCCTGCACACCGAAGGCTCTTGTAAATGTATCTAAGCATCCTGCACTGGTGCCCGCAATTAATGTAACCACATCCATTGCGGGCCCCCCATAAAAGTTCTTTCCGGGATAGCTGCTGTCTTTACCTCCTAATTTCCAACTCCAATAATGTGTACTGATTGGCACTGATGAGCTATCAGAAAAATGCATGTAGCCGGGCAGACAGGGCATGTCATGCGTTACTTTATAAATAATGGGCTTCGGATTGATGACTAGTTGTTTCGTCACCGTGTCCAAACAAGGCCCCACCTGCGTGACCATAGTAACGGTGTAGGTGCCGGCAGCCGTATAATAATGACTCCTGCCCATCCCGGTGTCGGATGTGCCATCCCCAAAGTCCCAATAGGTGCCACCGGTTACGCCGGTCGTAGTATTGAGAAACGGAACATAGGTAGAGTCGCAAGCAGAATCCGGAGCTGAGAAGTTTGCATTGTTGGCGTAAATCTGGAGGTAGTTATTCTTCACGGTCGTATCCTTACAACCCTGCGTACTGACCGCCCGCAGCGTCACAGAATAGGTGCCCGCAGTATTGTAAGTAACCGTCGGGGTGCCAGATGTGGAAGATGAAGGCGAACCACCCGGAAAGCTCCAGGAATAGCTGATGCCACTCGCATTGGCACTGGTAAAATTCACAACCCCCGGCAACTTGCAGAGTAAAGTATTATTAACCGTGAAGGCTGTCGAAGGATTCGGGTACACATTCACTGCCGTGATTGGTTTGGTCGTGGTGCAACCCGCGCCATTCGTAACAGCCAACGTCACCACGATAGGGCCAGTGATGGTGTAGGTATGGCTGGGATTAGCACCGGCAGAAGTGCTGATGGTGCCGTCACCAAAATTCCAGGTATAACTCAGAGAACCCGGTGCATTGGCTGTAATGCTGGAAGTAAAATTGACCGGCAGGGGTTCGCAACCCGAGCTGGGCGATGCAGAAAAAGAAACTGTGGGGCCTGGATAAACAACAATGGTTTTAGAAGCAGAAGGCCCGGTTGACCCATTGATATGTAGGGTTACCGTATAGGTGCCGGGATTCAAATAAGTAGTTGTCGGGTTGGAAGTAGAGGTAGGCACAGAGGCTCCGTTTCCCAAATTCCAATAATAAGAACTGGAGCCCGATGAAGTGCTGGTGAACTGCACAATCAGCGGCGCACAACCCGAAGTAACAGACGTAGTAAAGCTCGCAGTCTGTGCGCTGCTCCCCTGCCCTATCAATATGCTCAGTAAAAAAAGGAGGCTAAAACGTAGTAGATATGGCATAGGCAGAAGCTTGCAACTTCTATTAGACCGCAAAAATTTTGGAAACGTTGGGTGAATCACTGAATTTTTTCAAAAAAAGTTTATCCTTCATATCCTTCCAGCCTTTGAAGTACTATATGCTAACTGCTACATCGAACGCATAGCCTGATGAGATCCTCAATGATTTGGCTTGAAAAAACAGGAGCAGCACAAACATAAATCCTGCAATGAGCAATAAGAATCCTTTGCCACCTTAGTACCGGACTATTCAGCGCAGGCCAGCATTGATGCTTTTGAGTGCATCATTACCCGGACACAGTGTTGACGTGCCCAGTGTGTTCAATGGCCGACTTGTCGTGCCGAGGATGTCGTGCAGTTCTTGCGAATCATGATCCACATACAGCAGTCCGGTCAGCAATTCTTTGCGGTGTTGCGCATGCTTCACCGCATTGATGGCAGAAATCCGGTCATGCGGATCCCAATCCTGATCCAGCTTATGCAGGTTCATCTTGGTGCCATCGTGCAGTTCAATTTGCTCGGTCGTGCCTTCGGCATATGAGGTCGTGATGGTCTCGCGCTCGGGCACAAAATCCAGTGTGCCTGTTGCAGAAGTATGGGCACGCACATATTCGTAGCTCTTAGTGGAACCCGGGTTGTTGTTGAACGTCACGCAGGGCGACACGACATTGAGGAAGGCCAGACCCTGATGTTCGATAGCTGCCTTAATCAACGGTACGAGTTGCACTTTATCACCCGAAAAGCTTTGCGCTACAAATGAAGCACCCAGCTCAATAGCTAAGCTGGCCAGGTCTATCGGTTCATAAGGATTGACAGAGCCTGCTTTGCTTATTGAACCCACATCCGCTGTGGCGCTATCCTGGCCTTTGGTCAGCCCGTAACAACCATTGTTCATCACTATATAGACCATATTCAGGTTGCGGCGGATGACGTGTGCAAACTGCCCCATGCCGATAGAAGCCGAATCTCCATCACCGGAAATACCGATATAGAGCAAATCCCGGTTGGCCAGATTGGCACCAGTGGCAATGCTTGGCATTCGCCCATGCACGGAATTAAAACCGTGCGAATAATTCATAAAATAAGAAGGTGTTTTAGACGAACAGCCGATGCCAGAGAGCTTAGCCACTTTGTGTGGTTCAATATTCATCTCATAACAAGCCTGCACAATAGCGGCAGTAATACTGTCGTGGCCGCAACCCGCACAGAGCGTAGAGAGCGCGCCTTCGTAATAATCAATCGTGTAGCCGAGCTCATTTTTTTTCAGCTCGGGATGGCGGAATTTGGGGCGGATGAAGGTCATTTAAATAAGGATTAATGAGGCAAAAAAAGACAGGCTGTTGTCAGAGCTATCGTGTCGAATGCGGTTGGAATTTTCAGATTCCTGAATCCATTCTTTTATCAATTTCCTGAAAATTTTCTAAGAAAAAAACAACCGGAAGCTGTGTTTCTAAAAGCATGAATCATTTCCCGCTTTACGACTTCAATATTCCCTTCACCACCGCATCGGCTGTAATAGGCATCCCATCATAATTCAAAACAGAAACCAGCTTGCCTGGCTGTGCATTCAGCTCTATCATCAACAGGCTCCGCATCTGTGCATCGCGGTTTTGCTCCACCACATACACCCGCTCATGTTGCG
>CAYRJR010000044.1:4670-16954 GCA_964424655.1 uncultured Chitinophagaceae bacterium
TTTGCTGAAAGGGAATGCTTTGATGCGCATCGCATCCATTTGCTGCCCGTTTTCTGCAAGCATGTCCAAGGCTTCTTCCACAGCATACAGACTCGTACCAAAAAAGAGAATGCCGGCCTTATTCCCTTTGTTCCGTTCATATAAATGGGGGGCAGGAACGAGGTTTTTGGCCGTTTCCCATTTGCGCAGCAGCCGGTCCACATTACGCTTGTAGGCTTCACCACTTTCGGTGTAGGCAGCATATTCATCCCGGGAAGTGCCGCGCGTGAAGTAGGCGCCTTTGGTCGGGTGCGCCGCAGGATAGGTGCGGTAAGGAATGCCATCATGATCTACATCGAGGTAACGACCAAAACGCTCCATCTTTTCCAGCATCGCTGCATCCAGCACCTTGCCGCGCTTGTAGGTCCGCTGATCATCCCATTCAAAAGGCGGCGACACATGGTCATTCATGCCGAGGTCAAGATCGCTAAGGATAATCACCGGAGTTTGTAATTCCTCTGCCAAGTCGAAGGCATCGGCAGTCATCGTAAAACATTCTGCGGGTGTAGCGGGAAAAAGCAAGACTTGTTTGGTGTCGCCATGAGATGCATACGCTGCTTCCATCACATCGCTTTGCTGCGTGCGTGTGGGCATGCCTGTAGAGGGCCCTGCACGTTGCACATCAATCAGCACCGCCGGCACTTCGGCGAAATAAGCAAGGCCCAGAAATTCATTCATCAGGCTCAGGCCCGGGCCGCTGGTCGCAGTGAACGAACGGGCGCCATTCCAGTTGGCACCTACCACCATCCCAATGGCGGCAAGCTCATCCTCGGCTTGCACGATGCCAAAATTCCGCTTGCCCGTTTCTTTATCTACCCGGAACTGATGCGCATAATGCGTAAAGGCTTCCACCACGGAAGTAGAAGGAGTAATCGGATACCAGGCTACGACAGTGGCACCGCCATACACAGCCCCAAGCCCACAGGCATAATTGCCATCCGCCATGATCCGATTGCCCACCAGGTCGCGCCTTTCCACGCGCATCGGTAAGGGGAAGCTGAAGTTTTCTTTCACATAGTTCACACCGAGCATCAGGGCCTGAATGTTGGAAGGGATGAGCTTTTCTTTCCCCTCAAACTGCTCGGCCAACAAGCCTTCCAATTCTTTGAACTCAATATCCAGCAGTGCACTCAGCGCACCGACATACACGATGTTTTTGAAGAGCTGGCGCTGACGCGAATCGGTGTAAGCCTGGTTGCACATTTCCATCATAGGGATGCCCAGGTAATGCAGGTCATCACGATGCATTCCGGGTGCCAGTGGCTTGGAGCTGTCATACATGAAATAGCCGCCCGGGCGGACATTGGCCACATCTTCGCGCATACTCTGCGGGTTGACGCACACCATAAGATCAATGCCTTCGCGACGACCCAGATAGCCTTTTTCACTCACCCGCACTTCATACCAGGTGGGCAGTCCCTGGATGTTGGAAGGGAAGATGTTTTTGGGTGTCACCGGCACGCCCATCCTGAAAATTGCTTTGGTAAAAAGGCTATTGGCAGAAGCCGAGCCGGTGCCGTTCACATTGGCGAAGCGAACGACGAAATTGTTGACGAGCGTATTGTCCATAGCCGGGAGCTTCCTGCCAAGGTATCGGTTTCAGAGAAACGAACAAAAGCGCTTCGCCCGATATAAAAAACGATTACCTGCAGGATTTCATTTTGTTTGTCGGCAGTCGTGCAGCGCCCGGCATCCGTTGCGTCGCACTCTTCAGCAGGATTTCGCTGATGAGCTGCTCCCGGAACATGCAAGAGCCTGATGCAATGCCCGGCTATCATACCCTTTGCGTGAAAAGCTTAATAGCAGCACTGGCCCCTCAGTGTGCGACGCAACGAAGCTGCTTCAGGGCACAAATGCTGAAACCAAAAAAATCTCCCCAGCCGGTCGTCCATCTCCAGTGCGACAAGCAGGAGCAGCACAAAAAACCCTGTGAAAACACAGGGTTTTTCCAATCGTATCATGCCTTCGGGTTATTTCTTCGCCTTAGTGCGTTTCGCCATGATGTCTTCGAGTTGTTTGGCGAGTGCATTGGTCGGGTCTATCTCTTTGATGCGTGCGAGATTTTCTTTTAGGTCGGCATTATTGTCTTTGTTGTAAGCCACGAGTGCCATGTATTGATAGGCCCAGAGCAGGTCTGAAGGCTTACGCTTGTAAGCTTCTGTTTCGGGAATAGCAAGCCATTTTTTGAAGTAAGGGATGGCTTCGCCGGTCTTGCCTTCGTTGTCCACCGCAGCCGCAACCCGTGCACGCCAGTACACTGCCGATGGCTGGTCGCTGAATTTGGCTTCCATCGTTTCGAATGCCTGAGCAGCCTGGACGTAGTCTTTGCCATAATAGGTATAGAGACCCCAGTAGAAGTAGTCCACTGCAGTAGCGTGAGTTGAATCTGCGTCTATGGCTTTTTTGTAATAGGCGCCGGCCATTTTGTACCCGGTATCATTGCCCATTTCCTTGTAGCTCTCTGCGATGTCAATATAGATTTTGCGCTTGTTGGCGGAGGTGTCCACCGCCAGCGCTTTCGTGTAATAGAAGTTGGCGCTGTCGGCCATTTTTTGAGCACCGAAAATCTTGCCCATATACATGTAGTCTGAGGGTAAGATTTTGGCGGGATTACTTTGTTTGCTGAAGAAAGCCTTCATGTTTTGCAGGGCATTGCTGTAGTCCTTGGTTTCGTATTGGCTATAGCCCAGCACGCGGTACATGTAGGGCTTGCTGCTGCAATTGCCCAGCACTTCCTGCATCTTGGAGATGGCATCTGCATAGTCTTTCGCGAGGAACAGAATATTCGCATAGCGGATTTTATCGTTGCAGCTCTGGTCAGAAAGTTTCAGATACTGTTCGATGTTTTGCTTGGCCAGGTCATACTTGCCCACATTGAAATAGGCATTGGCGAGGTCATTGTAAGGGAGCGGATTGGATGGGTCTGCATTTTTCGCTTTTTCATAGTTGGTGAGTGCATCGTTGTAATTGTGTGCATCATACCACAGCTTACCGATACGGGAATAACCCAGGGAGTTTTTAGGGTCCATGGCCACGGCTTTTTCATAATTATCCATCGCCTTGCCACCGCCACCATTGACGCGGAGGTAAGCATCGCCGAGGCCAATGCGGAGGGCTACATTATCTACGCCTTTTTTGATGGCTTCTTCATAGTATTCAATTGCCTTTTGTGCATCTCCACCACCATAGTTGATGGCATCCGCAGCGTATTGCAAAGGCTCCCAGTTTTTACGCTTGGCCAGGTCCGCAACGGCCATAGCCTGCTTCATGCCTTCGTCCGACTTTTTGTTTTTAAAAGCCACCCAGGCTAAACCTGCTTTGTTTGCAGCATCATCGGGGAATTTTGAAAAAGTGGTCTGTGCTTCTGCGTCCCGGTCTTCGCCCAGGAGGGCCAGGCCTAAATAATAATTAGCCTGTGCATTGCCGGCAGCAAGAGGTTCCAGCACCTTCTCAGCCGAAGAATAACGCTCATAATACACCATCTTGATGCCTTCATCTAAGGATTGCGCTGCCGCAAAAAATGAGAGGAGCGAGAAGAAGGAGATCAACAGGAGGGTCTTACTTGATTTGAATTGCATAGCTTGTTTTACAGGAATTGGTCTTGTAACGATTATCAGGAAGGCGTTGGGAAAATTCAGGTTTTATTTAGTGTCCGGCAGGCTGTGGCTTATTTCTACAGGTCGGATGACGATAGAAAGCCGAAGCGGGAAAAGATGCGCATGGGCGAAGATGAGTTGACCACGGTCGCGCGACAGAAAGTTGGCAAATCCTGTGCCGAGACCCATGAAGGTCTCGTTCTTGATGTAGTAAAGATTCCGTGAAAGGGGGTAGCTACGTAAGGCGATATAGGCCTGATAAGGCTGTAGGAATTCCCGGGTGCTGTCATTGAAAATGGCAGCCACTTTCACTTTGGAAATAAATGCGCCCGTGTTGTTAGGGTCGCTGTTGTCGCTCACATAACTCAGGCCGACAAAGCCCATGCTTCCGGGATTATTGGCCACATACTGCACTACTGAATCATTGCCATGAACGGCAAAGACATTCTTGCCGAGCACTTCATTTTTCAGGATTGAATCTTGCAGATAACGCAAGGTGGAAGAGCCATTATTGTCGAAGACGACATTGTAATGCCTGCTGAATTTCCCAGTCAGGATGCCACGTATCTGCTCCAGTCCAAAAGCCGTGTCTTTATCCTTTGGGTTGACGATAACAGCAACAGCATCGCGGGCAATAGCCAAAGACTGAGGTACGATTTGTTTCCCGGCGCAATATTTCTGCTCTTCCTCGCTCAGGTCGCGGGTAACCAAAATGAGCCGGGTCTTACCCGCCAGGAAATCTTTAAAGCAATCCGCTTCACTCTTGTAATGGACATTGATGTGGGCATTAGGGTTGCTGCTGTCAAACACATGCAGCTCCTCTTCGATGACAGGCTTGTAAGTCTCGTCCACCGAGATATCTATCGTACCACTGTTGGGTGTGTCTGTTGGGGCGTTTGCATTATTGCTGCAAGCAGCAAAACCAAGACAGGCAAGCGCGAACAAGAAGCTTGAAAAAGCAAGACGCATGACTACAATTTTACGGGCAGGGCTAAAAAACAGAAGGTTAAAAGACCCGACTCAAGTGATAAAATCATCGCCGTCCTTCTTTCGCAGCTCCAGCCCACCACGCCAAATACGGAAAAGACCATACACCACCAGGATGGCACCCAGTGTATAAGCACTTGTAGCAGAAAGCTCAATGGCACCAAAGCTGCGAAAACGTACGAGCGCATACGCTAGTGCCATTAAAATCAGGCCCATAACAATATGCCGGCCCGCCTGAAAGCGGCGCCAGGTTCGGTTTCTGTTTTGGCTGGAAGAAGGCATGAAGTAACTAAATAGCAAAGGGATGCAAACTTAGTCTGCTTTCCGTTTGGCATTAGTACCCGCCATTCGTGAAATTTTTATCTCCAAGCATGAATCCTGAATAGGAAAACAGACAAAGGGCTGCCCGTGTCAGGCAGCCCTTTCCAAAAAATGGGGCATATTCCCCAAAACTATTTTTGTATTGATTAAGAGCCGGAAGTACCGTTAGCAGCTTTTTTAGGAGCGGCTTTCTTAGGCGCTGCAGCTTTCTTAGCCGGAGCCTTTTTAGCAGGAGCTTTCTTAGCAACTGCTTTCTTGGGCGCTGCGGCCTTCTTTGCAGGAGCTTTTTTAGCGGCTGCTTTCTTGGGCGCTGTGGCCTTCTTTGCAGGGGCTTTTTTAGCTGCTGCTTTCTTAGGAGCAGCGGCTTTCTTAGCCGGAGCTTTTTTAGCGGCTGCCTTTTTCGGCGCTGCTTTCTTGGGTGCTGCGGCTTTCTTTGCCGGAGCTTTTTTTGCTGTTGCCATGGTTGTGAAATTTAAGGGTTAAACAAAAAACCGTATCGCAACTGTGGGGCGGGTTAGTTGTGATGCCACACAGATTGTTTCATTTGTTTCCTAAACAGCAACAAAACATACAGCGCGGTTGTGAAGCGCGCTGAATACTTTGAAATTTCCCGACTTGAAAGAACTTGTTGGCCGCCTTTTGAGCTTTAAGCTTCGGCAGAGGCAGGCAGTTCGGCAACGCTGATGAGCGTCTTACTGCGTGTCTTGCGGAATTCCACAATACCATCGCGGGTAGCGTAGATTGTGAAATCTTTGCCCAAACCTACACCTTCACCGGGATGATACACTGTACCGCGTTGGCGAACAATTATATTCCCATTGATGGCGGGCTGGCCACCGAAGATTTTTACACCGAGGCGTTTGCTATGTGAGTCGCGTCCGTTTTTTACCGAGCCTTCACCTTTTTTATGTGCCATTTCTCTTTTGCTGTTGTTGTTTGAGCGGAATTATTTTGATTGAAATCGAAGTACCTATGTCGGTTTCGATTTTTATCCTTATGCGATAGCGCCAATACGGATTTTAGTCAGGCATTGACGATGACCGTTCAGCTTCTGATAGCCCTTACGGCGTCTCTTTTTGAAAATCAGAACCTTGTCACCCTTCAAATGGTCGAGGATTTCAGCTTCTACAGAAGTAGACATGCTGGAACCAGCCTGGATACCGGAATCGCCACCTGTCATCAGTACTTCATTGAACGACACCTTGTCGCCAACTTTGCCTGCAAGGCGATGGACAAAAATCTCTTCGCCGCTGCGTACTTTAAACTGCTGACCGGCTATGGTTACTATCGCGAACATGAATGTCAAAAAAATTTCGCGCAAAGGTAATGCCGCTTGCCCTTTCGGTGCAAATAAAATTCAAAGAGCTTCTCCAATCTTATCCGCACTAAAATTCTTATTCCCTCTTTCCTGTTGCAACTTTTAGTTATCCACGACTGTGGATTATTTTTAACCGTTCTTCGCGAATGGCATGAAATTCAAGTCTTTCCTAGCTCGCCCTTACGCCAATATCATTCATAACCGGATTCGTAAGGGTATGTCGGGTGCGGTTTCGGACCAGGCCACTATCCTTCAACAGCTTTTGAAGGTTGGTGCTCGTACCGATTTTGGCAGGGAGCATAAACTCTCGGGGCTGAATGGATATCCCTCATTTTCTCAGGCTGTTCCGCTTCGCGATTATGAAGCTTTTTCAACCTATATAGAAAAAATCAAAGAAGGGCGGGAACATGTGCTTTGGCGCGGGAAGCCGCTTTATTTTGCCAAAACGAGCGGCACTACCAGCGGCGTCAAATACATCCCGATTACCAGGGATTCTATCAGTAATCATATTGATACGGCACGCAATGCCCTACTCTGCTATATGGCAGAGAGCGGTAAACCGGCATTTGCCGATGGCAAGATGATTTTCCTCTCTGGCTCACCCACCTTGGAACGGGTGGGCGGCATCCCGACCGGGCGCCTCAGTGGTATTGTCAATCATTTTATCCCACGCTACCTGCGCTCCAACCAGCTTCCTTCTTTCGAAACGAACTGCATCGAAGACTGGGAAACCAAACTGGGGAAAATTGTGTCTGAAACCCTGGATCAGGATATGCGCCTGATTTCCGGTATCCCGCCCTGGATTCAAATGTATTTCGACTGGCTCAGGGATGCTTCTGGCGGGAAAAACATCAAACAGATTTTTCCCAACCTGCAAGTTCTGGTGCATGGCGGCGTGGCTTTCGAACCTTACAAAGCCAAGCTGCTTCATTCGATTGGTGGCCAGATTGATACTCTGGAAACTTTCCCGGCATCAGAAGGTTTCTTTGCCTTTCAGGATACGCTGGATCAGGAAGGGTTGCTCCTGAATACCGACAGCGGAATCTTTTTCGAATTTGTACCTGCGGCAGAAATATTTAATGAAAACCCAACCCGACTCAGCCTGGCTGATGTGAAACTGAATGAGAATTACGCGCTCATCATCAATAGCAACGCAGGCCTTTGGGGCTATAATATTGGCGACACCGTACGCTTTGTTTCACTGAATCCATACCGTATTGTAGTTACTGGCCGCACCCGACATTTTATTTCTGCCTTCGGAGAACATGTTATTGGTGAAGAAGTAGAAGCCGCCTTGCTGGCAGCGACGGAAAAAACTGGAGCAAGGGTCATTGAATTCACGGTAGCTCCTATGATTCAGGTCGGCGATGGCCTGCCTTACCATGAATGGTTTATTGCCTTTGAAAATCCGCCAGCATCAATTAGCGATTTTGCGAAGCTGGCAGATGATGCACTGCGCGAAAAAAATATTTACTACAACGATCTCATCACAGGCAGCATCTTACAACCCTTACGAGTCTCTGTTTTGCGCCCTGATGCATTCATCGAATACATGAAGCAGCAAGGGAAATTGGGTGGCCAAAACAAAGTACCTCGCCTGAGTAACGACCGTAAGATTGCCGATGCATTAGCAGTCTGGAAACTCAGCTAAGGCCTTCAGAACCTCGGTGCTAATGAAGCTGCTTCTGACTCACCGTGAAAAAATCCTTTGAAGGCTGCCATGATTTCCAATCCACCCCGCATTCGGGTAGCCGCTTTCAGGGATGAGTTGTTGATGTCATAAGCAATGCCCAGGCCCAGGCGACGCATATCAACCCGGAGCATGGGAATGATGGCATCCCCGAAACGATTTTGCAACCCGGCAGCAATTGAAAAATTGCGGCTTCCCTCCCGGAATTGTGTCCACTGAATCAAGCCGCCCAGCATGGCTTCTTTGTAGGCACCCTGCAAGCCCAGATTACTATGCAATTGGACGCTCCAGGTATCATTAAATTCATAGTTGAGGTCAAAAGAAGCATTGATGCGCATAGCTAAATTCAACGCATCACCGCGCTCATAAAAGCTGGATTGGGGCCGTGTGAAATGATAGCCACTCAGCCCGATGATGTAGTGGATTCGTTCGGCTTCACCAATGCTGCTGTTAAAGGAGACACCGGCCCCCAGGTCCCAGTAATTGAGCTTGGCTAAGGGTAAATTTTCTCCGGCACCCATCCCTGGTTCCACTTGCCCGTTCTGATACATATTGTCGAATGTGAGTGCATTCAAATCAAAGGATCGCTGGACATAGCCTGCTGTGAAGCCTGCCGAGAGGTAGGAATTATGCGGGTCTGAAAGATGCTTGTTGTAATTGATACAAGGGTAGATGCCTGTGGTCTTTAGTCCGGCATCACCGGCTTTGTCAGAAAAAAACAGGAGTGAAATGGTCAGGAAATCGGCTTCGCTGTGGCGCAGGCCGAAACGCCCTTCAGCCGTAAAGGCCATCGTCTGATAGGGCTTCCCCATGCTATTCCATTGACTGCGGTAAGCGCCCAACGCTTTGAAATCTTCTTCCTGAATGCCCGTGGTGGCAGGGTTGCGCAGTACTGCCGTTTCCCAGTATTGTGAGAAATGGATATCCTGCGCGGCGCTTATCCAGGCCCAACACATCAATGCCATCAGCAAGCTGTATCCTTTCATACGAAACGGGTTTGTGCGCTCAGTGGTGAATCATACTACAATTCCTTCGGAGCTTGAGTAGTTATTATTGCTTTCATCTTTTAATCTTCGTTATCGCAGCAGCATCACATTTCCCTGCCACTGAATTGGCTCACCGGTATAGCAGGTTGCTTCGACGGAATAGACATACACATCGGGGCTGAGTGCCCGACCCGCTTTGGTGCCATCCCAGCCATTGCTTTTATCATCCACGGCAATATTGCTTCTTTCAAACACCAGCTCGCCCCAACGATTGTAGATGCGGAAGTGTTCAATATTGGCTATGCCCTTACCACGCGGGTAGAAAATATCATTAACCCCATTGCCATCTGGCGTGAATGTGTTGGGCAAAAAGACCTGACTGTTGTCGCAAAGCACTTTGATGCGCAGCGAGTCGGTGGCATGACATCCATACTGTGTGCTGACGGTAATGGAATAAACGGTGCTTCGTTTGGGTGAAGCAGATGTGGCTGCCGTAAATGGGGACCATAAGCCTTCGGGTGGTTGCCAAAGCCAGGAACTGATTTCTCCAGTTGCTGTTGCCTGAAGCTGGACGATGTTTCCGGCTATCATGGTCTGATCATCGCCAGCTTCAACAGTAGGTGTGGGGTGCACCACAAGGTTGACGAAATCTGTGTCCGGAATACAACCCGCCAGCCTGCTGATTAAAACATAGTGTTGTGTTTCCATCGGGAAGACACGCGGGCTGGATGTGTCTGCATTGCTCAGGCCTGTGGGCGGCGACCAGTGATAAACACCTGCACCTTCGGCAAAAAACTGAATCGTATCGCCCGAACACATTTCATTAGGAGCATTCAGGAGTGTGGCGGTCTTGTATTTCAAACCCACATTGACGGTATCTGAATTACTACAACCATTGCTGTCTGTCCCTATCACAACATAGGTAGTAGGTACCTGAGGAGAGGCATAGGGGTTAGTGCAAAAGCTGCAACTCAGTGATGCGGTCGGCGACCAGGCATAAGAAATGCCACCACGGGGCTGCAACATCACGGAGTCACTCAGGCAAATAATAGTGTCCACTCCGGCAAAAATGACTGGCCTTTGGTAGAAGACGACCTCACTCACGAAGGTGTCCGTGCAGCCTGTTGTGGTGCTCCGGTATTGCGTCACCGGATAATGCCCCGGCTTGGGATAATGCTTGCTGGGACTATCCAGCAAACTGATGGTGCTGTCATGAAACTTCCAGATGACCGGGTTGAGTTGCGAATACGCACCCCGAGATGTGTCTATGAATTGAATGGTGCCGGAATCGCAGCCAGGGAAAGGCGTGAATGTGAAGCCTGGGAATACGCCATCCACTTTCACGGTGTCTAAACCATACGAAACGGCCGAACAGCCGAGGTTATCCGTCATGGTCACACTGGGCACATGTGGTCCAGGCTTGGTATAAACATGGGTGATATTAGGCGAAGTGCTGGGCGTCGTAATCCCGTCTCCAAAATCATAAATAAAGCCTGCTACACCCGGCACATTATTGGCTTGGACCTGCACTGATAAAGGCGCACAGCCCTTGAGCGGTGTATAGCTCAGCACACCATTATAACCTAATAATCTTACCCGGTTATAGGCCGTATCGGGGCAACGTTTATTGCTCAATGCGATGAGGCGGATGTAGAAAACACCTGGCTTGAGGTAAGTAGTTGAAGGATTCGTAAACGTAGAGCCGGCACCATTAGCGAAATCCCAATTGTAACTCACGGCACCGGTAGAAGTGTTGGTGAAATGCACCACTAAGGGTGGGCAGACATTGATGGTATCGTCCATCGTGAAGCCTGCTTTGGGTTTGGGTGCCACGGACACTCCTCCGGAAATAACCATCGTATCCTTACAGCCCACACCATCAGTGGCTATTAGTCTTACAGCGTAGGTTCCGGGGACAGTATAAACATGCTTTGGGTTCGTTTGTGTGCTTCCAGTGCCATCGCCAAAATCCCATACATAACTCAGGTTATTGCCTGTTGAGGAGTTATAAAAACCATACGGAGTCCCTTCGCAGGCTGGCGTGCCCAATGTGGCAAATGATGCCGTTGGCCTGGAAATGAGCATGTAGTTGGGGATGCCAATTGAGTCTGTGCAACCGATGTTGTCAGTTACTTTCATCGAGATGCCATAGCTGCCGATTTTGGGATAGAAATGCCCGACAGTAGTAAAAGGCGTAGTGCCGGTAGTGCCGTCACCATAATCCCACCAGGCACTGACGCGCGATGTGCCGGGGGCATAATAGCTGCTGTCAATAAAAAGAATATTTGCCGGCGCACAACCCATGGGCGGGCTGGCACTAATTGTGGCAATAGGCCCACCAACAGTGATGAAGTGATTTCGGATCTTAGAAAAAATGCAGCGGTTATTATCCTCCACCCAAATGCCAATATTGACCCAGCCCCGGAAGTTGGCAATGAATTGCCCGGGGAAAAAGAGATTCCCCTTCACGGGCGGCGAATTAATCAGGCCATAGCCCCATGTCACACTGCCAATTGATATGGATGGATTCGATATAGCTCCGGTAATGATTTGCGAAAGCACAATGGTATCAAGGAAACAGACCGTACTATCCAATGCAGACATGTCCACCGAAATATTATTGATGATGATAGCAAACGACTCGCTGTCTCGACAGCCCGTATAAGTATTCCAGGCCACCAGGCTCGCGATATACGTTCCTGTGCTTGCATATTGGTGATTGGGGAAATGCTGCAGGCTGGTGGTTCCGTCCCCGAAATACCATTTAATAGACGTTGCATTGATAGAACTATCTACAAAATGCACCAACCCGATGGTATCACAACTCACACGGTATCGCGGCCTTGATGAAGGGTCCATCACCACGACATAATCTTTCTTGATCAGGGTGTCTAAGCAGCCATTCTGACTCACTATCAAACGCACACTATAGGTATCGGCCAGTGCATAAATATTGATTGGATTCTGCATGATGGATTTATTCCGGTTATCGCCGAAATCCCAAAACCAGCGTGTGATTGGCCCATATATGCTGCTGCTGCTATCGTGAAATTGTATTGCGTTGCCGGCACATACAGGGTTTGGTACAGCACCAAAATTTATGTTGGATTTCCCGCCCACATGCACATCAAGTGTGTCTGAGAAATTACAGCCATTGGATGTCGTTGCCGAAATGATACAATGGTAGGTGCCCGGGTTGTAGTAAGTATGAATCGGATGCCAGATATTGTATGCCATAGAGCCATCGCCAAAATTCCAAACCCGCGACACCACAGGAAAGGGATATGGGAAATAATACCATTTAGACATCTAATTTTGGCATGATATTTGCAGGCTTTAAATCATGG
>CAYRJR010000045.1:0-16573 GCA_964424655.1 uncultured Chitinophagaceae bacterium
TGGCTACGAAAATCTGCCAGAAGCCTTTGCCTATGCTGAGTGTAATGGCGATGACCAGCAGCAGGGTGGGGATGGCCCAAAGCATGTTGATGAAGTACATCACTACATGATCCACCCAGCCCCGGTAGTAGCCGGCAATGGCGCCGAGGAGTATGCCAATGGATAGTGAGAGGATGACAGCCACCAGCCCCACACCGATACTCACACGCGTGCCGACCAGCAATCGGGAAAGCACATCACGGCCATAGCGGTCTGTGCCGAGCCAAAAGCGGTGGCGGCATACAGCATCCTGGAAAACATAAGCCTGCTGTTGGCCCAGGTCGGCATGACGAAGCCTGGCGGGCAAGAGATTTTTTATTGGGAAGGCAAGCGTATCCTGAAGGCCTTCATCTATGTAATGCGCTGCAAACACAGTATCTCTGGCGAAGAAGAAGGAATTGACGGGGACGAGGTTGTAGGCAGGTGGCGTGCCGGTAAAGAGCCGGTTGAAAAAGCCTTTATGCTGCACTTGTGCGCGGGGCACCATCAGGAATCGTTTGGAAAAGCCAGGAGGCCTTGCGCCCAGCTCCACAATCATCCTGTTGGCATCGGGCGAACTGTCGGGTGAGAGTGGGTAAGCAAAGAGCGCCACCAGGCAACAAAGGCCGATGAATGCCAGAGAAAGCATGGCCGGGCGTTTTCGCCGCAAGCGCTGCCAGACAGTACCGATGGGGTTGGGATTCAAGCGGGACAAAGATGCTGTATTGTCTGTCGGCTATGAAGCAGGTTGGCGCCGTCAGTTTTCAAAGTAGAAAAGGACAGCAGGCTCAGCGTACAATGACAAACTTCATGGGTAGTGCTTTGGTGGAGCGACCGTCCGGCATGCGGACATAGATTCCATCATAGTAAGCCGTATCGCCGGGTTTGGTGCGGTAAGGCAATGTGTTTTTGATGATGGGGCTGAGGCTGTCGCCGAGGCAATATTCCGAGAGATAATCCGTCACCAGCTTGTCGTTACCGATAGAATCTTCGTAGAGGTGGCGCTCACCATAGGTGAAGGTGAAGCCTTCGATGAAGGCACCCTTCGGGTCTTTGAGCCGCACACCCTGTGAGGCGAGATTAATGAACTGCTCCCGGTTGATGTTGCCGCCACTGTAGTTGCCGGTATCGCCGATGGCTGCTTCAAAACGAGGCATGGTCTTTTCGGCTGTGGACTTTGGCTTCGTGTTTTTGTTTTGCGCAAAAGCATAGCTGACCAGCAGCGTAAGTCCGAGGGGCAGCATCAATCGGCGGAATGACATAGGCTTCTAAAATTACAGGGAAGCGAGGCTTTCCTCAATCACACGGATACGACTTAGGGCATCGCTTTGCTTCTTGCGTTCCATAGCCACGACTTCGGGCTTGGCATTGGCTACAAACTTTTCGTTGCTCAGTTTCTTTTCTACGCTTTGGAGGAATCCTTGCAGATAGCTCAGCTCTTTGTGTAATGCTTCCTGTTGGGCGCTCTTGTCTATGCTTCGCTCGGCGATGAGATAGAGTTTGTCTGTTTGCACCACGAGTGCAATGGCGCCTTCCTGCGGCTCGCGCACGAAGCTGAGTGCAGTGGCATTGGTCTGGCGAAGTAAGATTTCCTGAGTGGCTTCATACAGGGCCGGGTCGGCAGTGGTGATGGCCAGTGCCAGAGGGTCGCGGGGTTTGAGTCCGTTCTTGACGCGGGCATCGCGAATGGCCGTGATAACAGATTGTAAAGCCTGACCACGTTGTAGGATTTGTGGATGGATGTTTCCTGGCAAAATCATCTGCCGGACAATCAAATCATCGCCAGAATTGCGGCTGCGGAGTGTGTGGTAAATCTCTTCAGTCACGAAGGGCAGGAAAGGATGCAGTAGTTGCAGCAATTGTTCGAAGATGCCAATTGTAGCGTGGTAAGTCGCTTCAGGGATCGTTGTGTCTTTCTCTGGCTTCATCCATTCCAGGAACCAGGAGCAGAAGTCGTCCCAGATGAGCGAATAAATAGTTTTCAGTGCTTCGCTCAGTCGGAAGCTTTCAAACAAACCATTCAGTTCGGCAGCCACCTGGTCAATCCTGGCCTGCATCCAGGTGATGGCAAAAGAAGCATCCTGATTGCCGGCTGCATCTGAAGCCAGGCGGGTCTCCCAGCCCTTCAAGAGTTTCAGTGCATTCCACATTTTGTTGCAGAAGTTGCGGCCTTGCAGCAGCATGCTTTCATCGTAGAGCAGGTCGTTGCCGGCAGGCGAAGCAATCATCACCGAGAAGCGAACGGCATCACAGCCCCATTCATCAATCAGGGCCAGGAGGTCGGGCGAATTGCCCAGGCTCTTGCTCATCTTTCGGCCTTGCTTGTCGCGCACGATGCCGGTGAAATAGACTTTCTCAAAAGGAATTTGCTGCCTGTATTCCTCGCCCGCCATAATCATCCTTGCCACCCAGAAGAAGATGATTTCCGGGGCGGTCACCAGGGTTTGGGTCGGATAGTAGTAGGCTAGCTCTTTATTTTCCGGAGTTTCACTCCAGCCAAACACCTGCAAAGGCCAGAGCCAGGAAGAGAACCAGGTGTCCAGGCAGTCGGGGTCCTGCCTGAGCTGCGGCGTAGCTGCGATGCCTGAGGTGCTGTATTGTTTACGGCATAGCTCCATGGCTTCGGCTTCCGTCTCGGCTATAAACATGTTTCCCTGCTCATCATACCATGCGGGTATGCGCTGCCCCCACCAAAGCTGGCGGCTGATACACCAGTCTTTGATGTTTTCCATCCAGTGGCGGTAGAGGTTGCGGAATTTTTCGGGGAAAAACTGAATCTTCCCGCTCAGCACATCTTCCAGTGCGGGGCTGGCCAAGTCTTGCATCTTGCACCACCACTGCATGGAGAGACGGGGCTCAATCACTGCATCGGTGCGCTCCGAAAAACCAACCTGATTGATGTAGTCTTCTTCTTTCACGAAGTTGCCCGAATCCTTAAGTGCTACAACAATCTTCTTGCGTACGGCAAAGCGGTCTTCGCCCACATAGAGTTGTGCGGCGGCGCTCATGGTGCCATCATCGTTGAGTGTGTCAATGACGGGCAGGCGGTGCTTCAGGCCCAGGTTATAGTCGTTGATGTCGTGTGCGGGTGTCACCTTCAGAGCGCCGGTACCAAACTCAGGGTCTATGTAATCATCGAAAATGATAGGTACGGGTCGGTTCAGCAGTGGCACGAGGCAGTATGCGCCCTTCAAGTGCTGGTAGCGCTCATCATTGGGATGCACACACACAGCGGTGTCGCCGAGGATGGTCTCTGGCCGGACCGTCGCGATAGTGATAGCGCCGCCTGTCTTTTGCCCTTGTTGGTCACAGAGGAAATATTGCAGATACACCAGCCTGCTCTGCGTCTGCTTGTGGATCACTTCTTCGTCCGATAGTGCAGTCTTTGCTTTCGGGTCCCAGTTGATCATCTTCACGCCGCGGTAGATACGGCCCTTCTGATAGAGGTCCACAAACACACGGATGACGGCTTTGTAATAGGCATCGTCCATCGTGAAAGCCGTACGATTCCAGTCCAGAGCGCAGCCGAGTCGTTTCAGTTGTTCCAGGATGATGCCGCCATGCTTCTCTTTCCATTCCCAGGCATATGTCAAAAACTCATCGCGGCTGAGTGCATTTTTATCTATGCCGCGCTCGCGCAACATGCCTACCACCTTCGCTTCAGTGGCTATAGAAGCATGGTCTGTGCCGGGCACCCAGCAGGTGTTGAAGCCTTGCGCCTTGGCCCGCCGGATGAGCACATCCTGTACGGTATTGTTCAGTGCATGACCCATGTGCAGCACACCGGTGACGTTGGGCGGTGGCATAGTGATGGTGTAAGCAGGGCGCTCATCAGGTCTGGAGAAAAAATAGCCTTGCTGCATCCAATAGCTATACCAGCGCCGCTCCGCTTCGGCATGTTCAAAATTCTTCGCGATTTCCATGATGGGCCGCAAAGGTAGCAGGAGGGGTATGCGAATTTGGTTGGAACCAGTTTTTTGTTTGTCGGCTTTTGGTTCGCTCCCCATCATCCGTTGCGTCGCACACTGAGGGGTTCGTCAGTCTGTTTGGCTTTTCGCGTAGCGGGTGTTTGGGGTTGTTGAAAGGCAAGTACAAAGCATTCCCAAGCCCATACCTCAGTCATCCGGGCAAAGCCGCGCAGCGAAATCCAGCCGAAGTGTGCGACGCAACGGAAGCTTCATAGGATTCCGATAGCCGGCTCAATAAAAAAAGCAGGCGCCGACGGGATTAATCGTCTGCGCCTGCTTGGAGCATGAAAACGGTCTGCTCAGCAATGCTCGGCAAACACTGAAGCCAGATGTGCGGCAATGGCCTGTGCAGGATGTCCTTCGATCATGTGGCGCTCTACCATGTGCACCAGCTTGCCATCTTTCAGCAGCGCGATGGAAGGCGAAGAAGGCGGATAAGGCATCAGGTAGTTGCGGGCTTGTTTGACGGCATCTACATCGAAGCCGGCAAAGCTGGTGACCAGATGGTCGGGCTTTTTGGCTGCATCGCGAACGGCCATCAGTACGCCGGGGCGGGCGGTACCTGCAGAGCAGCCGCACACAGAGTTTATCATCAATAAGGTGGTGCCGGATTGCTGAAGGGCCTGGTCCACCTGAGCGGGGGTGGTCAGGTCTGCAAAGCCTTGCTCTGTCAGCTCGCTCTTCATCGGCATAATCAGTTCTGCGGGATACATATGGAATGTGTGTTTTTTTTTTCGCGGGCAAATTTACTGGCAGCCTTTCAGGCATCATTCATTAGGGTATTGTAAAAAGCAATTCGCCGGCTGATACGAATCATTTTCCAGCCGGAGCAGGGTGCTCTGTGATGTGCTGCTGCTTCGTTTCTTTACGAGCCCTCTTTAGTGGCAATAGTTTTATAGCGAAAGAAATTACAGGCCTGCAATTCATGCCCAACAGATTGAACATACCCTTTGCCCCGGCCGATGGCGCATACCTGAGCAGTCTGGTATTTGCCCGCGATGGGGAAACCCGATTGGGCCAGCGCGTCCACACCATCCCTTCGCTGTCTGGGCTTGCAGACTGTCCTGCCCGATATATCCTTATGGGCATTCCGGAAGACATCGGCGTGCGGGCCAATTATGGCGTGGGCGGCACCCAAAGCCTTTGGGAACCTGCCCTGCGTGCCTTGCTCAATACGCAGGATACTGCAGCCTGCAGCGGCAATGACCTGCTCGTCCTGGGGGCTTTCCGATTTGATGAATGGATGGTGGAAAGCGAGCATATGGATGCCAGGCAACTCCGCGAGCTGGTGACCCGCATGGATGATGTGGTGGCCCGGCTGATGGAGGTCCTGCTGCATTCGGGCAAGATCCCCATCGTGATAGGTGGCGGGCACAACAATGCTTTCCCCTTGCTGAAAGGGCTTAGCCTGGCGCTGGGGCATTCTGTCAATGCCATCAACCTGGATGCGCATTGCGACTACCGGCGCATCGAAGGCCGCCACAGCGGCAACCCGTTTCGATATGCCCGCGAGGCCGGCTACTTAGATAAATATGCGATGGTCGGCCTGCATGCAGCCTACAATTCCGAGCTACTGATGCAGGAAATCAGCAGCGATCCGGGCCTGCATTTTTCCAGCTATGAAGCGATTTTTCTGGAAGAAAGATTGAGTTTTCGGGAGGCTGTGTCGGATGCAATAGCCTTCACACAAGGCAAGTCAACCGGCATTGAGCTTGACCTGGACAGCATAGCAGGTGTCCTGGCCAGCGCAGCTACACCTTGTGGGGTCACCACACTTCAGGCGCGTCAATATTTGCGTCAGTGTATGATGCAGGCACAAGCTGCTTATGTGCATATTCCCGAAGGTGCCGTGCAGCTCTGCGATGGCAGGCAGGATTTGAGTACAGCCAAGCTGGTTGCCTATCTGATTAGGGAAGTACTTTCCAGTAATGCACCCTGAAAGCCTCCTGTTACAGGCTGATTCAAGACAGGTTTTTCATCCGGGCGATGAAGGCTTCGATGTCTTCGGGCTGGGTGTCCCAGGCGCACATCAGGCGGGCTTCATTGAAGTTTTCGTCCCAGATATAGAATGGAAAGCTTGCCATCAGTGGCTCATTCCAGTCTTTGGGGATGCGTGCAAAAACGGCGTTGGCCTGTACAGGTTGCGTCCGCTCCACGGATGTGATTTCCGCCAGCTTTTTGGCTAAAAGTTGAGCCATCGTGTTAGCATGCCCTGCTATTTCCTGCCAGAGGTTTTCCTGCAATAAAGCTTCAAACTGTGTGGCGATGAAGCGGGTTTTGGAGGCCAGTTGCATGGCCTGCTTATGCTGAAACCGCAGGTTCTTTTCCAGCTCCGGATTGAAGACCAACACTGCTTCGCCAAACATCATTCCCATCTTGGCCCCACCCAGTGAAAGCATATCCACGCCACAGGCGCTGCTCAGCGCCTGTGGCGTACAGCCCAATGAAGCGGCTGCGTTGAAAAACCGGGCGCCATCCACATGCAGAAACAAATCATGGTCGTGCGCAAAATCAGCCAGGAGGCGCAGTTCATCCTCTGTATATACGGTGCCGTATTCAGTAGCCTGAGTCAGTGATAAGACACGAGGCTGGGCATAGTGTGAGTCACCTTTTCGGGCTAAACGTTCGGCAATCATATCGGGTTGCAGCTTGCCCTGTGCATCACTTTCGATCGGGAAGATGCGGCAGCCGGTAAAGCTTTCCGGTGCGCTGCCTTCATCGGAGTAGATGTGTGAGATATCGGAGCAAAGTACGGCTTCGAAAGAGCGCGTGCAGGCCGCCAGAGACAACACATTGGCGCCTGTGCCATTGAAGACAAAATGCAGTCCGGCCAGCTTCCCGAATGAATGCTCAAACAACTTTCGGCAACGCTCCGAGATTTCGTCTGCACCGTAAGCACGGGCGTGACCGATATTGGCCTGATGCAGGGCTTCCATCAATTGGGGATGGACACCGGCATAATTGTCCGAGGCAAATGACTTCATGTGTCTATCGGGATTTTTTTATAGAAAACGAGCAGGGATGAAATGGCTCAGGCAGGCTTCGACTTGCCTATTTCGTGCAGGGGTTCGCGCTGGCTGTGGCTGGAGTTTTTCCATTCCGAAGGGCTAAGGCCGATAACCTTTTTGAATTGATTGCTGAGTGCGGCAACGCTGCTGTAGCCCATTTCCCAGCTTATCTCACTCAGGTTTTTCTCGCCGTAACTGAGCAGTTCTTTCACGCGTTCAATTTTCTGCCGGATGATGTATTGCTCGATGGTGCTGCCGGTTTCTTCCGTGAAATTCTTACTGAGCTGGCTGTATTCGGTGCCGGTATGTTTTGCGAGGTATTCGCTGTACTTCAGATTGTCGGTATCGCCACTGTGGTGCACCAATTCGATGATAGCCGTCTTCACCATTTCCACCATTCGGGAGCGGCGACCTTCCAGCAATTCGAAACCTGCATTTTTCAATGCTGTATTGAGTTGCAGTAACTGGTTTTTGTTCAGTTCGGGTTCCTCAATCTCAGCTTCGCCCAGCACTACAGAGGCAGGATGAAGCCCTGAATTTTTCAGTGTTTCGCCCACCACCATAATACATCGGTCGCAGACCATGTTTTTGATGAAAAGCTGCATGAATTTTTTTGGCGGATAATTGCTGTGCAAGGTAACAAGACCACGGGCTGGCCATTGAAATGAGCCTATTGAGACAGCCCCGCAAAATGATGTATGGAGCGATTCTTCCGTAAGGATGGTTACCATATTAGAGTCTATTGCAGGGTAGCAATCGTATGGCAATGCTTTTATATTGCGAGGAGCCATCACCGAAATAGTGTTTTCAAAAATCATTTGTTCATGCTTTGCCTTTCTGCTATGCGGGATGCTGCATGCGCAGTTGCTGAACTATCCTGTTCGACAATTGGGCGTGAGTGATGGCCTGCCTCAAGGCTCTGTCAACATCATTTTTCAAAGCAGCGAAGGCTTCATTTGGATGGGAACCGGCGATGGCCTGGCCCGCTACGATGGCTTGCATTTTCACACTTTTCGCGGGCCATACAATGACACTACGGGCCTGAGACTTTCCGCACGCATGGTCAGTGGTCGGATGGCGGAAGACCGGTTGGGTGGGATATGGTTTACGAGCAATACCGGGCTTTCCTGCTACCAGACCCGTTCCCGGCACTTCCGGCATGTGTCTGTGCCTGCTTCTTCGCCCGAAGACATTTCCATCCTGGGCATTACCAGCCAGAACAATCTGGTGATTGGCGATGGGAAGCAAGTATGGATGCTTGGGCTGAGCGGAGGTAATACCGCAATGAGGTCTTTAGGTAATATTCCTACCGGTGCAGGCAAATTAGCCGTACTGGCAGGCAACACACTTTATTATGCAATTGGCGATGATCTGTATTCAAAAGATTTACCCTTTGGGAAGGAGGTCAGATTACATCACTGTTCCGGATTAATAAAAATCTTTCCGGATGGGAATGCCCGCCTCATCGCCTGGTCGCGGGATAGCATTTATTCTATTGAGGAATCGCATTTGCAGAAAGCTGTTCAGTTACCGGCCACCTTAAAGAAGCTGGAATTTCTTCCCTTTCTGAAACACACAGAGGATACCTGGTATGGTATGTCGAAAGCCGGATTTACCCGGTTAGATATCCGCGAGGGAAGCTATCAGTATATACCTGTTGGCGGAATTCCTGCCCGCAGCCTAAACACAACAATGGTGCTGTGTATGATGATGGACAAAACAGGGAATGTATGGGTAGGTACGGAAGGCAGTGGTATCAATATTTTGGACACAAAAGGATTCAGATTTCACACGAGTATGTTATTGCCCCGGCCTTCCGGCAGCCAGCCGCAGATGATGGTGAAGAGCATGCTGGAAGTAGGTGGGAAGCTTTGGATTGGAAGCTTCGATTCTGGCTTATATATCCTGGACAGGAAGACCGGCCTTTTACAAAATCATTTCCCATTTTCGGATAAAAAAGGGCGCATCAGTCTCTTGTATCGAGACAGCACAGGCCGGATCTGGATGAACGTGGAAGAACGAATTGGGATTGTGGATAGCCAGACATACCGATTCCAGCAGTGGAAGCGCATCCCGGATGATGTACCGGGCAACCTTGCCGCATTTTCTATCTGTGAATACCGGCGCAATCATTTCTTACTCGGCAGCATTTATGGTCTGCACCTGATGTGGCTGGAAAACGGTAAGGCCCATATCCGAAAGTTTGCTTCCCGTTTCGAGGCAACACAGGGCCAGATTACAGCCCTTTCAAAGGCGGCAGATGGTAGCATCTTCATGGGGAAAGTCCGGGATGGTTTTTATCGCATACGCATCTTTCCGGAGCAAGACTCGATTCAGATATTGGATGACGGATTCCATCTGACCGGCATTCGGGATATACAGTTCTTCCGGGTCGGGAAATATGCCGCAATGGCTACAGAAAACGGCTTCCTTTTTTATGAAATCCATGCGCGTAAACATCAGTTCATTGATGAAAAGGATGGACTGAGCAATAGCCATATTTATGGCATCCTCAGAAGTGGAGACAGCGTGCTTTGGGTGAGTACCAACCGGGGCATTAATGAGCTGAAAATATCCTGGACATCATCAGGCCCTAATCTAAAAAAGCTTTTTTCATTCACGGCGGCAGATGGTCTTCAGTCCAATGAATTCAATACCGGAGCTTATTGCTATTGTGCTGATGGGGCACTGGCTTTTGGGGGGGTGAAAGGGATCAATTGGTTTTACCCTGCTCAGCTACATAAAAATCCCTTCCCGCCCAATGCAATCCTTACTGGCATCATGGTGAATGAACATCCTTATCAGAGCGACACGGACGTGAGCTACCTACACAGCATTTCATTGCCATACGACAGCAACACACTGGCCTTTTCCTTCGCTGCGCTTGATTTCACCAACCCAGCAGCCAACTATTTCCAATACAAGCTGGAAGGCTTCGATGCCGACTGGGTAATCGCCAGGGAGGGGCATGATGCACGATACGCCAACCTGCCTCCAGGGAAATATCATTTCCTGCTGCGGGCGGCCAACAACGATGGTATCTGGAATGAAAGCCCGCTACAGCTTAGTCTCACGATTCGCCCGCCCTGGTGGATGCAATGGTGGGCAAAGTCGCTTGCCGCTTTGTTGCTCATGATGCTGCTCTTCTTAATCATGAGGCAATACCTACGCAGAAAACTTACCAAAGAAAGACGACTGCAGGAGCGCAGACAGGCTATTGATGAAGAGCGTTTACGCATCTCGCGAGACATGCACGATGACCTGGGTACCGGCCTTACCAAGATTGCACTGCTCAGCGAGGTGGCCCGCAGAAAAAACGTCAGCCAACAACCTGCTTCGCTGAAAGAAATTGCCGACACCAGCCGGGAACTGACGCAACGTATCGGCGAAATTGTATGGACGCTGAACCCACACAACGATAAACTCGACACTTTAATCGCCTACCTCCGGGAGTATCTTCAAGAACATTTCGAATTCATAAATGTGCCTGAGTTTATTAGTGATTTCCCGGATGAAGTTCCTTCTATTCCCCTGAGTCACGGCGTGCGTCAGGTGGTGCTACTGGTGATCAAAGAAGCCGTCAACAATGCTTTGAAATATGCAGATGCTTCTACAATCCATGTGGGGATGAGCTTTCATGTGAGTGATCTGGTCTTTTGTGTAGAAGACGATGGGAAGGGGTTTGATGCTCATGAGCCGGACAATAATCGGCAGCTTGGTGGCAATGGATTAGGAAATATGAAGGCCCGCCTCGAAAATATTGGCGGAAGGTTTGAGTTAGTTACCCATCCGGGCAAGGGCACTATCGTTCGTTTCTCTGTCCCCAGGCCTGTTTCCTGAACGTCCCTACTACCTTTTTCAACAAGCGTGTATCTAATGCTACATTAATCTTGTGATATGAGTAAACAACGGATCAGTTTGGCAATCCTCGAAGATGAGGCCAGTATCCGCCTTGCTCTCGAGGATTTATTGAGTGGTGATGAGCGTATCGAACTCAGGCATTCCTTTCGCGATGGCGAGCAAGCAGTGAAAACACTCTCTGAGGAACCTGTAGATGTATTGCTCTGCGATATCAACCTGCCCGGTATATCTGGCATCGAAGCCATTGCCTGGCTAAAGGCTCGGCATGCT
This sequence comes from uncultured Chitinophagaceae bacterium, assembly GCA_964424655.1. Taxonomy (GTDB): domain Bacteria; phylum Bacteroidota; class Bacteroidia; order Chitinophagales; family Chitinophagaceae; genus UBA1952. The sequence continues at coordinate 11,126 of CAYRJR010000045.1, forward strand.
CAGATGCAGTGTATGGTGCTTAGTGCCTTCGAAGACACAGACTATATTTTCAAAGCCCTGCGTGCCGGTGCCACTGGATATATCTTGAAAAGCCAACCTATTGAGCAGGTAGAAGCTTCGATCCTAGAAGTGTATGCGGGCGGCTCGCCCATGAGTAGCGGCATCGCCCGAAAAGTGGTTTCCGCATTTGCTGAGTACAGCAGGCCAACAGAGGAAATGGAACAGTTGTCGCGTCGGGAACAGGAGATTTTAGAGCTGTTGTCGAAGGGCTTTCGCTACAAGGAAATCGCTGCCAAACTCTTTGTGAGTGTCGAGACTGTGCGCACACACATTCACAATATCTACGTGAAGCTTCAAGTGAAAACGCGCCAGGATGCCTTGCGTAAGGCGGGTATTTTGTAGGCTCAGAATACCACGTTTTTGGTACGAATTGTGGTACTGCTTTTTTGTTCATTTGCGCTAGCAACAGCCCCTATATTCCTTTGAAGATTTCCCCCCGTTGTCTGTCAATTTTTTGTGGTTAAGAAACAATATTTGACGATGGCGGGTGGGAAGGCTGTTTGAATGTGTTGGTCAGAGGATGTCACAGCATGAGCTCCCGGGACGGATTCCATACCAGCTTTTCAAAGTCCTGCACGACATCATCCTGTACCCTAATTCCTTCTGCACGCAGCAGTTCAGCCATTTCATCACCTGCGCCAAAATGTGCTTTGCCTGTGAGCAAGCCTTTCCGGTTCAGTACCCGATGTGCCGGTACGGGCGGCATTGCAGTATGGCTTTGATTCATGGCATAGCCCACTACCCGCGCCCCCGACTTCATGCCGATGGCAGCGGCAACCAGGCCATAAGTCGTTACGCGACCTCGGGGAATTAAGCGCACGATTTCAAAAATGGTCTCATAGAGATCTTCAGTCTTTCCACTCATCTGATTTTTGATTTTTAGTGCGCAATGCCAACAAGTTGCTGCGCTTCGGTTCGGCTACAGCCTGATACTCGAATGGACAATTCAGACAACCATTGCCGCAACACGTTCCTCTTTTTTGCAGGTAGGCTGCCGTCATCACAAGCTGGCCATTGGGCAACATAAAATAGTCTTCCCCTTCACAAAGCGCTTTCATCCTGGGCTTTCTTTTTCTTAGGGGGAATGATGATGGGCGTTTCAGGAAGAGAAAAACAGAGATAATTAATGAGTCGCCCTTCTGTGCGGTGCATGCCTTCATAGAAAGTCTGGATGGACAAAGGGCCGTTGGCTAAGCCCTTGCCATAAATGTCTGCCAGGTCTTGATGCAACTTGCAGCCTTGCTCCTGAATGACATCCTGAGTAAACCGATAAAGTGGTTCTGAGTCTGTCTTCAGATGAATCAGAGCGCCGGGCTTCAGGACTTGCTGGAATACTTGCAGGAAGCGGGGATGCGTCAGACGGTTACTTTCTTTTTTGAGAAAGGGATCCGGGAAGACTATCCAGATTTCGGCCACTTCGCCTGCGGCAAAATAGTCTTGCAGTTTCTGAATTTGGGTGCGCAGAAAGGCCACATTGATGAGTCCTTCAGCCAGCGCTTTCTTAGCTCCTATATAGATTCGGTTGCCTTTGATATCCACACCAATGAAATTGCGCTCACGGTGTTCCCGGGCCAGACCGGTGCTGTATTCTCCTTTACCACAAGCCAGTTCTAATGTAATGGGATTGCTATTTCTAAAATGTTCTGACCATTTTCCGGCAATGCCCGATGGGTATTCCAGTACATTGGAAAATTCTTTAATCGCGGCAAATCGAAGCTGTTTTTTCTGACCCATAAATAATGCCGGCAAAGATAGCCTCAGCTTGTCCCGCACCTTTCAAAATCACAATCTTATGAATCGAAATCGCATCATCATCCTGGCCATCGGCTTCGGCGTTCTGGTTTGCAGCAGCTATTCAGAAGGTCCCTTCTATTATGGTGCCGGCAACCGCACAGGCACTGCCGGTTCTGCGGTGGGATGCTCTTCCAACAGCACCTGCCATTCCGCCACGAATCTGAGTTCTGTACTGAATATCCAACTGGTTGACAGCCTGGGCAACAGTGTCACTAACTACATACCGGGGCATAGCTATCGGATACAGTTGCATGTAATTGCTCCGGGGACTACAAGAACCCATTTTGGCTTCCAGGCTTCCATTGTGAAAGCCTCGGATGGCAGCACACAAGCCGGAACTCTTTCAGTTGGCGGCACGGCAAACATTGCAGTTTATAATGCGCCGCCTCAGTTGGTTGAGCACACACAACCCTTGTCGGGCGTGGCTGCTGGAGGCAATTACCTCGATACCGTTTCGTTTAAATGGACTGCCCCGGCAAGCGGCTTTGGGAATGTCCGCGTCTTTGCAGTGCTCAATGCAGTCAACTTCAATGGCACTTCTACCGGCGATGCCTGGTTAAGCGCGACTGCAGATTATGCACCACAGATACCAAACAACGTTACTTCAGTGCCCGTGCCTGTGTGGGGCATCATGCCCAATCCGGTGCAGGATAGGTTGCATATCGAATCTACAGAAGCTTACGCCCGCATCATCGTCCGGGATGCACTGGGCCGCGAAACCAACCAGGCTTTGACAGACGCCGCAGGTAAGGCCCTGTTGAATCTGAGCAGATTGCCTGCAGGCATGTACTTCATCAGTCTGGACACAAAAGAGGGCTTGCTTTCCAGAGCTTTTCAAAAAGAATAATCAGGACTCAGGAATTCCCTCAATTGGTCATGCATTCATTTTAATGAAAGCCAATAACTCATGATTGTGCTCCTTCGGGTACTGTTCTGGTTGGTCATTGCAGTTATTATATCAATTGCATAAGGTAGCATCACAACAGACTTGACTTGGAAGACGGACTGCTAAACTCCTGAGCCAATCGGCAAATAACGCAAGAGGATGCCTTCCTACAGGATGGTATCCTCTTCTTTTTGGGGTAATAGTCAGATAGTTGAAGGCAACTTTTTAGGTAAGTGATATTTTTTGTTAGTCAGCTTTAGGAATACTATGGTGCATCCGTTGCGTCCACTTCAGCTGGGTTTCGCTGTGCGGCTTTGTCTGTGTGGGAAAGGGGGAAGTGTTTGTTGGACATTACCAGGCTGAGGCTACAACCCGATTTTCCTGTCTCCACAAGTTGTTGATTTTGATGACGATATTATTCAGATACCTTGTTTAGCTGAAAAAATGTGTCGCCGGGTAGCACCGCCTAAGGAACCACGTTACCTTACCCTGGCATCTTAGTCGCCAGTACTTGAAACGACCTTTCTTCTCGATCACAAATCAGAAATACATTGCCGTATCTGGGCTTTGTCACGGCTGGAGCATAGACTTGTTTGGAGTTCTGGAATTAAGAATGCCGGAATGGAGCAGCCAGGCCCTGCGAAAATTGACTGAGTGCCAGAAGAAGGCAGAGGCCAGATAGATTGATGCCCGGGAGGGGAAATGGGAACCCATTGACACGCGAAAAAATGGGTTCAACTTTTGTAATGCCTAAATGGATATACGCAATTCGCATCTTACATATCTGAACCTCATTTTGATGATTGTCACGGCTTTACAAAAATTATGCAGATGGAGGAGTTGCGTATATTTGAGGGTATGGGCAATGCTATATGATGACCGTGCAGACATTAAACAACAGGTCTTAAACCAAATAGACAACAACAAACTTGACCAGTGGATAGACATATAAATTCGACCAGTTCGGACAGATTCGGTAGTCTGACTTGCCGACAGAACAGCCCAACGCTTCGTGTATTAATTTTTTTGTCTACGCACATATTATTTTGAAATTCTTTGGCTGCCCACAAACGGCACATTTGAAAGCCGCACAAACCTACCTGCAACCCAAGCTTGCAAAAGAGCCGTTTTTCTTCCACACCCCGACCGAAATAACGATATCAACAACTTAATTTTTACAATCAATAAATGGCTAATAAATTATCTCTTTCCCGATTAGAAACTTTCCTTTTTGATGCATGCGATATTCTGAGAGGCAATATGGACGCTTCTGAATACAAGGAATACATCATTTCGATGTTGTTTCTGAAACGGGTGAACGACCAGTTTGAAGTGCACCGCGACCGAAGAAAGAAAACGCTGACTGATGTGCGTGGTGTAAGCGACCCTGAAATGATTTATGGGGAATTGGAAAGACAAAACGCACCGGAATATGATTTCTTTGTTCCCCATGCTGCAAGGTGGAAATCGTTAGATGGCGACCCTGAATATTATACCGATAGTGAAGGCAAGCAACAGCGCCATCAATTCATCAAAGATTTGACCGAAGAAATTGGCGACCATCTCAACAAGGCTTTAGCTGCTTTGCAGGATGCCAACTTGGACAAGTTGGACGGTGTATTCAACCAGGACAACATCAACTTCAACAAGACATTTGGGAAAAACAACAAGCAAATCAGTGATGAGGATTTGCGCAAACTCATTCAGCATTTCAACCGAATGAATTTGCGGGATGACAATTTGGAGTTCCCCGACCTGATGGGCGCTGCTTATGAATATCTTATCAAACATTTTGCCGACAGTGCCGGAAAAAAAGCCGGAGAATTCTACACTCCAAACGAAATTGTAAAACTATTAGTAAACATTTTAGAGCCGGGAGAAAATGCCGAGATATATGACCCGACTGTGGGCAGTGGCGGTATGCTGATTGAATGTAAAAACTATGTGGAAAGCCGTTACGGTTCGGCAAGAAACATCACGCTTTACGGTCAGGAAAAAAGCGGAACCGTTTGGGGCTTGTGTAAAATGAATATGCTGTTCCATAACATTTTTGACAGCAAAATTCTCAATGGCGACACCCTGCTCAATCCGCTGCACCAGGAAAATGGCGAACTGAAAACCTTTGACATTGTCATTGCCAATCCCCCTTTTTCGCAGGATTACAGCGCCACCAATATGAAGTTTAAAGAACGCTTCAACTTTTGGATGCCCAACAAAGACAAAGCCGATTTCATGTTTGTGCAGCACATGGTTTCTTCTTTGAACAATGCCGGACGCATGGCAGTGGTAATGCCACACGGTGTTTTGTATCGGGGTGGTGAGGAAAAGAAATTTCGTGAGTGGTTAGTTGGTCGTGGCTATTTAGAAACGGTGATTGGTTTGCCTTCTGCTTTGTTTTACGGAACAGGCATTGGTGCTTGTGTTTTGGTGATTAACAAAGCCGGAGCACACGAAAGAGACCATGTGCTTTTCATCAATGCCGACAGAGAATTTAAAGAAGGTAAAAACCAAAACAAACTACGCCCCGAAGATTTAGAGAAAATTGCCTACACCTACCGACACAAAAAGGAAACACCCAAATACAGCAAGTTGGTGTCCACGGTAGGGACGCAACATTTTGCGTCCCTTGAAAACGAAGATTTCAATTTCAACATTCGCAGGTTTGTGGACAATGCACCACCACCCGAACCGCAGGATGTGCATGCCCA
>CAYRJR010000046.1:0-15236 GCA_964424655.1 uncultured Chitinophagaceae bacterium
CAAAAAAAGAGTTCCCCAGTCAGGGCTTAGGATATCGGAAACCCAAGCTAGACAAGCATCCTGAAGCTGCAATTGCAAGTGTCCGGATTCCCGTATCATTCAAGTCTGCTGGGCAAATCGGCTACTTTTACCATTATGGATACTCAGGGATTTAAGGCTGGTTTCGTGAACATTTTCGGACCACCCAATGCGGGTAAATCTTCCCTGATGAATGCCCTGCTTGGAGAACGCTTAGCGATTGTTTCGCCTAAGGTGCAAACCACCCGCCATCGCATCCTGGGCATTCTGAATGAACCGGGCATTCAGATAATTTTTTCAGACACACCTGGCATCATTGAGCCAAAATACAAGCTGCATCAAAAGATGATGTCGCAGGTGAAGAGTGCGCTGGAAGATGCCGATCTGGCTTTGCTCATTGCAGATATTACTGAGTCTCCGGAACGATTCCGCAGCGTTGCGGAGGGCTTGCGTCTGAAGGTGCCCACGCTCCTGCTATTAAACAAAACCGACCTCATCACGAACAAAGATTTACTATCCAAAAAAATTGCCGAATTCCAGGCTGCATTTCCAAATTGGGAGCTGGTGCCGGTGTCTGCCCAATCCGGTGATGGGCTGGAAGCTTTGATGGAAAGGGTTCGAAAGGCATTGCCTGAGGCACCACCTTATTATCCGGATGATGATATCAGTGATCGCCCTACTCGTTTTTTTGTCGCAGAGATGGTGCGAGAACAGATTTACGCACTCTTTCAGGATGAGATTCCTTACCACACTGCGGTGATCATTCAGTCATTCGAAACCAAGGCGACACTGGACGTAATTAAGGCAGAAATCATTGTCAGCCGCGAAACACAAAAAATGATTTTGTTGGGAAAAGGCGGGAAAGGAATAAAAGAACTAGGTATTCGCTCAAGAAAAAAGATGGAAGAATTCCTGCAACGAAAGGTGCATTTGGAACTGTTCGTAAAGGTGCGTCCCAAATGGCGGGATAATGAGGCCTACCTACGTGAGTATGGCTATGATAAATGAACATCTGGCGAGCCTTGATTCGCTGGAGGATTGGGTGCCAAAGGAGCGCTGCAACAGCATTCATATTCTACGACTGGATAAGTTGCATCCTATCGTTTCTGGCAATAAATGGTTCAAGTTGAAATACCACATTGCCGCTGCAGAAAATGCTGGGATGAACACACTACTCAGCTTTGGGGGCGGATATTCCAACCACCTTATTGCAACTGCATACGCTGCACAACAATCCGGGCTATTCTCTATCGGAATCGTCAGAGGGCATTATGAAGGGGAAAACCTGACAGATACTTTGCGACACTGCGCATCGGCTGGCATGCAACTCATATTCCTCAACAAACAAGCCTATTCAACTGCCTCCAGAGACAACAAGCTGAACCCACAATTCCCGGAGGCTTATATCATTCCGGAAGGTGGATACGGAGAAGAAGGGATTCGGGGGGCCGCCGAAATTGCTGATTACATACCTGTTGACACTTCAGATGTTTGTGTGGCTGTTGGCTCTGGGACGACATTTCTGGGTTTACGCCAGGGGCTTCCTGCTTCTGTGAGGCTTCACGGCTTTTACGTTGCCCGTGATTTTGAACGAGGCCTGGCCCAAATGAATCACATCACGGAGCATTTAAAGCAGGTAACATTCATGCATCGGGTAACCGATGATCGCTTTGGAAAATGGGCACCGGAATCACTACTTTTTATTAGAAAATTTATAGAGCAAACAGGCGTTCCTCTGGATGTGGTTTACACTTCAAAAATGATGATGGCTTTGGAAAAGCTGCTCTTGGAAGGATACTTCATACCAACCAACAAACTGGTCTGCATTCATACGGGAGGCTTGCAGGGAAATCCCAAAAATTTGTTTCAATAAAGCATTCGCTGCAGCCAATTTCTATTCCTAAATCATGTCTTCTATTCATACCCGAATTGCTCCCACTCCCAGTGGTTTTCTGCATCTCGGGAATGCGTTTAATTTCTTACTCGCTGAAGCCATATCACATCAAAGCGGTGGCACTTTGAGACTACGTATTGACGACCTGGACAGTCCACGAGTGCGCACTGAATATCTAAACGATATTTTTGAAAGCCTTTCCTGGCTTGGCATCCAGCCTGATGAAGGACCTCAAAATATTTCAGAGCAAAGCACTCTATTTTCTCAAAGCCTGCGGCTGAAAATTTATCAGGAAGGTCTTCAAAAGCTAATTGATACCGGGCTTGTTTTTGCCTGTATTTGCTCCCGAAAAACAATAATCTCTTCCAGCGAGGATGGACAATATTCAGGCGAATGCCTACACAAGAAAATCCCCTTAGACCAACCAGATGTAACCTGGCGCATTCAAACCCCAAAAGATTGGGAATGCCGTTTTGTTGATGCCATTTTAGGGTCGGTTCAAATACGTCTCTGGGACTGCCAACGCCATTTTACCATTCGTCGTCGCGATGGCCTGCCTGCATACCAGTTAGTCTCCCTGCTGGATGATGTGGCTTTCGGGACAAATACGATTGTTCGTGGTGAAGATTTACTAAGCAGCACGGTCGCTCAGCTTTACTTAGCTACAATAATTGGCATTGATACCTTTCAAAAAGCTCGATTTTATCATCACCCATTGCTTAAAGATGCCCGAGGACAAAAGCTTTCCAAAAGTGCAGACAGTGATTCGCTAAAGGCTATTCGTGAAAAAAACATTGCGCCTGAAGTGATCAGGCGCAATGCGTCAGATTGGTATCAACCCTTACTTCTTCGCAGTGCTATAGGCTGAAAAATGGGCAACCTGATTCTTGATTGGCTTTAGGCTACGCAGAAACTGGTAGATGCAGGCAAGGTCGCTTTCCTTCATTCCGCCATACATTGTCCAGGGCATAATCGTATTCATCCCGCCTGCTTCAACCACTGATACGTTTTCCGGATGGGTATAAAACTGAAACCGTTGCAGAAATTGCTCCCGGGTCCAGGAGCCTATCCCCGTCTCAGAATCTGGAGTGATGTTGGCAGAACGGACAATATTCCCGGGCAAATTGAATACCCGTCCACCACCAAACTCAGTTCCCGCAATGAGCTGAGCTTTATCATCCACTTTGGTATGACATTCTTTGCAGGCACCGAGGTTAGCCAGATAGCCACCATAAGCCAGGCTGTCAGAAGTTGAAGGCCGTTTTTGCGGCGTTGCCGGGACTGGAATTGTCCGTTCAATCAGGCTAAAAGGGAAGTCTGGCTTGCTTACTGGTGGTGTAGCATTAATTGGTTGCAGGGTGCGGATATAAGCAATGACATCACGGATATCAGCACTGTCGGCATGGCCCCAATACTGGTAGGGCATGATGGGAAATATGGGTTCGTTATCCTTCGTGACACCGGTAGTGATACAACGATAAATTTCTCCGTCTGTCCAGTTTTTCAGGTTATACGGAGTGATGTTCCTTGAATAGAAATCGCCGGGAAAGCCAAACTCATGGCTGAAAAATTCTCCACCTTTTCCAAAGGTACCCGGGACAATCGGCGCTGAAAAGCGCGTCCAGTCACGGGTAGAATGGCAGTCAATACACAACATGACATGATTGGCCAGGTATTCGCCATTCGCTATTTGTTCAGGCGTAGCCAAAATCTTCATTTGTTGTGCAGGGCCCACATCAGGTTTACCATATTTCAGATAGCCGACTCCGGCAAAGCCTAATACAATGATGAGCAGAAGTATAACACTCAGTACTTTGAAGAGTTTCCTCATAGTTGAAATTTGTTTGCGTTAAAAATAACATTTACCAAAACACAACTGATTATCTACTAGGTTAGGATTTGCAAATGATTCTTATTTAGGATAAATAAGTCTTTTTTTAAAAAAATCCCTCATCAGAAATAACCAGTCTGGATAAGCCTTTCATACCCGAATACGTTATTTGCAACGCCTTGTCATTCCTTTCCAAAATCAGCCTCACTCAGTTCCGCAACTACACACAGCGGAGCTTCGAATTCACGCATCGCATCACCAGCATTTGTGGGCCAAATGGCAGCGGTAAGACGGCCCTACTTGATGCTGTCTATTATCTCTGTTATACCAAAAGCTACTTCTCGACACAGCAGCAATTCAGCGTTCAGCATGGCAGCGATGGCTTCCGTGTGCATGGAATATTCAACCAGGATAATGGTAGTCAGGAAAGCATTTCCTGCATCTGGCGTGGAGTCAGAAAGGAAGTGCTGAGTAATGGGCAGCCTTATGAAAAAATTGCAGCGCACATCGGTCGCTTTGCTGCCGTGATGATTGCGCCCGATGATATGGCGCTAATTAATGAAGGAGGCGAGCTGCGCAGGCGTTGGGTTGACAGCATCCTCTGCCAGACCGACAAGAATTATCTGGAACAACTTCTGCGCTATCAACGCGTGCTGCAGCAGCGCAATGCCTGGCTCAAGCTTCAGGCTGTTATACCCGCTTCCACACGTACAGAACTCGACTTTTATGATGCTCAACTTCACGAAACCGGCACCTATATCTGGCGTATGCGTGATCGTTTTTTAGAAGCTTTCCAGCCAATACTCGGTCGCTATTATTCCCTGCTTTCAGGAGGGCAGGAGCAAGTGCATATTGCTTATGAAACGGAGCTGAGTCAACACATCTTTTCTGACTTGCTGAAGCAATCGTTTGAGCAAGACCTGCGCCTGCAACGCAGCACCCGTGGCATTCATCGCGATGAAATGAATTTTTTTATTGAAAACGTTGCCCTGCGGCAATACGGTTCACAGGGCCAGAAAAAAAGTTTTCTGTTTGCGCTGAAGCTGGCACAATATGCCTACATCGCAGAGCAGCTCGGCAACAAACCCATCCTACTGCTGGATGATATTTTTGAAAAGCTCGACCAGCGCCGCATGGAAGCTCTGTTGAACCTGATTCAACAACCCAATTTCGGGCAGGTACTGCTGACGGATACGCATGCCGATAGGGCACAGGCCGCATTCGGAGAGACGGCTGAAATTGGCTTCATTATTCTGGGATAACATCACCGTCAAAAGCACATTAGCCTGCTTGCCGGTAATGCTGTAATCACCCCAATTTTCCCCCGCATGTTGGTCAAAGTCGCAGGCTTCCGGTTCTACCTTCGCGGCCATGAAAAAAATGCTCTTTGCACTCCTTGCGGTGCTTTGCCTGGCAGGGCCTGTCCGTGCCGACGAAGGCATGTGGATACCGAGCCTCATCGGTAAGAATTATGATGAGATGTTGCGGCTGGGCCTCAAGCTCTCCAAAGAAGATTTATATAGCATCAATCACGCTTCACTCAAGGATGCCATTGTACAGTTCGGCGGTGGATGTACGGGCGAAATGGTATCGGGCAACGGCCTGCTCATCACTAATCACCACTGCGGCTACGGATACATCGCCAGCCTGAGTAGCGTAGAACACAACTACCTCGATAATGGCTTCTGGTCCCACAACATGCAGGAAGAACTACCCGCTCCGGGATTATCTGTCATTTACCTGCAGCGCATCGAAGATGTGACGGATGCCATTAACCATGCAGTTCGCCGGAGCAAAGGCAAGAAGGCTGAAGAGTGCTTAGAGAAAGCTATGAAGCAGATTGCCGATAAAGCCAAAGAAGGCGGGAAATACGAAGCTTCCGTAAAAGCTTTTTTTGCCGGCAATCAATATCTGTTGCTGGTCTATAAGCGCTACACGGATGTGCGCCTGGTAGCAACTCCTCCTAAGAGCCTGGGCAAGTTTGGCGGCGACACCGACAACTGGATGTGGCCTCGTCACACTGCGGATTTTTCCATGTTCCGCGTCTATGCCGACAGCGCCAATGAGCCTGCCGCTTACAGCACTTCCAATGTGCCTTATCATCCCAAAAAATATTTACCCATTTCCGCGAAAGGTGTGAAAGAGGGTGACTACGCCATGATTTATGGATATCCTGGCCGCACCAATCGCTATGAGGTCAGTAATGGCGTAGCACTCAGCATCAGCGAGACCAACCCGGACATCGTGAAGTTGCGTCAGGATCGCCTGGCCATCATGAAGCGTCATATGGACGCCAACAAGAGCGTGTACCTGAAACTGACCACACGCTATTCTCAAATCGCGAACTACTGGAAATACTTTATCGGCCAGACTGAACAACTGAAACGCCTTGATGTGGTGGATCAGAAAAAAGCCCAGGAAGATTCCTTCACCAAATGGGCGGGCCAACGCAAGGAATACCGTGGACTCATGAATCGCTACAACAACCTTTACAATGGCTATCGTCCCTATGTACGCAGCCTCGTCTATTATGGAGAAGCCTTCAGAGCTTCCGCATTGGCACGGCTCGCATCAGGCCTTGAGCCTCTGGAAGCAGCTTATGAGAAAGGCACCCCGCCTGCTGACACCATCAAGAAATACACGGAAGCTCTGGAGGCTGCCCGGAAGTCAATCATGAAAGAATGGGATCTTTCTACTGAAAAAGACTTGTTCAAATACACTTCGAAGGCCTACTACCAAGACGTACCCAAGAGCCAGTTGCCGGGTATTTACGCACAAAGCATTTTCCCGAATTATGGCAGCGACAACTTAGACAATACCTTCAGCGAGTACACCCAATATGTGTTCAACAACACCTTCCTGCTGGACTCTGCCCGCTTCCACTACTTCATTCAATCGCCATCCCTGAAACAAATCAGGGACGATGCCGCAGCCCAATATGCTATTTCTTTTGTGCGCAATTATGAGAAGTATATCAAGCCACATTACGACCAGTTCTACGAAGCCAAAGACCAATATGCCAAAGAATATCAAAAGGGACTGATGGAGATGAATGCCGCTCTTCCTGCCAGCCGGGGCGGGCAAAAGCTAATGTACCCTGATGCCAATAGCACCATGCGTATCACATATGGCCAGGTAAAAGGCTATTCGCCGGAAGATGCTGTAGAATATTCCTACTACACCACCAGCAATGGCCTGCTGGAGAAATACAAGCCCGGTGATGATGAGTTTGACCTGCCCAAAGAAGTAGTCAACCTGATTAAGAATCACGACTTCGGGCGCTGGGCTGGTAGCGATTCGGTGCTGCACACCTGCTTCATCACCAACAACGATATCACCGGCGGCAACTCCGGCTCGCCGGTCATCAATGCCAATGGCGAATGGATTGGCGCTGCCTTCGATGGCAACTGGGAAGCCATGAGTGGCGACATCGCCTTTGACAAAACCTACAAGCGCACCATCGTGGTGGATGCCCGCTATGTACTCTGGCTGATTGACAAACTGGGCCATGCCGAAAACCTCATTGAGGAAATGGATATCCGCTACTGATAGTTTTGAGGAAATCTTCCTGGAATTCAAAAAAAGCTGTCTCGAAAGTGACGGCTTTTTTGTTGGTCAGCTTCTGGAATGCTACCAGGCTTCCGTCGCACACTGAGGGGCCAGTGCTGCTATTGAGCTTTCCCCAGTTGATTCTGGTAACTTTCCGGGGAAAGCCGCCCAGCGAAATATTGCTGAAACGTGCGACGCAACGGATGCTTCATCGAGCTGCGAATGCCGGCTAAAAAATCGTTAACTGAAGCGAGCAATCTTTCGATGCAAGCCTTTTTTTATGTAGATGAAATGGTATTTGAGAGCTTTAGCTTAGTAACCTCGAATGCAGCATAGAGTTCCTCTATGGCTAAATGGAAGACACAAACCTCTTTTACAAAATCGCGACAATAGCTTTGTCCCCGCAAACTCATATATGCTTTCAAAGACTTGCGAATACGGAATACGGGCTATGCTGTTTGTGGCGCAGCAATCAAGCAAGGGTCAGAAAGCAGGCATCCGGGAAATAGCCGCCAATGTGGAAGCTCCGGAACCATTTATTGCCAAAATCCTCCAAAATCTGGGGAAGAAGAAGCTGGTTCAGTCAACTAAAGGGCCCAATGGTGGCTTTTTCTTAGATGAAAATGGCCTGAATCAATCACTGGCCGATATCATTGAAGCCATTGATGGCGACAAGATTTTTTCCGGTTGTGGGCTCGGCTTGGGCAATTGCTCCGACCAAAAGCCCTGCCCTATTCATTTTCAATTCAAGCAAATCAGAGATGACCTGCAAGCCCTGCTGATGAATGCCAAATTGGGACAGTTCAACTTCCAGTTGGAAAACCATTTGGCTTACCTCAAAAGGAATTGATTCATTTCAAATAATAAACGACAAAAAGATACCAATATATTTTATGAAAAATTGGCGACAAACCATCGGACTGCTGCTGCTGCCTTTGGCACTCAACTTCATCCCCTTCCGGCTGGATGCCCACCCGACCATTGCCCATAACATGGAGCTAATCGGCAGCATCCTTTTTTACGTGCTGCTTTTTGGAGGCATTTTGGTAGCCGCACTGGCCTTGTTGTCCAAATCCGCCAGCCTGCGTCATCAGCACGAAGATCCGATTTCGCCCAGCCAGGTGCTTCATGAGCAAATGCACGAAATGACCAGTAAGGAAATTGATTCCTTGCTGGAACTTCTGAAAAAAAATAGACAGGGAGCCGGTAAACAAAGCTCATTTCCGGGAAAATCTGCCGTTGTTGCATTGCTGATTGCCCTTTGCCTGTCCTCCTTCCCGGCATTTGCCCAGACTTCTGATCAGCCTTCTGCGCTAATGGGAGAAGCAGGTATCATCATTACAATTTTCCTCCTGATTATTCCGGTGTTAGGTGGTTTGCTGATTATGATTCTACGGCTGAACCGTCTGAAAGCGCAATACCGCGACAAACGCCATATGAACGAAGCCGGCGAGCTGGCAAACTATCTGAAAGGACTTTCTGAAGAAGAAGCTGCTCAAATCCTTTCTAAAAGAAAAGCTGAGCTGGATTTCAAACTGGACAATCAGGAACTATCAGGCAAACTACCCGTGAAAGACAGCAAAGGCCTAATTCAAAACAGCCAACCCGCAGGCCTTCCATTTGTAACGGTAAAAAAGCGTGCGGATAAGCGTCCGAAGGTGGACCCGCAACTATCCAAACTGGTGCTTTGGTATCTGGGTTGCGCCACATTCTGGCTGCTATTCGGAACTACTATTGGCGAATACCTGGGTATCAAATTCGTTGCGCCGGATGCCGACCATGTGAGCTGGCTCAGCTTTGGCCGCCTGCGCCCTGTGCATACGAATGCAGTCTTCTGGGGCTGGGCCTCACTTGCTATGATTGGCCTGGCCAATTATGCCGTGCCCATCGTGAGTAACGTGAAACTGGCAAGCTATAAAATGGCCTGGTGGACACTCGGCCTCATTAATGCAGCCGTAATCCTGGGAAGCCTGAGCCTGATGGCCGGTATTAATAATGGCGGAGGAGAATACCGCGAATACATATGGCCCATCATGGCCTTGTTTGCCACCGGCCTTGTGCTGACCCTCATCAACTACCTAAAGACGATTGCCCGCCGTACCACCAAAGAGATTTACGTGTCTAACTGGTATATCGTCTCCTCTATCATTTTCACCATCGTAATTGCACTGGTTGCCTACCTGCCCTTCTGGCAAAATGGTCTTGGCGAAACGATTGCCCAGGGATATTACATGCACCAGGGCGTGGGTATGTGGTTCATGCTGTTCACGCTGGGGCTGGTGTATTACTATCTGCCACAACAGCTCAACAAGCCCATTTATTCCTACAGCCTCGGCATTCTGGCATTCTGGGCACAGATACTTTTCTACACCCTGATTGGCTCACACCACTTCGTGTTCAGCCCTATCCCCTGGTGGTTGCAGACGGTAGCCATTGTGGGCAGCATGGGCATGGCTATCCCGGTGATTGCCGGCACTACCAACTTCCTGATGACCTTTAAAGGTGGCTGGTATAAACTGGGCACGAGTTATACCCTGCCCTTCTTCCTGGTAGGTACTATTTTCTATTTCACCGGCTCGCTGCAAGGCACTGCTGAAGCCTTCCGCACCACGAACCTCTACTGGCACTTCACCGACTTTACTGTAGCACACTCACACCTCACCATGTATGGCATCATCACCTTCTTCATGTGGGCAGGTGCCTATGCCATCGTGCCGAGACTGACTGGTCAGGAACCCAGGCAGGCACTGGTGGGCGCTCACTTCTGGCTGGCGCTCATTGGCCTCATGTTCTATACCGTTCCGCTGATGTATGGCAGCACCATCAGGGGTATGATGTGGATGGAAGCCAAACCATTTATTGACACAGTCACCTACATGGCGCAGCACTGGCTGTGGCGTGCTATTGGCGGTAGCCTGATGTGGATCTCGCACGTAATCTTCGCCTACAACATGTACAAAATGTACACCCCGCACAAGGAAGTCAATGTGCGCCAGATGGCGATTCTTGCACTGGCACAGGATTCAGAATCAACCCCAGAAAACCAAGCCCGGTAAAAAAATCAACAAACGCACATTTCATGGAATTTTTCAACGACCATCGAAAGCTTTTCACGGCGGCTGGCGCCATGTTCATCGGTCTCACCATCTTAGTAGCTATCATCCCTGCTCTCAAAAACGATAAGATCAATCGCCCATTACCCGGTGCCACACCATTGAGTGCTGAAGCCCGGGCAGGGAAAATGATATTTATGGCTAATGGCTGCGTGGCCTGCCATACACAACAGGTACGCAATGTGGACATGGATAAAATGTGGGGCAAACGACCCAGCATCGCTGCCGATTATGCAATGATTCACCGTACTGACATCTGGCGCAACACAGCCACGCTCATGGGCACCGAGCGCACCGGCCCAGACCTTACAGACGTAGGCAATCGTCAGGGCAATAAGGATTGGAATCTGGTGCACTTGTTCAACCCACGCAGCGTCGTCAAGGAGTCTATTATGCCTGCCTATCCCTGGCTTTTTGAAATCAAGGAAACGCCTGGCAAAAACGATGTAGTGGTCAATGTGCCGAAAGAATTTATGAAGGGAATCACCGGCAAAGTCGTGGCCAAAAAAGAAGCTCTTGAGCTCGTAGCCTACCTGCAAAGCCTGAAACAAGTGCCACTACCCGATGGCACCGTGGCACCTGAGTTCCTTTACAAGCGCGCTGAAAAATTAGCTGCCGGAAATGGAGCCGCTCCCGGCGAGTCTGCACTGGATGGTGGTGCCTTATACACCGCCAATTGCCAAAGCTGTCACCAGCCCAATGGCGAAGGATTACCCGGAGCCTTCCCGCCGCTGAAAGGCAGCAAAGTGGTGCTCGATGATAATCCTGAGCTGTATGTCAACATCATCATGAATGGCTACACAGGCCTCGAAAGCCAGGGTTATGGCCCCATGCCCAACGTAGGCACCATGAACAACCTAAAGGCAGACGAAATCACAGCCATCATGAATCACGAACGTTCAAGCTGGGGCAACAATGCCCGCAAGCTCACCGTGGCTGAAGTGCAAAAGCTGATTGACTTCGCAAAAACCCAACCTGTAGCCTCCCAGAAATAATCGCATCATGAAAAGAATCCTCCTCCCCTGCTTCATGCTGCTCATAGCCCTTAGCAGCAGCCTGACCAGCATTGCCTGCCCCGCCTGCGAAAAACAACAACCTGCAATCCTGCGTGGCATCACCCACGGTGCAGGCCCACAAAGCAACTGGGATTATGTGATTGTGTGGGTGGCCGTCGCCATAGTGGTCTTCACTCTCTATTTCTCCATCAAATGGCTGATACGCCCGGGCGAGACCTCCAGCCAACACATCAAACGCTGGGTGCTGGAGCACGAATAAATTCAACCATACTGCCAATAGCCTGAGCAGGAAAGTTGCCGGGCCAAAAAAATATTTCCATGAAAGAAAACAGTACCGTGCTTCTGTTCATTGACGATGAAACCCAGCCCTTAGCCGAGTTTGAAGCGCCCGTCAATTTTGAACTCGATACCCGCAAGCTGCCTGATGGCAAGCATACCCTGCGCATTGTCAGCAAAGACCCGCATGGCAAAGAAGGACTGCGCATCGTTCCTTTCGAAGTGAAAAACGGCCCCGCCATCTCGATTGACGGGCTACACGAAAACGCCATCGTGGACGGTGTCATCCCACTGATGATAAATGCCTATGGCAAAGGCAACCAGAAACGGTTCATGATTACAGGTAGCGAGACCCCCAAAAGCATTCCAAGCTGGATGTGGATTCTCCTCATCGGCTTTTTCGCCTGGGCGCTCTACTACTTTGCGACCTATATTTCGCTCAACCCCGCATAGGAAAGCAAGGGTAGCAGCAAAAGGCGCATTTCATTGAACATGGAAACCGCTATAGGAATTTATTGAGACTATTTTTTAGCCAGCTTTCGGAATCCTAAGGTGCATCCGTTGCGTCGCACACTTCGGCAAGATTTCGCTGCCCGGCTGTTCCCGGAAAAACCATTTTGAAGACACACACAAGCATAGACTCCAGGTTCGCTTCCCTGAAAAGCGCAACAGACTGACGAACCCCTCAGTGTGCGACGCAACGGATGCTTCATCGAGCTGCAAATGCCGGCAAAAAAATCTTTGTAATGGAAGGAAACAAGTTTTTTTGAGCGCCTCCCACACGCGGGCAGAGCAGCATCCATGCGCTCGAACAATTCCTGAATAAAGGGCTGCGGAATCAGGCCTCTTCCTCCTCCTGCCCTTGTTCATCAATCGCTACTTTCACCCGCTTGATGCGCATCTTATCTACCTCCAAAACGGTGAATTCATAAGCCCCACTGCGCATCATCTCATTGACCAATGGGAATCGTCCGGAAATCTCCAGAATCAGGCCACCGAGTGAGTCGCTTTCGCCCCGTACCTCATCAAATGTGTCCGTGGGGAGGCCCATCATCCGACAGGCATCGTTGATGAGCGTCTTTCCTTCGAAGAGATAATTGTGGTCGTCAATCTTGCGGAACTGGAGATCATCTTCATCAAACTCATCCTTGATGTCGCCAATGATTTCTTCCATGATGTCTTCCAGCGTGATGATTCCGGAGGTGCCGCCAAACTCATCTACCACTACGGCAAGATGTATGCGTTTTTGCTGAAATTCTTTGAGGAGGTCTTCAATCAACTTGCCTTCATGCACGAAGTAAGCCGGACGGATGAGGTTGTGCCAGTCGAAATGGTCGTCTTCGCCGTGGGGCAGGAAATCTTTGGTGTGAATCATGCCCGCCACCTTGTCGAGGCTCTCTTTAAAAACAGGCATGCGGGAATAACCGACATCAATGGCGTAGCGTTGCACTTCTGGAAAAGTCAATTCAAAATTGAGGGCGCAAACGTCCAGCCTGCCGCGCATTACCTGCCTGGCTGTGATGTTGCCAAACTTCAGGATTCCTTTGAAAATATTGACTTCTTCGCGGGTTGCGGTATGCCCCACGGTGAGTTCGATAGCTTGTTCAAAATCTTCTGTACTCAAAGTACCGCTACCGGCTTTCTGGCGTGCCAGGCGCTCTTCAATATAGTTGGTGGAGCGAACCAGGGTGCGGCTTAGTGGACGAAAGAAATTCGTCATCGTGGCAATGACGGGCGCACTGAACAAAGCCATGCGCATGTTGTTTTGCGTGGCATACACCTTGGGCAATACTTCACCAAACAGTACCAGCAGAAAAGTAACGGCCACCACCTGAATGAGGAAAGACCAGACGGCAGTGAGGTCGGGCGGCAGCAAGTGGCGAATCAGCAGGTTGGTGGCAATGATGATAGCGATGTTGACGAAGTTGTTTGCCACCAGGATTGTTGCCAGCAGCATCTTGGGCTGGTCCAGCAGGCGCACGGCCTGACGGGCTGCTGGCTGCTCTTTAGTCTTTAGGTAATTGATGTCTTTTGCCTTGAGCGAGAAGAAAGCAGTTTCTGCGCCAGCAGTAATGGCGGTAAGCAACAGCAGAACCAGGATGATGATGACTAAAACAGTCAGATTGCTCGGAGAAATAGGCCCGCCGCCAGCCTGAAGAAAAATATGCAGGATACTACTCCCGCCATCCGATGCGCTTTCCAAATTGCTTTCCTATTGATGAATGGCTCCAAAAATAACGAGGAAGCTGATGGTAATGCAACTAAGCCGCAGGATTCAGCAGTCAGCATGTCTAAAAAGGCAGTGCATCATCCGGGATGGAAGTCCCAAGCCCGTCCGGCTTTGCCTCAGCACCAAAATCGGGCAGGCTGTCCGGAGCAGGGAAATGACCCATATTATTGGGGCTTTCAACGCCAGGTATCGGATAGGAATCGGAATCTTTCCGCTTGTCGAGCATCACCAGATTATCGCCGACAACTTCAGTTGCAAAACGCTTGTTATGCTCCTTGTCTTCCCAATGGCGGGTGCGCAGGCGGCCTTCAATAAAGACGAGGCTGCCTTTGTGCAGAAAACGTTGGGCCAGCTCGGCCAGTCCACGCCAGAGCACTACAGTATGCCACTCAGTCTGCGAGAGCATCTGCCCGTTTTTGTCTTTAAAACTTTCCGTAGTCGCTAAGGGAAATTTGGCAACGGCAATATTGCCTTCTAAGTGCTGGATTTCGGGGTCTTTGCCGAGATTGCCAATGAGGGTGACTCTGTTTACACCACGCATAAATTCCTATTTTCTTAACTAAATCTGATTCATTTAAAAGTAGTCAATTTATCAAAAAACAATGTGAGTGTGCGGGGAAATGCATAGTCCTTCAGCCGGCTCTTTGATACCCAGATGCCTCCTGGCAGCGCTTCTGTTTCAGCGGAGAAATCAAGCGAAAAAAATTGTGCAGAAATGATCTGATGGGTCAGTCGTTGTCGGCTTACTCCAAGGAATTTCAGGTGAACTCCCGCTGGCAAGAGCTTTAAAAATTCAGGCTGCTGTGGCCAGTCATGTTGTGCTACCGGCTTGTCGGTCTCTATGAGCAAAGGCTCATAGAGACCTTGCCAGATGTCTTTGCCTATCCTTTGGTGCAGCCAGATTTTTTGGCCACGACACAGCAGGAAATAATGAAAATGCCGGATGCGTGGGGACACCCTGGCGCGTCGTTGCGGCAATACGTCCACCAGGCTGCTACCTTTTGCTACACAGATACCGGCCAGGGGGCAATTCCTGCAATCCGGGGATTGGGGCTTGCAAACCGTCGCACCTAAATCCATCATCGCCTGATTGAAACCTCCGGGGGCTTCCTTATCAATAAGTTGATTGGCCAATGCCTGAAAAGCCTGTTTCCCTGCTGTGCTGTCAATCGGAGTCTCCAGGCCAAAGCAGCGCGACAGGACACGGAAAACATTGCCATCCACTACAGCATGTGGCAGACCAAAAGCGAAGGAGGCAATAGCGGCAGCCGTATAGGCGCCCACACCTTTCAAACGAATCAACTCTGCA
>CAYRJR010000046.1:15246-16088 GCA_964424655.1 uncultured Chitinophagaceae bacterium
GCATATGATGATGGGAAAATGCCTTTTTGTTCTACTACGAGATACCGGGCCGTAGCCAATAGATTCCGGCAACGGGAATAATAACCTAGGCCTTCCCAAAGCTTCAATACAGAATCATCCGGAGCCGCTGCCAGGGCCTGAATATTGGGGAATGCAGTGATGAATTTTTGATAGTAAGGAAGCCCTTGTACCACCCGGGTCTGTTGCAGGATAATCTCGGAAAGCCAGATTTTGTAAGGATCACGGCTCTGTTGCCAGGGCAGGCTGCGTGTGTTGTGGCACCGGTGCCATTCCATCAGATGCAGCGTGAACGCTGCCTGATTGTTCAGCTCTTTTTGACGAGACATGGCACAAAAAAGAATTCAGTGTTTGCGATGGCAAGATTAGGCGCAAAGCGCAATGCCAGCCGTTTTATCTTCGCCGCGCAATGGAAATTTCCGAACTCAAACGCCTCGCCGGACAGGTGCGTCGCGACATCGTCAGAATGGTACATGGGGCACAAAGTGGGCACCCTGGAGGCTCACTCGGCTGCGCCGATTTCATGACTGCGCTCTACTTCCACACCATGAAACTTCAGCCGAAACCGTTTCAGATGGAAGGCAAAGACGAGGATATTTTCTTCCTGTCCAACGGGCATATTTCTCCGGTCTTCTACAGTGTGCTGGCCCGTTCGG
Organism: uncultured Chitinophagaceae bacterium; assembly: GCA_964424655.1. Taxonomy (GTDB): domain Bacteria; phylum Bacteroidota; class Bacteroidia; order Chitinophagales; family Chitinophagaceae; genus UBA1952. The sequence continues at coordinate 15,921 of CAYRJR010000046.1, forward strand.
GATATTTTCCTGTTTCTGAATTAGCCAGTTTCCGCAAGATTAATACCCGTCTGCAAGGCCACCCGACCACACATGAAGGGCTGCCCGGAGTGCGCATTGCCAGTGGCTCTCTGGGCCAGGGCATGAGTGCGGCTTGCGGCGCTGCCATTGCCAAAAAACTAAATGATG
>CAYRJR010000047.1:0-15849 GCA_964424655.1 uncultured Chitinophagaceae bacterium
TGGTGCCGCATGGTAAAGTAACCTGGATCATTGACCGCAACATGAACACGACCAACGTGTGTGTGGCCAATTGTAAATTCTGCAACTTCTACCGCGTACCCGGCCATCCGGAAAGCTATGTGACCGACATAGAGACCTATAAAGAGAAGATTGAAGAGACCTTCCGCTATGGTGGCGAACAACTATTGCTGCAGGGCGGGCATCATCCCGAACTGGGGCTGGAATATTACACCAACCTGTTTCATGAATTAAAAATCCTTTACCCCCAGCTCAAGCTCCACGCCCTAGGCCCACCCGAAGTGGCACACATCTGTAAGCTGAGTAAAGTGAGCCATCGGGAAGCCTTGCTGGCACTGAAAGAATCGGGTATGGACAGCATGCCCGGGCCAGGCGCCGAAATCCTGAATGACCGGGTGCGCAGGCTGATTTCGAAAGGGAAATGTGGCGCTCAGGAATGGCTCGACATCATGCACACTGCTCATGAAATTGGCCTAACCACCACCGCCACAATGATGTTTGGCCATGTGGAAACCGTCGAAGAACGCTTCGATCACTTGGTGAAAATCCGCGAGGTGCAGGCCCGCAAGCCGGAAGGCGCAAAAGGCTTTATTGCTTTTATCCCATGGACCTTTCAGGATGTGGACACGCTGCTGCGCCGCATCCGTGGCACCAAAAACCTCGTGACCGGCGAAGAGTATATCCGCATGATTGCCCTCTCGCGCATCATGCTGCCCAATGTGCAAAACATCCAGGCTTCCTGGCTCACTGTGGGCAAGCCTGTAGCTCAGCTTTGCCTTCATGCCGGTGCCAATGACTTTGGCTCTATCATGATTGAAGAAAATGTGGTGAGCGCGGCAGGTGCTCCGCATCGCTTCACAGCAAAGGGCATCCAGCAGGCCATCAATGATGCTGGCTTCCAGGCTCAGTTGCGCAACCAGCAATATGAGTTCCGCAAGATGCCGGAGCTGATCGAGGAGCAGGTGATTACCTATTGAGTCAGAGAACTGGTCAGTATCTAATTTGCCTGACTCATGATTCAGGAAGAACTCAACCGATTCGACCGAAGCCTGGCCATCCTGATTTTGCTGCAATCGCGCAAACGAGTCACGGCACAGCAGCTTGCTGACCGGTTTTCTGTGAGCCTGCGTACGGTTTATCGCGATATCCGTTCATTGGAGGCGGCGGGCATTCCTATCATTGGGGAAGCCGGAATTGGTTATGCCTTGATGGAAGGTTATCGGCTACCACCGGTGATGTTTACGCGGGAAGAAGCGGCCAGTTTTATTGCAGCCGAAAAACTGATGCTGCAATTCACGGATGCGGCGCTGGGCAGCTCTTTCGAGTCGGCTACGAATAAGCTCAAGTCTGTTTTGAGCGGGCAGGATAAAACCTGGATCGAGGCGCTGGAAGGCAAGGTATGGGCAAGGCCATCAGAGGCAGTCAGCAAGGATATTCCTAATGTGCTGGATACTTTATTCGGAAGCATTGCGGAGCAACTTCAGGTCTCTATGGAATATCAGGCGTTGGGTGCTGAAGTGGCTACTAACCGCTGTATCGAGCCGGTGGGCGTTTTTCATGAGCAGGCACACTGGTACCTCTATGCCTTTTGCCACCTTCGCAACGATTACCGTCAGTTCCGTACAGACCGCATTAAGGCCATCGCCATTACACGGAGCCCTTTTTCCAAAACACACTCTGACATCAGTCAGCTCATCAAAAAAAGTGAGCCCGGACCCAGAGAGAAGGTGGTCATTGCCGTGAAGAAAGAAGTGGCCCGGTATATCAGCAATGAGCGGAAGTATTATGGCTTCTTAACGGAAGAGATTCTCGGCGATGAAGTGCGGATGGAGTTTCAGAGCCGCCTGCCATTGGATGGCATGGCCCGTTGGTATCTGATGTTTGGAGACCATGCCCGCATCCTCGAACCAGAAATTTTCAAACAAAAAGTAAAAGAGCTGGCCACAAGGAATATTGAACGCCTGGCTCAATAATCTTGCGGCACAGCCCTCAGGAAGGCGTGAATCAGTCGGGAAGTTCTTCGCAATGAAAGCCTGCGCGGACAAGGGTTTGAATCACGGCCATAGCTGGCGTGTCCCCCTCAATCCTCAGAATCCGGTCGCAATCATCCAAGTCAAAATTCCAGCGCTCGCCGGCCTGAATAAGCGCATCCAACAGGGGCTGAATCCGACACAAATCCAGGAGTGATGCCACCGAGGTTTTGAATACGAGTACCGGTTTCATACTGCTGATTTATTTCCTGTCCCAGAAAAAAGGCGGCTCAATACCTAAGGCACGGAGATAGACATATCCCTGACCACGATGGTGAATTTCATTGTCAATGAAATAAAACAGACTCGAGCAAACCGTGCCTTCATATTGGCCAAACAGCTTGATGTGCTCTTGAAATCGAGTCAGGGGTATGCTTGCAAAAACCCGGTTGATTTCTTCGGTGTCGGCATCCCATTTCTTCAGGATGTTAGCCTTCTGATTTCCGTGTTCGAAATGCTCAGACAGCGTGCCGGTATTGCCGCCGGCTAGTTCCCGCAGCCCGGGCAAGGCAATGCCCATCAGTTCCATCGTCATGGCAGCGAAGGGCCGCATACCACCAATTGAAAATTCGAAGAACTCCTTTTCAGGAAAAGCTTCAATGACGCGGCGAGTGAGGTCGCGATGGCCTTGCCAGTGTTTCAGGAGCTGTTTGGGACTGATGACCTGGGCGGTTTCTTGCATGGTTTGTTCCATAAGTTTTCGTTTGAACTGTGAGCTACAAAACTCACTACGCATAGTGACAAGGGTATGTCAGCAGGTTTTTGCTGCGAGGCATTTTTTTTTAAACCCGATTCCGGAAAGTTTTTTCCAGCCAAAAAAAAGCCGCCTTTAAGGCGACTTCTTTAAGAAATAAGAAGGAATCCTTAGATAGAAATCAGGATGCCATATGCCTGGCATCTTTGCGGGCCTGGCGTTTCTGAGCATAAGCCATAGCGGCATCGCGCACCCACTGCCCGCGTTCCCAGGCCTTACGACGCGCATCCAGCCGCTCTTTGTTGCAGGGGCCATTACCAGCAATTACATCATAAAACTCTTGCCAGTTGATGGCCCCAAAATCATAGTGGCCGCGGGCTTCATTCCATTTCAGGTCTGGGTCGGGCACGGTCAGGCCGAGCACTTTGGCCTGCTCCACCGTCACGTCAATAAACTTCTGTCGCAGCTCATCATTCGTAAACCGCTTGATGCGCCAACGCATGCTGCGGGCCGTGTGTGGCGAATGGTCATCGGTGGGCCCAAACATCATCAGGGCCGGCCACCACCAGCGGTTCAGTGCATCCTGTGCCATCTTCTTTTGCACTGCAGTCCCCTTCGAGAGCGTCAGCATGATTTCAAATCCCTGACGTTGATGAAAGCTTTCTTCTTTACACACACGCACCATAGCCCGCGCATAAGGCCCGAAAGAAGTGCGGCATAGCGGCACCTGATTCATGATTGCAGCGCCGTCCACCAGCCAGCCGATGGCACCCATATCCGCCCAGGTGAGTGTGGGATAGTTGAAGATGGAAGAATATTTCGCCTTGCCACTGTGCAGTTGGTCATACATCTGGTCGCGGGTGATGCCCAGCGTTTCGGCAGCAGAATAGAGGTACAGCCCGTGTCCCGCCTCATCCTGAACCTTAGCCAGCAGCACGGCTTTGCGCCGCAGCGAAGGCGCCCGCGTGATCCAGTTTCCTTCGGGCAACATGCCCACAATTTCTGAATGAGCATGCTGGCTGATTTGCCGCACCAGCGTCTTCCGGTAGTCGTCCGGCATCCAGTCGCGCGGCTCTATCGAAATTTCCTGGTCAATCTTCTCATCAAAATTTTGCTGCAAGGCATCGGTATTCATCGCATTCATTTTTTAAAAACAGAAGCTGCGGCCTGCCTGGCCAAAGCATTACAAAAATAGGCCCACACCATACCCTGCAACGGTTCCGATGACGATTTTTATGTAGTCAGCTTTAGCAACGTTTGGCAGCTTCCGTTGCGTCGCACACTGAGGGGCCAGTGCTACTATTAGGCAAGGTCCATCATAACCTCAAGGCCATTCTTTCAGTGCTGCTGCTTCTTTGCCGGTACCGAATTCCCAGCCTGTTCCGGATGCTCCGTAGCCATGTTTGTTCTTGCCCGTGCATGGTTGCTGTCAGGTGCATGTTGCCTGGTTGTAGTCGCCTCAGGATGCTGCGCACTATCCTTTTTTGTGCTGTCCGATACAATCGGTACGATAAGTGTTGCTCCGTTTGTCTTTGCCGGTAGCGGTGCATCAAACATGGGTGGCACAGCCAGCACTGCCGTATCCAGATCTTCTGCACCCGATTTTTTGCCTCCCTGGCAGCCTGTCAGCAAAAGGGCTATGAAAAGGATGGTCTGAGTAAGGAATAGTTTGCTCATGATTTTTCAATTACATACCGAAAGCCTGGCTTGAAAAATAACTACCGCTCACAGGCTGTCGAAAAAGCTTGCCGTCTCCTGAATGCAGCGTGGCCACGCATCATCTGCACCTTGCTGAAAGTTATGGTCGCAGCCCGGATAGAGGCTAAATCGCTCCCGCACATCCTGGCTGCGCAGCAGGGCATGAAATCGTTTCGTCTGCATCAGCCCCAGCACGGCCTCACCGGGGACACCCAGCACAAAATTGTGTTCCGGATAAATGGAAATCACAGGCAGGGCCTTGTGTTGTTCGGCTAAGCGATAGGCAGAAATCTGTCGCAGGTCGTGGCCGCCGGCCAGGGCAGAATAGTCAAACATCTGGTCAAAAAAAAGCTGCATCTGCATCTGTTGCCAGGGCATCATAAATCCGGCAGTCAATTCTGCCGGCAGGCCCAAGTCTGTGATGCCGGCCCAGTTGCCCGCAGCACGGAAAGATTCATGCCGTCCTTCACCCAGCAAATACAACAAGCTCAAAATGGCTCCTGCACTATGCCCGGCAATGAAAAGCCGCGATGCATGTAGTCCCCAGGCTTTAGCCTTGCGACGAAACAAGACGACTGCCTCATGCACATCATCGAGCTGTTCCGGAATCCGCACCCCTTCATTCCGGTGATAGCCTGCAGCCGCAAACCAGTCTGCATCCACCAGGCGGTGAGAAAGATTGACCACCACATAACCTGCTGCGCAAAAGAGCTGCGACTGATTTTCAAAATCTTCTTTTCGCCCCATCACAAAGCCGCCACCATGAATCAGAAAGACAACAGGAGCCTGAGCCGCATGTTCCGGCAGATGCAGGTCGAATGTTTGCAATGGATGTCGGCCATAGGCGATGTCACGTTGGATTTGTTGGGACATGGGGCTTGAAAGCGGATTGGCAATGTCGCGATTTCAATGCGAAAACACTTATTGCTGTGATGAACTGCTCAGCCCAGCCAACGTTGCAACTCATTCATGTGCATGATGGAAAACACCTTTTTACCCTTGGGTGTAAACTCAGGCTGGGCGCAGGCAAATAGCTCATCAATCAGCGCACACAAGGCATCCTGGTTTTCTGCAGTCGGCACAAAAGACAGCTTTCTGGCCAGACTACGCAGCACACCTTCCGCCCAGTCGTTCTCCGGGCCGGGAGCTGCATGTTTCAAATTTTCCAGCGTCTCTTCAATGAGGCCTTGTTCGCTACCTGCCGGCAATCCTGATGGGCTGGCCTGAATCACGAAGCTGCCGCCGCCAAAATGTGCGATGTCGAAACCGATACGCTGCAAATCGGGTAGTACTTCAGTCAGCAGCGTGGCAGCGGCAGGAGGCAGCGTTAGCTGTAATGGGAAGAGCAATCGCTGGGCTGATGTATTGCACTGTTGCCATTGTGCCTGCAATCTTTCATACCAAATCCGCTCGCTGGCGCGACGCATATGCACGACCAGGAGGCCGCTCTTCACCGTGGTGACCAGCAGTGAACCTTGCACGTTCAGCACGGGCTGCCCGCCGGTATGGCTTTCCGCTCCGGCTGTATGTCCGGGCAAGCTCATTTGATTGGGCTCAGGGCTATGCTCATTTTGATTGTTGGTTGCCGGCATGCCCGACGGTGATGCCATGAGCCGGGCATAGGCTTCTTTCCATCGTTCGGCCTCATCGCCGGGGGCGATGCGGTGTGCTTCGTTCGGACGGCTGAAAGTGTTGTAGAGATAGCCGCTGCGGGTACGTTCTTTTTCCTGCTTTGTCTCGGGCAGTTGCACAGAAGGCAGCGACTGGATTTCCGGGTTGAGGGTAAAATCCAGAGAAGGTGCAATGTTGTATCGGGCCAGTGCATGCTTGATGGCTGCCTGGAGATAGGCATACATCAGTCGGTCATCATCAAACTTCACTTCCTGCTTTGTGGGATGCACATTCACATCCACCCGCGAAGGATCGGTCTCTAAGAAAAGGACATAAAAAGGGAAAGTATCCTTTGGAATCAAAGGGCCGTAGGCAGAGGTGACTGCATGATGCAGGTAGGCAGAACGAATGAAGCGATTGTTGATGAAGAAGAATTGAGCGCCTCTGCTCCGGGCAGCAGCTTCCGGTTTCCCGATGAAGCCGCGAATGTGCAGCACATCGGCATCTTCTTCCACCGGCACTAAGTTTTTTTCTGCCTGATGCCCAAGCAGGCCCACAACGCGGGTCTTCAGGTTACCTGCTTCCAGGCGAAGCTGAAGTGCATCATTATGCCAAAGCTGAAAGGATACCTGCGGGAATGCCATCGCCACACGGCTGAATTCATCCACGATATGACGTAGCTCAGTACTGTTGCTTTTTAGGAAATGGCGACGGGCAGGCACGTTGAAGAACAGATTCTTCAGCATGATGTTGGTGCCGGGTGGTGTGGCCATAGGCTCCTGTAGCTTCAGCTCCGTCCCTTCGATGATAACCCGTGTGCCTACCTGAGCATCCTGAGGGCAGGTGCGTAGTTCCACTTGTGACACCGCAGCAATAGAGGCCAGAGCCTCACCACGAAATCCCATGGTGCGGATAGAAAAGAGGTCATCCACCTCTGAAATTTTAGAAGTGGCATGGCGCTCAAAAGCCATACGGGCATCGGCACTACTCATGCCCTTGCCATTGTCCAGCACCTGAATCAGCTCCTTACCTGCATCGCGGATGCGCACAATGATATCGGTAGCACCGGCATCAATAGCATTTTCCAGCAACTCTTTGATGGCTGATGCCGGGCGCTGGATGACCTCACCGGCAGCAATCTGGTTGGCGATGTGGTCGGAAAGCAGGCGGATGATATCGGGCATGAGTGAATAACGACGCGGGCCTGATGCGAAGGAACAGGGATTGGTGGTAATGAAATTTCAGATGCTGATTTAGCCCTGCGAAATTGATGTAAGAATAGCTGTCCGGATAGATAGATACTAAAAACAGGATTATGCCAAATAAGATTTGTATGCATTCCTGCGTTAAGGAGCATCTCTCTTGCATTCAGCCATGATTCACGCCTTTCATCACCCTGCCTCCTCAGCTCCGAATCTTAGCTTCGCAACTTGCCTTTTGAATCAGGAGTGCTGCCCTTCTCATTAGCATTTTTGAAAAACCTGTTCCCCCTTGCTGATGCCCATTCGCTACATCGCTCTGATTTGCCTGCTCTGTTTTGTCTCTCCTGCTTTTGGGCAGCCCCTTCATATTCGCGGTAGTGTTTCGGACACTAGTCTGGGACAACCAATCTGGCGCGCATCGGTCTCACTCATCAGCGCAAAAGATTCCATTCTTTCCAGTTTTACCCGCACCGACACCAATGGGCATTTCAGCCTGAAGACGGATAGTGCGGGCACTTATTTCCTGCTTATTGCTTATCCGGGCTATGCAGATTTCTTAGACCTGATGAATGTGCATCAAGATCTGCAGGTAAAGCCCATTACGCTTTCCTCCCGTGCCCATCTGCTGCAGGAATTTGTCTTCACCAAAAGGGCATCAGCCATCTCTGTCAAAGGAGATACCACCGAGTTTACCGCTGATTCTTTTTCCGCAGGCAAAGGCGCCAGTGTAGAAGACATGCTCAAGCGGTTGCCGGGCTTGCAGGTGGATAAGGATGGTAAGATTACGGCACAAGGTGAGCAGGTGCAGAAGGTGCTGGTGGATGGTGAAGAATTTTTCTCTGATGACCCGGCTGTGGTTACCAAAAACCTGCAGGCTTCTGTGGTGGACAAAGTGCAGGTGTATGATAAGAAAAGTGACCAGGCACTCTTCACCGGAATTGATGATGGCGACCTCACCAAGACCATCAACCTGATGCTGAAAGAGGATATGAAAAAAGGCCTCTTCGGAAAGGTGGAAGCAGGGGCCGGCCCTTCTCTTTCTCCCGACCAGAAAGAGGGTTTTTTTGAAGGCCAGGCTATGATCAATCTTTTCCGCGGCAAGCAACAGTTTTCTGCTTTCGGCATTGCCAGCAACACGGGTCGAACTGGCCTGAGCTGGGGCGACCAAAACCAGTATGGCGGTGGCAATGGCATGTTCAGCTTTGTTGATGATGATTATGGAATGAAGACTTCATTCTCGGTCAGCGATGATGATTTTGGGAATGGTTGGGACGGGCGTTTTTCCGGGGAAGGCCTACCCAGTGTCTGGACGGGTGGCTTGCATTATGCCGACAAATGGGACAACAACAAGAAGCACATCGCAGCAAACTATCGCTATGCCAAAAAAAATGTCAACAGCGAAGGCAGCAGCACCACACAATTCATCCTGCCAGACTCTCAATATGTGGCCAGCGAAAATCACAGCAGCTTCAGCACAGCTCAGCGCCATGGCGGGAATGGCCTTTTTGAGTGGAGCATTGACTCTGCCAGTGACCTGAAATTTTTTGTCAATGGCAGCTACACCAACAGCGAAAGCAACAGCCAGAGTCATTCCGAAACCCGTGGTGCCTCAGGTGGACTAATCAATACCGGCGATCGCAGCAGTATCAATCAGAATAATTCGCAATTGCTATATGGAAACATGAGCTATCGAAGAAAATTTGCGAAGAAGGGTCGTAACATGAGTGCGCAACTGGAACTCAACAGCAATGAAAATGATGGTACCGGTTACCTCCATTCTTTAAATAATTTCTACCCTTCCAGCAGTACAGACAGCATAGACCAACGCAAAACCAATAAGGGTAGCAGCTTTTCACTCAACCTGCAACTCAGCTACACCGAGCCTCTTTCGAAGAATACCTTCCTGAGCTTCCGCTATGGTGCCATCAACTCCAATTCTCTTTCAGAGCGCTTTTCGTTCAACCGTGCCGGTGCCGACTGGAGTAGTGACTTTGACTCGGTTTATTCTTCCTCCTACGGCTATGATGTGCTCACACAAAATGGAGCAGCCTCCCTGCGTTTCGTGAAGGGGAAATACAATATCAATATCGGTGGGCAGGTCTTTCACACAGACTGGCAACAACACGACCGCCTGAATCACGACAGCGACCGCAGCCGCAGCTACAACAACTTCGCACCTACAGCTTCCCTGCGCTATGAATTCAGCAAACGGGCCCGATTCAACATCAGCTATTCCGGTAGAACGCGCCAGCCAAGCCTGAATCAGCTTCAGCCCCTCCGTCAAAACAATGACCCGCTCAATATCTCTATCGGCAACCCGGACCTGCGGCAGGAGTTTAGCAACAACTTCCGGGTAAGCTACCATGCCAATAAGCCCCTGTCGGGCCAGTACATCTATTTAAGTGCCAGTGGCTCTTTCGTTAAAGATGCCATCTCACAGTCGGATTTCTTTGATGCCCAGGGCCGCCACACCTATCAATATGTGAACCTTGATGGCAACTGGAATAGCTGGTTTTATGGTGGCTACTATTTCAAGATAAAACCGCTCGACCTCTCTGTCGGTGTCAACAGCAATCTGAGTTTTGCTCATTCTAAAGCCATCGTGAATGGCCAGGCCAACAGCACTCAGAACAATGACTATAGCGGCAGTTTTAACCTTAGCCGAAATTGGAAAAAGGGTGATAAGGATATATTCAGTTTTGAAATCGAACCCGGATACACCTGGCATGAATATCACGCCAGCCTCAGCTCCGCATTAAGCTCTTATTGGACGGCCAGTCTTTCTGCCAACATCTTCGCACTGCTACCCCTGAAGCTGGAACTGCGCAGCAATGCCTGGTATGACCTACGCGAACAAACTCAGGTCTTCACCCAAAACAATAATGTGCTGCGTTGGGATGCCACACTGGGGAAAAGATTCCTGAAGGGGAACAAGCTGGAATTGCGGGCCGGCATCTACGATATCCTCAATCAAAACATCGGCTACAACCGCAATGCGGATGTCAGCTCCATTAGCGAAAGCCGTTACAACACCATCCGCAGACACGCGCTGATCTCACTCATCTACCACTTCAATGGCGGCATGGCTTCCCAACATAACGATGATGAAGACTAAACTTTTTCCGGCTCTGTTTTTTGGGTTGCTGTTGGGTGCTGTCCCGTCATGGGCACAGATCACCACACAAGGCCGCATAGAGTTTGAACGACGCTGTAACCTGCGTAAGCTATGGGCCGGCAATGAATGGCTGGAGCGGGTGGCCGAGCAAATTAACCCCATCATGATCACCTACGCCAACCTGGATTTCAATCAGGCTATGAGCCGTTATAGTCCGGGCCGCGAGGGCGTGGTACCTAAGGTGCATTGGGGCCTACCGCCCGGCGCGGACGATGATGTGGTGCAGGATTTTCAGCGTGGCCGGCTCTGGGCAAAAAAGATTTTTTATGATGAAAAATTTTACATCAGCGACACCTTACCTCGTCTGAAATGGCGCATTGAAAAAGAAGTCCGAACCATCGCCGGCTACACCTGTCGCAAGGCAGTAACCCGTATCTGCGACTCGGTGTATGTGGTGGCATTTTACACAGATGCCATTCCCGTATCTGCCGGGCCGGAGCAGATGGGTGGCTTGCCGGGAATGATTCTGGAGCTGGCCGTGCCACGGCTTTATACCACCTGGGTAGCCACCAAAGTGGAGCCTGATGGCAAGCCCACACCAGCGCCTGCTGAAGCAGATAAAAAAGTGTTGACCCGTGCCGGGCTGGAACAACGCTTAGCCAAAAGCCTCGAAGACTGGGGCAAGGATGCAAGAAGGAATATTTGGTGGGCAATCTTGTGATGGGCCTTTCTCTTGAGCAGGAATCCTTGAGCCAGACCTTTCCTGATACCCGCGCATCTTCTATTCCTGCATAAGTCCTGCGCGGCAAAGCCAAAGTAGATTGCGTCTTTAAAACGATTTCATGCGTTTCTTTTTTTGTGAAGCAAAGCTTCGGATTCGCTTTTGGCACAGGACCGTTCCTGTGTTCCTGCCCTTTCTGCTCTTGGCTGCAAGCCTTCATGCGCAGCCCACTTCGCCCACTCCGGGAAAGCTTCTGCTTGGTTTCCAAAAGCTGCATACCACAGGTGCTGTGCTTTATATCGCTGCACACCCGGATGATGAAAATACACGCCTCTTAGCCTGGCTGGCTAATGAGCGCCACCTGCGCACCGGCTATCTCAGCCTCACGCGTGGCGATGGCGGCCAAAACCTGATTGGCAAGGAGCAAGGCCCCATGCTGGGTCTGCTGCGCACACAGGAGCTGCTGGCTGCACGCCGCATGGATGGGGCTGAGCAATTTTTCACGCGTGCCTACGACTTCGGATTTACCAAAAGCCCGGAAGAAACCTTTCGATTCTGGAACCACGATAGTGTGCTGGCGGATGTGGTATGGACGATTCGCAAATTCCGCCCCGATGTCATCATCTGCCGTTTCCCGACCACCGGCGAGGGAGGGCATGGACACCACACGGCTTCGGCCATACTGGCTCAGGAAGCATTTGATGCTGCTGCCGACCCGAAGCGTTTTCCGGAACAACTACGCTGGGTAAGCACCTGGCAGACACGCCGCCTCTTTTGGAACACATTTAAGTTCGGTTCCCTCAACACAACCGCGCCCAACCAACTAAAGCTGGATGTGGGTGGTTACAATCCCCTGCTGGGTGTATCGTATGGCGAGATTGCCGCAGAGAGCCGCTCCAACCATAAAAGCCAGGGTTTCGGCACGGCACGCAGCCGGGGCGAAGCCATCGAATATTTCAAACAACTGCGCGGCGACACCGCCCGCAAGGATTTGTTCGAAGGCATCAATCAGACCTGGTCGCGGATGCCGGAAGCGGCGAAGCTCGGCCCACTCACAGCGACGCTGATTCAGCATTTTGATCCATTAAAACCCGAGGCGAGCGTTCCGCAATTGGTAGCGATTTATAAGGCTCTGGAATTGCTTCCCGAAAACAATCCCACACTGAAATATTGGAAGACACAAAAGCTGAAAGAGGCAAAGGCACTCATCGTAGCCGCTTCCGGACTTTGGGTTGAAGCAGCAGCGACAGATTACATCGCTATTCCCGGCAGGCCTGTTTCTTTCGATGTGCAGGTGCTCAGTCGCTTGGGTGGGGACCTTCGTGTAGAAAGAATTAACTGGCTGCCTGGAGGTGGTGATTCTTCCACCAGACTCAAACTGGCCCGAGATGTATGCTACACATTTCCGCACACGCAAACACTGGATGCAAACACGGCATATTCCAATCCTTACTGGCTCAATGAGCCACATACCAAAGGCCTGTATGTGGTGCGAGACCCTTTGATGATTGGCAAACCCGAAAATGATTTTTACCCCAAAGTCAGCCTGGACCTCATCATTGCCGGCTTGTCGCTGGAACTGGAGCGCCGCATCGTTTTCAAATCCACCGACCCGGTAAAAGGTGAGGTGTATCGTCCCCTGGAAGTGTTGCCGCCGGTTACTCTGAAGCCATCGGATGAGCTATTGATTTTTGATGACAGCCTTCCGCGACAACTCAATCTGACCCTCACAGCTCATGCAGATAATCTGAACGGCAAACTGGTGTTGCCGCAGCTTTCAGGCTGGAAGATTGAAGCACCAAACCCCGATTTTCACCTGGCCCGGAAAGGAGATGAAGTCACAATAGCCCTGCGCATCAGCCGTGTCGGTGGCCCAGCGGGAAAGCTGCTGCTGGCTGTAGATATAGTAGGCAAGACCTACAATAAAAGCATCCAAAGGCTAACCTATGACCACGTGCCTTACCAGATTATGCTCAGCAATGCGGAAGTATCTCTGTTACCAATAGAGTTGAAAAAGCGCGGTAAGAATATCGGATACATCCCGGGCGCGGGCGATGAAGTGCCGGCCTGCCTCAGCCGCATCGGTTATCAGGTGACGGTGTTGAATGATGCCATGTTGGCTGCCGGGAAGCTCAGTCATTTTGATGCTATCGTCACGGGTGTGCGTGCATACAACGTCAACGAAAACCTGCCCCATTACCACCAGCAATTGATGGACTATGTAAAAAACGGTGGCAACCTGATTGTACAATACAACACCAACACCCGACTCGGGCCCATGACCGCCCGGCCCGGTCCCTATCCCTTCAGCATTTCACGTGACCGCGTTACAGATGAAGAGGCTCCTGTCCGCTTTGTGAACCCCGGACAACCGGCGCTCAACTTCCCCAATAAAATCACACAGCAGGATTTTGTGGGCTGGATTCAGGAGCGGGGTACCTATTTCGCGGCGGATATTGATCCACATTACCAGACGGTGCTTTCGATGAATGACCCTGGCGAAAAACCCAATGAAGGCAGCCTCATCATTGCGCCTTATGGTAAAGGGAACTTTGTCTATACCGGCCTGGTTTTTTTCCGCGAACTACCCGCAGGTGTCCCCGGCGCTTACAGGTTGTTTGTGAATCTGCTTTCCCTGCCGCAACACAAAGTGACTGATGCGAAAAATTGAAGAAGGCAAACCCATCCTCGGTTCCTGGCGGAATGTGTATATCCTACTGGTGGCTGTGTTGGCTTTGCTGATTTTTCTGCTTTGGCTGTTTACGAAGCATTTTGAATGAAAGGCTAACGGGCGTTAAACCTTCCGCTATTGAATGAGTATTACAGACTGGCTCGTGTTGGCGATTACGCTGCTCTTCATAGTCAGCTATGGGATATGGAAGAGCCGCCACAACCGTAATATCGAAGGCTATCTGCTGGCGGATAAACAGATTCCATGGTATGGCGTGGGCTTGTCTGTGATGGCTACTCAGGCCAGCGCCATCACCTTCCTTTCTGCGCCGGGACAGGCATACAGCGATGGGCTGCGCTTTGTACAATTCTACTTCGGCCTACCCTTAGCCATGATTGTGGTATGCGCCACATTCATTCCGATATTTCAGCGACTGAATGTCTATACAGCCTACGAGTATCTGGAGCGGCGCTTCGATGTCAAGACCCGCTCTCTGACGGCCTTTCTTTTCCTGCTGCAACGTGGCCTGTCCACCGGCATCACCATCTATGCGCCTTCTATCATCCTCTCTGCCATCTTGCGTGTGGACATACGCTACACCACGGTGCTGATGGGCTTACTGGTGATTCTCTACACCGTCTATGGCGGCACCCGCGCCGTCTCGTACACCCAGATGCTGCAAATGGCCATCATCTTTTCCGGGCTGGCGATGGCAGGGTATATGGTGGTGCATCTCCTACCCAGACAGGTAGGCTTCAGCGATGCGCTGCACATCGCCGGCAAGTTGGGCCGCACCAATGCCATTGACACAAAATTTGATCTGAGCAACCGTTACAACCTTTGGTCGGGCATCATTGGCGGCTTCTTCTTGCAGCTCTCTTATTTCGGTACTGACCAGAGCCAGGTGGGCCGCTACCTCACCGGCAAGAGCATCGCGCAGAGTAGGCTGGGCCTGGTGATGAATGGTCTGTTGAAGATTCCCATGCAGTTCCTGATTCTGCTCATCGGCACTCTGGTCTTCGCCTTTTATCAATTCAATCCTGCGCCGCTTTTCTTCAATCCTGTGGCCGTAGCTAAGGTGGAAGCAAGCCCCTACAACACCCGTTTTCAGAACCTGAAAGCTATACAGCTCCAGGTGCATGAGCAAAAGAAAGCCCGGGTAGAAATGCTGGTCTCTGCCCTGCATCAAAACGACCAGACTGCGGTGAACCAACTTCGTACCCAGCTTCAGCAATCGGCCCGGCAGGAAGCCCGTATCCGCGACTCCGTATCCCGCCTGATGCAGCTCGCTGACCCGGATGCTGACACCAACGACAGCAATTATGTCTTCCTCACCTTCGTGACCCACTACCTCCCTGTAGGCATGGTGGGCCTGCTCATTGCCATTATTTTCCTGGCGGCCATGGGCTCCACAGCCAGTGGCCTCAATTCGCTGGCCTCCGCCACAGTGGTGGATTTCTACAAGCGTTTCCTGCGCAGGGAAGGCAGCGAAGGGCATTACCTATCCGCCTCACGCTGGGCTACAGTAGGCTGGGGCTTGTTCTGCATGGTCGTGGCCCTGTATGCCGGCCAGTTGGGCAACCTGATTGAGGCGGTCAATATCCTCGGCTCCCTGTTTTACGGCACCATCCTTGGCATCTTTCTCACAGCCTTCTTCCTGAAAAGAGTGAGTGGCAGCGCCGTGTTCGCCGCAGCCTTAGTGGCAGAGCTAATGGTGGTAGTCGCGTGGCTATCGCATTGGATGGCCTTCCTCTGGCTCAATGTGCTGGGCTGCCTGCTCGTGCTGATGCTCGCGCTCTTGTTGCAGCAATTCTGGCGCAGGCCCAGGCAGGTTCCGGCAAGCTGATTGCCTGACGACAGTAAGTAGGAGCCTTTCACGCGGTTGCGATTTTTTATGTGGCCGGCTTTGGGAATGCTATGGAGCATCCGTTGCGTCGCACTCTTCGGCTGGATTTCGCTAATAGGCTTTGCCCCTGGGATGTTGCATAGGCTTGGGTATGCCTGGCACTTGCCTTGCATCAAGCCGAAACACCCTTCACGCGAAAAGCCAAACAGACTGACGAACCCCTCAGTGTGCGACGCAACGGAT
>CAYRJR010000048.1:0-15574 GCA_964424655.1 uncultured Chitinophagaceae bacterium
CCTGCTCGGTGGCATCCAGCTTCAGCTTTGCCTCTTTTTTTCTTGTTTTGTAGATGGTGATGCCGGCAGCCTGCTCCAGCATGCGACGGCGGCTGTTCTCCTTGTCTTTGATAATATCGTCCACCATGCCCAGCTCAATGATGGCATAGGAATCGTTGGAGACGCCGGTGTCAAGGAAGAGATTATGAATGTCTTTGAGGCGGCAGGCTACGTCATTGAGGCGGTATTCGCTTTCTCCGCTCTTGTAAAACTTCCGGGTGATGGTGACTGTGGTGAACTCAGTAGGCAGCAGGTTTCGGGTATTCTCGAAGGTGAGGGATACCTCGGCCATACCGCTGCCGGCGCGGGTTTTCGAACCATTGAAGATGAGGTCTTCGAGGTTGTCAGAGCGGAGCGCTTTGATTTTATGCTCGCCAATTACCCAGCGGATGGCATCTACGATATTGCTTTTGCCACATCCGTTGGGGCCAACGATGCCTGTGATGGGATGGTCGAGGAGAACCTGAGTTTTATCTGCAAAGGACTTGAAGCCTTTGATGTCGAGGGAACGTAAGCGCAAGGGGCTTTAGGGACTTTGAAATGTGGAGCGCAAAGTAAACTAATGATGCTGGAGTCCGTGAGCACCTTCAAGGCAGGTAATAGTCCCCATTTTTATTTTCAGCTCTATTTCATTGCCCGGTTCCCATTGTAGCTGCTCTTGAGCTTATTTCTGCATCGAACCCATTAATAGGATTTTGCTACCCGGTTTTGCACCGAACATACCAGCAGGTTTCAGCCAGCCATCTCACCCGTTTACGATAAGTTTACCAACCTTTCTTGTGAAATGACCGTCTTATATAGTGTGCGCCCCTGAGGCGCTATAAGCATCTCTCTTTTTTTACACTTTGACCCAAAAATCATGAGCAAAACACAACCCGCTTATGAAGCTGTCCAACATGGCAGCAACAGGAACTTAGGGGTTTCCACACACACACACACACACACAGCGTTTAGGCGATTACGTGTGGCAATGCCTTGTGCTGTGATGGGGCTTTTTAATTCAGGTCTGCCGGTGTCTGGATGGGCGCAGGTGGTGTATCCAAACCCCGCGGGAAGCTGGATCAGGATGGTCGGCGATGAAACACTCAGTGACTGCACACTCAGTGATGCTGCCATACAGGAGCTGCGAAAAGGCAGCAGTCTTTCTACTGGCGAAGCCAGTAATCTGAATGGCCTGGCTCGCGGGTTCTACCTGCTCCATGCGGCAAAAACAATTGGTGTTTCTTCCACCTATACGTTCGTCATTAAATAACTCAGCTATGAAGATGATATTTTTTGTGGTGCTCTACCTGATGGGGGGGGTGACGATAACAGAAACTCAAGGGCAATCCTTGCCAAAGTATGCTTACTATAGATTTTTCGGCGAATATGGTGTTCCTAGTAAAGTGGCTTTTCATTATTCTGGATTTTCCAGGATCCAAGCAATTTATCGGCCCTATCAGTTGCCGGGCTTGCCTGCCGGGCCGATAAACTCCGTGTACTTCAGAGTAGGCGGTTTTGCGGATACAACAGGTCTCGGGGGGCCTCCGCCTCCGAACACAATCACCATTGACAGCGTGTGGGTGAAGATGGGCTTACTTCCTTTTCAGGACTCAACCTATTCTGATACGATGATATCGGGCAAACAATATCAACTGTTCAAGACCGGGCTGACTTTGGTGTCCTTTCAACGTAAGTATTCGATAATTGGCGTCGATTCGGAAGGTACTTGGTTTCGCTTCCCCATTTCTGCTGGATTCAGCTACAATCCGAACATGAACCTTGTGGTGGAGTTGGACAGGGGATATCAAAACTATGACGGAGGTATCGACCTTATGACAAATTATTATGGGCACCAAGACTGGAGGTATCCTTACATAATTTACAACTTTAATCATACGGATCCTGTAGCCTACAATCCTATTCTCGGGCAGATGGACATTGGTTTTGATGATGCCCCAACAACAGTGGGCGGCATAGTCAACCTAAAGGGTTTTTACGCCTTTCCCAATCCCAGTCAGGGCCTGTTTACGGTAGGCTTTGAGCCTTGGAGCGGCCATGTTTCCACGGTGCAAATCTCGGTAACCGACATGGCTGGCAGGCAGGTATGGCAGCGCAGCTATGGGGACGTGCAGGCCAGCCTGTTCATCGCCAATGTGGATTTGCGGGGCCAGCCAAAAGGCGTTTACTTGCTACGGGTGCAGGCAGATGCTGCCCAGGCACTGAAACAGGTGGTGCTGGAATAGGCTGGAGCAGCCCGAAGCACGTACAGGCCGCCTCAACATCTGTGGGGCGACCTGTTGTTTAGTGGAGTAACGGCCCTGAACCTGTGATGCGACGCTACAGTCTATGGATACCACAAGAAAGGGCATCCAGTATTCCCTACCTATCAATTCTCTTGAAAAGCTGAATAGCGAACCTTGAACGTTGCAATCTTGAAATCGAAAGAAAAACAGCTTGGAACGGAAGCTGAATAGTAGTACGGAAGTCAGCTACAAAAAATAGATTTTTCAAGAAAAAGAGAGGCAAGTCGAAGTTGCCTCTCTTTATTAAACGAATTTTCTTCAAACTGCCTCAGGCTTCTGTGCTGCTGTTGGCCTGTTCGCTCAGCACGGCAGCTCCGGCCACAGATGGAATGCTTTCGTTGGGCGATGAGTCTTCTGCAAAAGGGCGTGGGCCAATCAGACGGGTGAGATCGTCTTTGAAGAGGACTTCCTTTTTCAGCAATTCGCCGGCCAGTGCGTGCAGGTGCTCGATGTGTTTGGAGAGCAGCTCTTTGGTGCGGTTGTATTGCTCCGAGATCAGCCGGCGGACTTCTTCGTCAATCAGGCGTGCTGTCTCATCGCTGTAAGGCTTTGTCATGGTGTATTCGCCTTGCTGCGGGTCGTGGAAGGAGACGTTGCCCACGCGGGGATTCATGCCATAGATGGTCACCATACTGTAGGCCATACGGGTGGTGCGTTCCAGGTCGTTTTGAGCGCCGGTAGAGATTTTTCCGAAAATAATTTCCTCGGCAGCGCGGCCTCCAAACAGGGAGACCATCTGATCATTGAGCTGCTCCATATTGTAGAGGTATTGCTCTTTGGGCAGGTACTGAGCATAGCCCAAGGCCGCTACGCCGCGAGGCACGATGCTCACCTTGATGAGTGGATGTGCATGTTCAAGGAACCAGCCACAGATGGCGTGGCCGGCTTCGTGGTAGGCAATGATTTTTTTCTCTTCGGGCGAGATGATTTTGTTTTTCTTTTCCAGACCACCGATGACGCGGTCAATAGCATCGTTGAAGTCTTGCATGCTGACTTCTTCCTTACCCTTGCGGGCCGCTATCAGTGCAGCTTCGTTGCAGATGTTGGCGATGTCTGCGCCAGCAAAGCCAGGAGTCTGGATGGCCAGCTTGGCGATGTCTAAATCTGGTCCCTTTTTAATAGGCTGTAGGTGGACTTCAAATATTTTTTCACGGCCTTTTACGTCGGGTACATCAATCGAAATCTGACGATCGAAGCGACCGGGGCGGAGTAAGGCGCTATCAAGAACATCCGGGCGGTTGGTGGCTGCGAGGATGATGATGCCGCTGTCGCCGGAAAAGCCATCCATCTCCACCAGCAATGAGTTCAGGGTGTTTTCGCGTTCGTCATTGCTCATCACAGCGTTTTTGCCGCGAGCCCGACCGATAGCGTCAATTTCATCAATGAACACGATGCAAGGGGCTTTTTCGCGGGCCTGCTTGAACAAGTCACGGACGCGGCTGGCGCCAACGCCTACAAACAACTCCACGAAATCAGAGCCACTCATGGAGAAGAAAGGCACTTGTGCTTCGCCGGCCACGGCTTTTGCAAGCAGGGTCTTACCCGTGCCGGGAGGGCCTACCAGCAAGGCACCCTTGGGAATCTTGCCGCCGAGGTTGGTGTATTTCTTGGGGTTTTTCAGGAAGTCCACAATCTCCATCACTTCCACCTTGGCTTCGTCTAAGCCAGCCACATCATTGAAGGTGATGGTGACACGGGTGCCTTTTTCGAAAAGTTGTGCTTTGCTTTTGCCGATGTTGAATAGACCGCCAGCACCGCCACCACCGGAAGGGCCGCCCATCTTGCGCATAATGAGAAACCAGATGGCAATGACGGCGATGATGGGTAGTAAAATATTGCCGAACAGATCGCGGAAGAACGTCTTGGAGCGGTCGTAGATCACAGGCGGTTCTGTGACGTTGGCCGGGATTTCTTTACGGGCTTCATTCCAATCGTTACTCCACTGTTCGATAGAGCCAATTTTGAAAGTATAGACCGAAGGTTTTTCGTTGCTGCTGCGCGTGGCAATAGGGGTGTTTGGATTGGCCGGTGTCTGAGTTTCTGTAGCTCCGGGTTTCAGATAAGCATTGGCTTCTCCATCCACCACCACTATCTTTTCAACCTGCCCTGCATCAAGATATTTTTTCTTGAAGTCGAGGAAATTGTTTTGTGTATCTGAGGAATACATGCCCGTGAAAGAGCCGCCGAAAAGCTGTAGCCCAAAGACGGCAAGGATGATGATTCCATAAACCCAATAGATATTAAAACGTGGCCCGCGACGTTGTTGTCGTGGGTCTTCAGGATTGCCATTGCTATTGCTGTTAGGCCCACCATTATTGCCTGGCTGCTGTGGGGACCTTTGCTGATTCTCTTCCATGTCGGTTTCGGGCTTGTCCCGTGGTGCTGGTGCTTTGAACGCGCTGCGCAAGTTGAAACTAAAAAAGGGTAAAACGGTGTTATTTATTGGTCGTGTTCCATACGCCCTGCATCAGCCCACAAGCTTTCCAGGTCATAAAATTTTCGTTGTTCTCTGTTGAAGATGTGCACGACGATGTTCACATAGTCTATCAGAGTCCAGTGTTCGCTACTTTCTGTGTGGTATGGTTTCTCGCCAGTTGCTTTATGAACGGCATCAACAACTGCGTCGCCGATGGCTTTGATTTGAATGTAAGAACCTGCTTCACAGAGGATAAAAAAGTCGGCAACGGCTTCGTCAATCTTCCGTAAGTCTAAGGAGGCTGTTTGCTCGCCTTTCTTTTCGCGGATGGCAGCGATGATGGACTTGAAAAGTTTGCTCGCACGTGTGGTACGTGCCGGACGCTCAACGGAGCGCTGCGGAAGGGAACTGATGATTTTCTCCAAACGAAAAAAGGGCTGCGGATAAGATTGACAATAAATTTAGCCTGTGGCTCTCTTCAAAAATACACAGCTTTCGCGACCGCTTCAGGCGAAAACTATTCACTTGGCCACGGTGGATAGTACCAACAACTATGCCATGCGTCTGATTGACGCAGCATCGGCAGTTCATGGCGACCTGATATGGGCAGACAGGCAGGAGGCGGGCCGGGGCCAACGGGGTAAAAGCTGGGCCGATACCGTTGGAGAAAGCCTGCTCATGAGTCTGATAGTTGCGCCTGCATTGCCTTTGAGCAATCAGCCCACTTTCCTGGCAACTGTTGCTTTGGCTGTACTCGACTGGCTGCGGACTCTTCTGCCGCCCGGCACGGTTTGCGCCATTAAATGGCCGAATGACATCCTGATTGAGGACAAAAAGGCAGTAGGTATCCTTATCGAAAATGTGGTACACGGCTATGAATGGCAGTGGGCTGTCGTTGGGGTAGGTGTCAATTTGGGGCAGCGGAGCTTCCCTGCCTCTCTGCCGCGTGCTACCAGCCTTTGGCTGAATGGCTCGGGGTTGATTAGCCCGGAGCAGGCTGCACCTGAATTACAACAATTCATCCTGCAACACACGCGCCAACCCTATCAACAGTCGGATATATGGGATGCCTATAACCGGAATCTGTTTCGCAGTGGCTCATGGCAATTATTTAGCTGCGAAGACAAACCAATCAGACTTTTTGTACAAAGCGTTGACTCAGATGGACGTCTATGTGTGCAGCTTGAAAGTGGGAAAATGGAACGTTTTGTTCATGGAAGTTTAGACTGGGTATGGGGTTGATGTTTTCTTTATCAACAGCATTTTTTTTATCAATTTTCCTTCTCACCGGGATTTTTATGAAACGACTTTTGATACTTTATGGATTACTGATTTCGGTGGCCTTGGTTTCCTGGAATACAAAGGCAATAGCCAGGCCCGATACATTATCAGTTTATTTCCCTTTCAACGATAGTAAGCTGGGCGAAACAACCCGATACGTTTTGGATTCTGTCATTTATGAAGGCCGGCTACATACCGGGCAGTCGCTGCTCATCATTGGCTATGCAGATGCTGTCGGTACTGATGAATTTAATATTGACTTATCCCGACAACGGGCAGAAGCTGTAAAAGAATACTTGCTGCATTCCGGATTTAATCAGGAGGATATTCGGCTGCTGGTGGCAAGGGGCGAATCATTGGCGCAGGCTGCTCCAAGGCCGGGAGGCAATCCCGGAGATCGTAGAGTGGATATAGTCAGCAGGGAAAAACCAGTACCGAAAATCAAGACAATTCGTCTTGCCGACCGTATTCAGCGCGAGCCTGATTCCCTGAAGCCACTGACTCCTGGTATGGTGGATCTATCTACAGTCAGGCCGGGTCAGACACTTGTGTTGGAAAATATTTATTTCTATCCCGGGCGGCACATTGTGCGCAAAGAATCTATCGCTTCGTTGGAGGCATTGCTGGCATCCTTGCAGGCACATCCCAATATCAAAATCCGGATTGAAGGGCATGTGTGCTGTGTCTCGCCTTATGTGATTGATGCAATGGATAATGACACTCAGGTAGAAGAACTTTCCCTGAACCGTGCTGCTGCCATCAGGGATTTTTTGGTAGCCCATGGCATTTCGAATGACCGGCTCAGCATTGCAGGCTTTGGCCATCGCCGCCCGGTAGTGAGACCCGAACGTAGCGAGGAAGACGCAAACCGAAATCGCAGGGTCGAAATCAGGGTACTGAAATAGGAGGCTATTGAAGTATCCTAATGCATCAATTCCTGCACCATGGGGTGCTCATAATTGATGACTGCAACTGAATAATTGTATTCCATCCCGGGTTTTTGCACCACAGTCAATGAGCCGGCATACTGTAATTGCTCAATGAGTTCCTTGCGTTCCCAGTTGGCTAATTGAGGCATCTCATCCGTCAGATAGCGTAATAGAAGCGTAATGCCAGGCTCTGGCTGACGGCGTTCCTCAACGTAGTTCAGGATATGCATCAGGCATTCACGTAAGGGATCGCTAAGTTGAGTGATGATCTGACTGGGAGCAGGGACAACGGTAGGTGTCGCAGGCATGGGATTGAATGTCGGCCTGTAGCTGGACTTTTCTTTCACTTTCCCTTCCAGAGATATTTTACCGACCACTTTGGGGCCACTAATCTTGGGCAGCTCCACGCGTTTCTGATCTTCCTTGGCCTTGTGTTCATTAAGTCGCGACAGAGAAACTTCAGAAAGCAGGGGTTGGATATCTATGAAATTGGATTCCCCAATTATTTCTAACAAGTCACCGCTAAGGGTGTCGCGAAAGGCTGCGGCCAATACGTGTCTGCCTCTGCGTTTCAGGTGTTGCACTACAGGGATGTAATCACGATCGCCTGCCACGAGCACGAAGGTGTCTATGTCCGGACGCGTGTACAGCAGTTGCATCAGGTCAATGCACATGTGCATATCTGCTGCGTTTTTATGTGCTGTCCCGAGCACGTTTTGGCTCACGATTCCCATCAGGTAAAGCTGACTCAGTGAGCCGCCGCCAACGCGTTCGAAATCTGCATACGCATTGGTGATAATCACCTGTAGCCCGCGTTCACCTTCCAGGTTCTGGCGTAAGCTGCGGATGATTTCTGCTGTATAAGTACCTAACTCGGGTGGGTCCCGGTAGTTGTTCTTGATGTAGTAGTGGATATTCTCGTAATCAATAAAAACGGCAGTATGAGGCGAACCGGCTGATTGAATCTTTGAAATGGAAGACTGCTGGGGGATGTCCATTGGACAAAAATAGTGGCTGGGATTACGGCGATACGTCACAAATTGAACTGAATGCCTTTATTTATTTAATGCTCAGATTTCTTAGGAAAATCTTTGCGAATAGAAGGAGTGAAGTAATGCTGCCCATCAATCAAGTTCAGCATTGTCAGCTTGGTGCTAAGTCTAATTTCGTCACATGAGCACGGCAGAAAATACCATTCTGGGATTGCGCCTCCCCACTGACCCGCGCTGGGCCGACCTCGCAGCCAAAAGCCTGGAAGATATCCTTTGCGACCATGCCTTTTGCGAGCAGAAAGCAGCTACTCAATGCATCTCACTCATTCAGCGATACCCCGAAAAATCAGAACTGATAGCGGCGTTGGCTCCCATTGTTACTGAGGAATGGGGGCATTTCAGGCTGGTGTATGCCGAGCTGCAACGCCGGGGCTTTAGCCTGGGTAGGCAGCGTGCCGATACCTATGTGAATGCACTGCTCGAATGCCTGCCCAGTGGCCTCAACCGGGAAGAGCGTCTCCTGCAACAACTGCTCATTTGTGCCCTGATAGAAGCACGGAGTTGCGAACGTTTTCGCTTGCTGGCAGAAGGTTTGGAAGAAGAGGCCCTGCGACAATTTTACTACCGCTTCATGGTCAGTGAGGCTGGGCATTATCGCCTCTTCCTGGACCTCGCTACTCATTATTTCGGTGAAGAAAAAACCCGCCTGAGTTGGCGGGAATGGCTGCAACGGGAAGCTCAGATCCTTGAGTCTTTTACACCTCGTGGTGACCGGATGCACTAAGGAAATCAAGATGGCTAATCCTGCGCCGGAGGTTCAGACACTTTCTTCCAGGTGTCATCCACCTTTCCTAAAGCATCCATTTCAGCGCCCAGCTCTCCCAGATATTGCGGCCCAAAATTGGCGTTGCCGATAAGCTGCTTTTTGTCTCCATATTTCAGTGTGAACGACATACCCGGCACGTCCGCAACGCGGGAGATATAGTAAGCCCGGCATGTGTCTGCCTGGTGATCCATGAATGCCTGCAACAATGCCTGCGCCTTATCAACTCCGATGTTTTTCTGAAAACCTCCCAATGGAGTTGCATTGCGTGTACCCAAATATTCAGCCAGGCCATCGCTATGAATCGTGAGTGTGTATTCCGGGCAGCGGCCAAAGCAGGCCCCACGACGCAACATCACGGAGCTGAGTCCTCTTAGTTTGCTTGCAGAGCGGGTAGCCGTAGTCTTATTTTTTGAAGCAGTCGTCTTTTTAGTCTGGGCGCAGGCGCTGAAGAATATGCCACACACCAGGAAGAGTGCAATTGCCTGAATTTTCATTTTGCTTTCTTTGATTCCACAGGCGAAATTGCCTGCTTACGAGTGCTTGCAAATATGCTGCCATTTACCGAAGAGGAATTACTGTGCCGGGCAGCCCTATGCTTCATAGAAGGTGTAGGAGATAAGTTGACCCGGGCTCTGCTGAGCCATTTCGGCGATGCACAATCTGTGTTGTCAGCGCCTCTGAAATCCTTGAAGGCAGTGACTGGCATGAGCGAGATTAAGGCGAAAGCCTGCAAGGATGCAGGCCTGAAAGCCCAAGCCGAACGCGAGCTTAAATACATGGAGAAACATGGGATTCAGCCCATTTTCATTTCTGATAAAGAATACCCGGAGCGTCTTCGTAACTGTGATGATGCGCCGATAATGCTTTTTTTTAAAGGCAATGCTTCGCTGAACGCGAAGAAAGTACTGGCCATCGTAGGAACCAGAACGAATACCGATTACGGCGTGCGGGCTACCGAGCATTTGTTGGAAGGCCTGCGTCAACAGAAGGACTTGCTTGTCGTCAGCGGACTTGCCTACGGCATTGATGCCATAGCACATCGGAAGAGCCTGCAACTGGGCCTGCCGACTGTCGGGGTGGTAGGGCATGGGCTGGATAAGATTTACCCATCCAGCCACGAATCGCTGGCTCAGGAAATGATACAGCAAGGCGGTGTACTCACTGAATTTACCTCGGGCACCAAAATGCACCCAAGACTTTTCCCGCTTCGCAACCGCATTGTGGCCGGGCTTAGTGATGTGACTGTAATTGTGGAAAGCGCTGAGAAAGGCGGAGCGATGATTACGGGATATATGGCCGCATCTTACAATCGAGAGGTAGCTGCGTTTCCCGGACGTGCCTTCGATTCCAAAGCTGCCGGCCCCAATAAATTGATACGGAAACAAATTGCCGCACTCATCACTGATGCAAGGGACTTACTCGACCTGATGGGCTGGACTGGCGCTCGTCCGGATAAGCGCGACCAGCAACAGCTTTTCCAAAACCTGAGCGAAGAAGAACAGCGTATCGCTGAGACTTTGAAAAGTCATGATGGCATGCACGCGGATGAGCTGATGCTACGCACCGGACTCAGCACAGCACAAATAGCTGCGCTATTGTTGCAGATGGAAATGCTGGGCCTCGTAAAAGCCCTGCCTGGAAAAATTTTTCGGCTGAATTGATTAGCCCTTACCTCAGCCCAGCATAGGATGACGATGAAATTCTTTGCTGCGGTCGAAAAGGTAGCGATAGGTAATCAGGGTGCGGCTGCGTGTGGTATCAAGCGATTCCGCAATGTTGATCATCTTGGGATTGAAGTCGCCAATCCACTGCATCTCGTAACGCTTGTAACGATTGTTGTGCTGAATCACCTTTGCGGCTTCCACGATTAAATAGGAATCCACTCCCTTGCCCTGATGTTCCGGAATGATGCCAAAGACTAAGCCCACAAAACGGTCGCAGGCACCGAATTTTTTCAGCCATAGGAACTGAAGTTTTTGCAGCCACCCAAACTTCCCATGAAGCTTGCCAAACCATTGATTCAGGTCGGGCAGGTTCACCCACATGGCAATGGGCTCATCATGGTAATAGGCGAACCAGATGAGCCTTTCATCCAGCACGGGTTTCATGCTTTTGAACATCTTGAAGGCAACACGCTCTTCAATCTCTTTGCCGCCGCCATGACTGGCCCAAGCCTTATTGTACACATAGGTGAAGTCTTTGGCGAATTGTTCCAACTGATTTTTTTTCAGGAAAGCGACGCGGTAATTCGGGTCTTTGCTGATAGCGGTATGGCGTTCGAAATATTTCTCCTGAAGCTGTGTGTCCACTTCCCGTGCAAAGCAGATTTGTGAGAAGTAGAGCCTGAATCCGTAGCCTTCAAACAGCTTTTGGTAGTAAGGCGGGTTGTAATTCATCTGGTAAAGGGGCGAATGAAATCCGTCCACCAGCAGGCCCCACCAGGCCAGCCGCTCCCCGAAATTGATGGGGCCATCCATAGCTTCCATGCCGCGCTCCCGAAGCCATTCCCGACAATGGTCGAAGATGAACTGTGCCGCTTCCGCATCATCTACACATTCAAAAAAGCCAATGCCTCCTGTGGGTTGCTCCTGCTTGTATTGCTTGTTTACGAAGGCAGCCACCCGCCCCAGAGCCTGTCCCTGCTCGTCTTTCAAGATCCATCGCGTGCATTCCCCCTTCTTAAAAAACTTGTTTTTAGCCGGGTCAAACACCGCTTCGATGTCTTGGTCTAAAGGCTGAATCCAGTTGGGATCGTTCCGGTAAAGGGCTACAGCAACCTGCAAAAAATCACGCCGGTCAGCAGCCGTCTTCACTTCGTGCATCTTCATGCGGCGAATGTAAGTGGCCACTGCATGCAGCCTGCTACATGCCTGATTCGGCAGGCAATGCTTTTCTGATTTTGTTGCAAACTTTTTTTGATGTTGGCAATAGCTCATTACCCGGCATCCGTTGCGTCGCACTCTTCGGCAGGATTTCGCTATTCGTCAGTTCGCGGTTGATGCAGTGAGTTGCATTCTGAACATGAGCAGATGGGGCTTGCCTTTGGATGCTATGAGGAAAGCTAAATAGCCGCACTGGCCCCTCAGTGTGCGACGCAACGGCTGCTCCATAGTAGCACTGCAGCCGGCAAAAAAAAGCCGCCCGTAGAGGCAGCTTTTTGAAGAATAGTGATTCGGATTTACCTGCGGCGGCCAAAGAGGCGCAGCAGCATCAGGAAGAGGTTGATGAAATCGAGATAGAGCGTCAGCGCCCCCATGATGGAGAGCTTGCGAACGCCGGCAGCTTCGGTGCCTTCATATTCGATGCCTACAGAAATGCGTTTGAGTTTTTGCACATCATAGGCGGTAAGGCCGGTAAACACAGCCACACCTATGAGCGAAATGATGTAGTCCAGCATATTGCTTTTGAGGAAGAAGTTGACCACGAAAGCGACCAGGATGCCAATGAGGCCCATCGTAAGGATGCGGCCAAAGCCGGTCAGGTCTTTTTTGGTGGTGTAGCCCATCACGGCCATCACGCCAAACATGGCAGCCGCAGAAGCAAAGCAGCCAATGATGGAGCCGGTGGTATAAGCCATCAGGATGAAGGCGAATGAAATACCATTCACGGCGGAATAGGCCAGGAACAAAGCAGACATGAGCGGAGCGGAGAGGCGCTGGAAGCCGAAGGACATCAGCATCACAAAGCCGATGGGCGCAAACATCACGACCCAGCCCAGTGTATTCAGCCCTTTGCCATTAGCTGCAATCAGGTAGGATAGCAACTGCAGGTTGGTGGAAAACAAATAGGCGAAGAAGGTGGATACAGCGAGGGCACCAAACATCCAGAGGAATACGTTGGCAAAAAAGCGCTTCGATACGGCCTGGGTGCCGGTCTGTTCGATGGTATAGTCGCTGAAAGCAATGTTTCGGTTTTGATCGTCCATCATGAGGAGAAATCAATTGATTTTGTGTGGGCTAAAATTACGAAGTGCTGTATCTCGGATTGGCAAGGGAATGCCAATCTTTCAGACTCATAGTAGCTTCCTGAAATAGGTCTTGAAAACGCTTTCGCTAAAGACAGCGGAGAAATTTTTAAGTGCCAGCAGGCTTTCCAGTTTGCCGCCGGTGTCCACGGCTTTCATGGTCGTCATCTGAATACCGAAGTCGGTAGGTGCAATTTTCAGGATGCCTTTTCCTACGATAGTGCCACTATCGTCATGCCCTTCAAATACGGTGATGAAAAGTGTGGAGGTGTCGCTCCATAGGTCGAAACCCTGGTCATTTTTCACAGCTTTATAGCCGTCGAAGAAGTAGGTCTTTCCGGCTTCGTCATGCAGGTTCATCCGGTATTTCATCTTCAGCATATCCGGGTTTGCCGGGTCTTTCACAAACAGGTTGAAGATGCCGTGGCTCACCATCAGAGGCTTGTCGGAAAGAGCTGGTGCGATAACCGTACCCGCAATGCTGCCTGCATGTTGTTCGTCTTTGCTGAATTTGTTGATGTCGCCCGTGCGGATGGTGAGGGTAAACAGAAATGCAGAAGAGTTGTCTTTGCCTTGGTCGTATCCGCGCTGATAATCTTGCTGCTCTCCTTTCCCAAAGAA
This sequence comes from uncultured Chitinophagaceae bacterium, assembly GCA_964424655.1. Taxonomy (GTDB): domain Bacteria; phylum Bacteroidota; class Bacteroidia; order Chitinophagales; family Chitinophagaceae; genus UBA1952. The sequence continues at coordinate 13,354 of CAYRJR010000048.1, forward strand.
GCCCCGCATGGTTTCTGTGAACTGTACGGCAGGCAGGTAGCTTACATCAGGCAGGCTGATGATGCCATATTGCTCATCTTGCTTCTGGCCCATGCTTGTCGCGATTTGCTTGCAGGCTCTTTCTGCAATGGCAGAAATAGTGAAGAGCGGATTGGTGCCCAGAGGCAGGGGCACTACTGAGCCGTCCAGCACATGCAGTCCCGGATGCGTTTCAGCGGCATTGCCTGAAAACACATTGCCGAGGTGGTTGGTCACGCCAGTGGCTGCGTCTTCGCCCATGCAGCAGCCACCCAGGGGATGCACGGTGACGAGGTCATAGTTGAGTAGTTTATTCCAAAGCACATTCTGGATGTATGTGCCTCCAAGGGCGGCGGTAGCATCAAGCATGGCATCGCTGGCTTTCTGGAAAATGGGTTGTTGCCCCACGCCTTTCCAGGAAATATCAAGGTGGTCGCGTTCATTGAGCGACATCTCACCCTTGCCGTCATCGTGGCACATGATGAGGTAGGTTTGGGTGTTGTTTGTGGCACCATGATATGGCCCACGGACGAGGCTGCTCAGCTCACGTCCTTTTTCTTTCAACTTATCCCAGGCGCCGCTGTCGGTGTCTTTGCCTGAAAATCCGGAAAGCGCCAGCAGGCTTTGGTTAATCACGCCTACCAGAGGTCCGGGAATGCTGCCTTCTTCGAAGGTCAGACCATCGCCAAGATTGGGTTGGTTGCGCATGTCTATGACGCTGGTGATGCATGGGCCTACTGGCCCTAATTCCGGGTCAGCCCAATGGTTGCCGAGTCCCATGCCTTGTATTTCTTCATCACAATTGTAGCCGAAACCCAGCATGTCGCCATTGCCGGTGAAATGCTTGCCCAGCATAGGCGAGAGGCTAAGGCCTTTATTGCGCGAGCGCAGCAGGATTTCAGTGCTTCCCAAAGCGCCACCAGCCACAATACATAATTTGTTTGCCCGGACAAACATGGGTGGTGCATCGAATTTGTCGCGCTCGCTGCCGAAGACGTCGAAGTATATCAGCCACCCATTTCCGGAGCGTGATACGTGACTCACATCCACATTGCAAAAGATTGCTGCGCCATGCGCCACCGCATCGGGCAGGTAGTTCATGATTAGGGTGCTCTTGGCAGAATGGTTGCAGCCCGTCACACAGTCGCCGCAATTATTGCAGGGCTGTTGCTCATAACCTACATGATTTGGCCCGTCTTCAAAGGCCACATTGATGTCGGTATAACGCCAGGGTTGGCCCATCTTTTCGGCGGACTGGCGCATGGCTGCCGCCTTTTTTAATTCAGGGAACCCCGGCTTGCCTGCGGGATAAGGTTGTGGATTCAGGACATGCCAGGCCTGGTCGTAGCCTTCATTCAGGCTGGCAGGTTCGTTGCGGATGGCAGCGGGCCAACGGGCATCTTCTAATACGCGTGGCTCTGGCCTGATGGACACGTTGGCATTTACCAGAGAGGTGCCTCCCAGGCCGCATCCCTTGAAGACTGTAATGTCTTCACTGACGTGAAAATTATATAGCCCGTTGTGTTTTGCTTCCCGTTTGTCGGCATTAATCTGCATTTCCTCAGCAGCTTCTCCGAGGCTGGAAGGATAGTCGCCTGGCTGGAATTCCTTGCCCTTTTCGAGCAGGCAGACACTGAGTCCTGCACGGGAAAATCGCATAGCTGCAATGCTGCCGCCATAGCCACTACCGATAATGACGACATCATAGGCAGGCTGTAGTTGGTCAATAGGTCGGGATAGTTTTCTCATAGTTTTTCGTTGAGGATGTTTATGGGGGATTCTATCAGGAAAGGTTTGGGTTCTTCGCTACCGCTGAAGCGTATGTTATCCGGGCCATTGCCGGTTTGTTTGGTTTCCCAATGTCGGGGCACACGCCGGATGCCGATTGGGTAAATAGTGAGTCCGTCTTTATGAATATGCAGCCTCAGGAAGTTTTTAAAGTCTTCGCAGGCTAATGAAGAGGATGCTTCATTGACGTGCATATCGCGCCAGCGATTGCTGCTATAGAGATAAATGCCAAAAAGCGTTGCTGCCAGGCCAGCGCCTATGGCACAAATCAAGGGCACCTGCCAAAGTTTATCCAGCCAATTCTGCTCCGGCCCAAAGGCCCAGATACCCACCTGCAACATGATAAACAGGAGCAGCGCAACCTGACTCAACCCATGTGAAGCCCCAATGAGTTTAGCACCTGACTTCATTACAG
>CAYRJR010000049.1:0-15484 GCA_964424655.1 uncultured Chitinophagaceae bacterium
TTACCGGACGGAGTCTATACACAACGTGCAAATTTTAGATGTCTAATTGGTATTAGCCATATACTAATGCACATGAATCGGACGCAACTATCCCGGGAGCATTGCCTGGCAACGGTCTCAATCTTTTTTTAGCCGGCTTTCACAGCCCGATTCAGCATCCGTTGCGTCGCACACTTCGGCTGGATTTCGCAGGTCGGCTTTGCCCGGAAAGAGGCAGGGAGGGGCAGCATCATGAAGTACGAAACAGGCTCATCGGCAGCTACCGCCTTAGAGCAAAGCATTGGGGAAACATTGGACACAATAGACATAAATGTACTTGTGTGGAACTGTATGCGTTTGCTGATAATGTCCCCTGTTATTGGGAAACAAAATACAGGTCTCTTTTGTGGCTTTGTAATGCCCTTGAACTTAGGAACTTATTGTACCTCAGCTCTTCCGGCGATTTTTTTTCGTTGCCATATAGTTTGATTAAAGTGAACGCTAAATTTACGGTATGCGGCGGAAGGCTACCGTAGGTTTAGTTCAACAAGCGGTTTTGTGCAAGCGGGGCTGAAAGTTATGTTCTCAACTATTTGCTGCTATCAGCTTCGGTTCCAGCTTGACGAATATCTATCAGCTTTACTTCTTAACTTCAACAAAAAATAAATCCCGGCAGTGGTTCAGGCAGACGGAACACCACCACCACCCGCCTGCACAAAGCCGCCGGACGTTATGCGTCATGCTATTGGGACACCCTATGCGTTGAAAACTAAGCATATATAAGGACACATTTTAACTATCTTTGAAGCATGGCATATCAGACACAAGTTTTAGAATTAGAATTATTCCCGGACGAAGTAAAAGTAGAGCAAGATTACTCTGCCACTTTTGCTGACAATATGAAGATGCCTATACACAAATGGTACAGATATACGGCAGGTTTTTCGGCTTCATGGGTTAATCAGCTAATTAGACAGGAAAAGCAAAACGGGAGAACGAGAGTTATTGACCCATTTGCTGGTTCTGGAACTGTTTTACTTGAAAGTGAATTTGAAGGCGTAGAGTCATACGGCGTTGAGGCACATCCTTACATTTACAGAATTGCTAAGGCTAAACTTAATTGGAATTTCCCCCCCGACAAATTTAAGGAAGAGGCTCTTTCACTTCTTAAAAAGGCGAAATCTCTTTCAATTACAAAAACAGAATTCCCTAAACTCATTATGAGTTGCTATCCTGTTGAAATAATTCAAAAATTGGAAGCACTCAAGCAAGTTTGGCTTGATAAAAAGCAAGACGAAGAAATAAAAAATTTCAACTGGTTTATCATCACTTCTATTTTAAGAACTACTTCACCAGTTGGTACGGCTCAATGGCAATATATACAGCCAACAAAAACAAAATCAAAAGTAATTGACCCATTCGTAGCTTTTGAAGCAAAAGTGAATGACATGTATCTTGATATGAAACGAACTCAAAACCGTTTCAAGAATGTAGTTGATTCAATAGTACTAAATGAAGATGCAAGAAACATAGAATCAATTCCTGAAAATTGGGGAGACCTGGTGATTACTTCTCCCCCTTATGCAAACAACTATGATTATGCAGATGCGACAAGACTTGAAATGACTTTTTGGGGCGAAATTACTGGTTGGGCTGACCTGCAAGACAACGTAAGAAAACATTTAGTAAGGGCTTGCACACAACATGTATCAAAATTGGGTGACAATATAGAAAGCGTTTTAACAAATCAAAGATTGTCAGCAATACAATCAGAACTTTTAGAAGTTTATGGAACTCTGAAAGAAGAGCGGCTAAAGCATGGAGGCAAGAAGAATTATCATTTAATGATAGCTGCATATTTTAATGATTTGGCAGACGTTTTCCATTCTCTTAGAAGAGTAACGAGTGAAAATTGTAAAATGTGCTTTGTTATTGGAGATTCTGCTCCTTATGGAATTTATGTTCCAGTTGACAAATGGTTAGGAGAATTAGCTATTTCTGCAGGATTTAGTGATTACTCTTTTGAGAAGTTAAGAGACAGGAACGTAAAATGGAAAAACAGAAAACACACAGTTCCTTTGCATGAAGGACGACTTTGGATTAACGGTTAAACTATGGCAGAATCATTATCACATAAATTTGGTCAAATAATCGGAGACCTTTTAGAATTGGCTATTGAGCCACATCTTGAAAAATTCGCAAGAAAACATAAACTGTTTCTTGACAAGAAAGGTGAACGCAAAGCCAGAGCAGGCAAAAAACTTTCATGGACTGACGTCAAAGACAATAAACATGATTTAGATTTTGTGCTTGAAAGAGGTGGGACAGTAAATAAAACAGGTATTCCCGTTGCTTTCATTGAAGTTGCGTGGAGGCGTTATACAAAACATTCACGGAACAAAGCACAAGAAATTCAGGGAGCAATTATTCCTTTAAAAGAAAAGCATAGAAATTCATCTCCGTTTGTTGGTGTAGTCTTAGCAGGTGAGTTTACTGATGGTTCATTAAATCAGCTTAAATCACATGGCTTTGGAGTTTTATACTTTCCGTATGCTACAGTTGTAAAAGCGTTTGGAAAATTTGGTATTAATGCAGCTTCTGATGAAGGCACTTCCGAAAAAGATTTCAAAAAGAAAATTGAAAGCTGGAATAAACTACAGAACAAAACTGATGTAGCAAAAGAGTTACTAAAATTAAACAAGAAAAACGTTGACGAATTTTTAGACTCTCTTTCTAAATCGGTTTCCAGATTTATTGAAAGAGTTGTTATTCTACCCTTGCACGGACAAGAATCATCTGCAAGTACAGTAACAGAGGCAATTGACTTTCTCAAAAAATATTCGGAGGACAGACCCAAACTTCAACTGGTGAAATACGAAATAATAATTAAGTACAACACTGGCGACAGAATTGATGCAAGTTTCAAAGACAAAAGCGACACAATTAAGTTTTTGGAATCATATTTATAGGCGACAGAGAAGCACGAACGCATAATAACTAAGGTTTCGTTGCGTCCGCAGGACGAACAATGAAACCTCTGTTGGACGAAATCTACGGTAGCCGTCAGGGGCAGATTATGGGGATGTCGGCTTTTTGTTGGGAGGTATTCAGCAGGCTTTGAGGCCAGTATATTTGTATATACCCTTGCCAATCAGCGGCCCGGGGACTTGGGTGCCTTCATGGGTTCCTGCCCGGGCATACGGCCCCGCTTCCAGGTGCTGCTCAGGATGCCATAGTGCCGGATGCGCACAAAGCGCTCATTCTATTATAGTAGCACAATCCGGGAATTTTTCTGATTTAGTACCTGAATAATTTGGCTAAAACAACTTGAAAGCTACCGGTGGTTTTGCTGTGGGTTGCCGACTTTTGCGCCCCAGAATTTTTTACCATGCACGTGTACAAGTTTGGTGGCGCTTCAATTGCCACACCGGAACGGATGAAGGCCCTGCTGCCGATTATCAGCGCGGCTAAGAAGCCCCTGGTAGTGGTGGTTTCGGCGATGGGTAAGACAACAAATGCACTCGAAGACCTGGTGCGGGCTGCCTGTGTGGATAAGGCACGTGCTCGAATGTTGGCAGAAGCGCTGGAACAGGAACATCTGAATTATGCTCAGGCAGTGTTATCGGCAGAAGGCTTTGCGGCTGCAGGTGCTGTATTGTCTCAATTTTTCACGGAGTTGCATTGGGCAGTGGATGATGCAGATGCAGCCCGTTTCGATTATTCCTATGACCAAATTGTATGTATCGGTGAGCTACTGAGCACGCGGATGCTGGCAATGCTACTACAAGAAGCGGACATCAAAAATGAATGGGTGGACATTCGCCATATTATCCGCACGGATGAAACCTGGCGCGAAGGCCGGGTGGATTTATCGTATTCAACAACACAGGCACAAAACCAGTTGCGTCCAATCCTTGATGCAGGCAAACTGGTGATTACACAGGGCTTCATCGGCGCAACGGCCAATAACCAATCAGTGACGCTGGGCCGCGAAGGCTCGGACTATACGGCAGCGCTCCTTGCCTCGATGATGGGTGCAGAAGATCTGAGCATCTGGAAAGACGTGGCAGGCCTGCGCAATGCAGACCCCAGACTCTTTCCGGACACAGTGCAAATCCCAAACATCACGTATGCTGAGGTGATTGAAATGGCCTATTACGGCGCACAAGTCATCCACCCGAAGACCATTAAGCCCCTGCATAATGCAGGCATACCACTGTATGTAAAATGCTTCTTAGACCCGGCAGAGCGAGGCACGCTGATTCATGCTAATGAAACGCAACTGGCCTATCCGCCCATTATCGTCTGGAAGCGCGAACAGGTGCTGCTGCAGGTTACCACACTCGACTTCTCATTCATCACCGAAGATGCCTTGTCCTATATCTATGACACCTTCGCAAGGCTGCGGCTGCATGTGAATATGATTCAGAATGCAGCCATCTCATTCATCGCCTGCCTCGACAATCAGCCTGAAAAAATTGCTGCACTCATCGCTGCATTAGAACCAATGTATAAAGTGCGCAGGAATGAAAACGTGAGCCTGATGACCGTGCGGCACTACACACCGGAAATTCTGTTTGGTCTGACGATGAACCGCACCATCCTGCTGGAACAAAAGACCAGAACTACGGTGCAGGTAGTGGTGATGTAATAGCAGGGCCTAAGGTTTACCCACACAAGGGCTTAGCTTTATAGCAAACCCGTCTCATGCGTTTGTTGCGTCTATTTCCGCTCCTGCTGGCTGTCTCATTTGTGTGGACGCTGAATCATTCTTTCAGTGTGTCCTTACCAGCCTTCGGTAAGATTCTGGACCCGGTGAATGGTATCCTGGCCAATGCAGAACCACTGCATCCCGATTTCAAAAAAGATATTCAGTTGAAGGGCTTGCAACATCCGGTGCAAATCTGGATGGACACTGCCCTGATTGCACACCTGCGTGCAGCCAATGACCATGACCTCTACTACGCGCAAGGCTTTGTGCATGCCTACTTCCGCCTTTGGCAAATGGACCTGCAAACACGCGCAGCCGCAGGCCGGGTGAGTGAGGTAATTGGAGCGAAGGCTATTGACTATGACCGTGGCATCCGAAGGGAAGGCATGGTGTGGGGCGCTCATCATTCTCTGGCTGCGATGGAAAAAGAACCACGCACCAAAGCCATGCTGGATGCTTATCGTGATGGCGTGAATGCCTATATCCATTCCCTGCGAAGCGTTGGCGACGGCTACCGGGAGCTGCCCCTTGAATACAAACTCATGGGCTTTGCCCCCGAAGACTGGACCAACCTGAAGACTGCCCTGCTGATGAAATACATGGCCCGCGACCTCAGTGGCAAAACGGATGATATCGCTTACACCCTACTCCGTGATAAGCTCGGCAATGAAGTTTTCGATGCACTTTTCCCGGAACGAATCAAAGGCAATGAACCGGTCATACCCGTAGGGACAAAATTCGAAGCGCCCAGCCTGCCGCAAGCCATACAGCCCACAGAAGAAGTATGGGCACATTTCGGAAAAGTGGGAACTGCATTTCAAGCTACTCATACTCTGAATCCAGGCCTGTCTGCGGCTTTCGGAATGATGCAGCAGCCCGACCATGAAGTGGCCGTTGGCTCCAACAACTGGGCTGTGTCAGGCATACATACCCAGAGCGGCAAACCCATCCTTTGCAACGACCCGCACCTCGGATTGAACCTGCCTTCGCTGTGGTTCGAGATGCAACTCACCGCACCAGGCCTCAATTGCTATGGAGCATCTCTGCCGGGTGCACCGTGCATCGTGATTGGCTTCAATGAGAAAATCTCATGGGGCTTCACGAACAACTACCGCGATGTGAAAGATTTTTATGAAATCACACCCATTGCTGAAGCGACTACCACCACAAATGATTCCTCAAACTGGGTTCGCCCTAAGGCTTATCTCTTTCAGGGAAAAGAAATTCCTTTTGAACGTAGCGTAGAGCGGATACATGTTCGCGGTAGTGCTGACTTTGTTGATACTGTTTTGTACACCCTGCACGGCCCGGTAACCTTCGACCCTGGCTTCCGTAAGACCACTTTAGATGCAGTACCACCCGGTCATTCCCTGCTTGCCTGCACTTGGATGGCTCATCGCGGCACGAATGAATTGCTGGCCGTATATCTGCTGAACCGTGCTCAGGATTATTCCTCGTTTCAGTCCGCAATTGCTCACTTCGAATGCCCCGCACAAAACATCGCATACGCAGATGTAGCAGGCAACATTGCCCTTTGGGGCCAGGGAAGGTTTGTCAATAAATGGAAAGGACAGGGCAAGTTTGTGATGCGAGGCGATGACAGCAGCACACTTTGGGGTGCCAATATCCCGATGGCTGAAAACCCGCATGTCCTGAACCCACCACAAGGCTATGTGGCCAGTGCCAACCAGCAGGTAACGGACAGCAGCTATCCTTACTGGTACAATGGCGATTTCAGTGAATGGCGGAGCTGGCTCATCCATGATAAACTGAATGCACTATTGGGGAAAGAAGCTGCGCAAAAGATTAGCATGGAACAGATGATGGCCATGCAGAACGACACCTATTCCAAACTCTTTGAAGAAACAGCCCACAGCTATGTGGCTCAAAGCAGCCCAGAGTTTGTGAACCTTTTTTCCGGATGGAATGGAAGACTGGAAGCAAACAGCAAAGAAGCAACCAAGTTTCAGGTGTTTTGGGCCAAGCTGTATCAAGATATATGGCAGGATGATTTTCCCGAAAAAATCCGCTACCCTTCCACCGAACAAACCCTACAAATCCTGCGTGAAGATTCGGCTTCCGCCTATTACGATGACAAGAATACCCCCCAACACGAAAGCCTGCACGACCTGGTGCTACGTGCTTTTCGGGAGGCAGATGATTCTTTGAAAAAACTCAGTAAGCATGCCGAAACAAAATCACTGGAATGGTATGTGGTCAAGAATACTGGCCTGCGGCATCTGGCAAAAATCCCAGCCTTCTCTTATGAATACCTGCCCATTGGTGGCTGGAGCAATACCATCAATGCATGCAGGGGGAATCACGGCCCATCCTGGCGCATGATTGTGGAGATGGACAGCCTGCCCAAAGCCTTCAGTATTTATCCCGGCGGACAGAGTGGCAATCCGGGTTCGCCTTTCTACAGTGATTTTATTGAGCAATGGGTAATGGGGAAATATCACACCGTGCAATTCCTACGAACCGATGTTATGAAAAACCCACTACCCTACACCTGGACACTGACCCCATAGCCACAATTTTCATGGCATCTTTTCTATAAAAAAATAGCCCTTCACTTCATGCGCTTTCTGTTTACCATCTTGCTCATCGCCATCGTGGCGGGTATTGCTGAATGTTTTGGGCCTTGGTGGGTCGCTGCATTAGTAGCAGGATTGAGTTGCTACTTCGCGGGCATGCGTAGTGGAAAGGCCTTCTGGGCTGGCTTCTTCGGCATTGCCCTGCTCTGGCTTGGTGTTGCATTGTGGCGAGACATTCCGAACGGACATTTGCTGTCGCAAAAGATGGCCCTACTCTTATTTCATCAACCAACTCCTGCACTTTATCTCACCGTAACTGCCTTGATAGGCGGGCTGACAGGTGGCCTGAGTGCATGGGCCGGAGCACAACTCCGAAAGCTGGCCTAAAGAAATTTTCGGCAGGAAACAAACAACACCAGTCAACTTCATAGCTGGGAACAGCAACACATGATGCAGGAAAAACGCGCACACAACTACTCACCAATAGCCACTCAAAAACTCATTGCAGGCTTGTCAGTTGTGCTGTTTGCGGGCAAGCTCTGGGCCTGGTACCTCACCAATTCTGTTTCCATCCTGACCGATGCGCTGGAAAGCACCGTCAATGTGCTGGCCGGATTCATCGGCCTGTATGCCGTGCTCCTGGCGGCCCGACCACGTGACACGAACCACCCTTATGGCCATGGCAAGGTGGAGTTTATCTCTGCTGCCATCGAAGGCACTTTAATCATCGCTGCCAGCCTGCTGATCATCTACGAGGGGATCAACAAACTCATCCATCCACCCGTGGAAATCCCGGCCTTAGACTGGGGCATCGTACTGATTGCCATCACGGGTTTCATCAATTTCCTGATGGGCAGCTATGCGCTAAAGGTGGGCCGGCAGCGGCATTCAGCTACTGTCAGTGCAGCCGGGCGGCACCTGATGACTGATGCTTTTAGCACAGCCGCCATCATCATTGGCCTGCTGCTGCTGCGCTTCAGCGGCTGGCTCTGGCTCGATGCTGTCGTAGCGCTAATGTTTGCATTGTTCATTTTTTATTCCGGCTACAAAGTGCTGCGCCATTCGCTGAGTGGCATCATGGATGAAGCCGATGTCTCGCTGCTACAGGAGGTAATAAAAGTGCTCCATGAGCATCGCCGGAATGAATGGATAGACCTGCACAACCTGCGCGTAATCCGATATGGCGAAGTGCTGCATGTGGATGCACACATGACCTTGCCTTACTACTTGCAGGTGCGTGATGCCGACCGTGAAATCCATCTCCTGGAAGCCCTCATCCGAGATCATTTTGGCGGCTCTGTAGAGTTGTTTGTACATGTGGATGGCTGCGTTCCTTATCAATGCAAACTCTGCAGCATGCCTGATTGCCCCGTGCGGCAAAGCCCTTTCCAGGAGCGCCTCACCTGGACTATTGAGAACGTGATGCGCAACAGTAAGCATGGGAAAGACAGCGCCAATCCACCCGCCGATAAAGAATAGTGTATCAGCAGCACAGCCTGTGAATGGCCTGCACATAGGTGTGCAATCATTCAGTGGAAATTTTTTTTAGTCAGCATTTTCTCATTGCCAGACTGCCGTTGCGTCGCACACTTCAACAAGATTTCGCTACGCAGCTTTTCCTACATGATGTAAGAACAGAAACCATGAGGAAAGCCGGATAGCAGCACTGGCCCCTCAGTGTGCGACGCAACGAATGCCCCATCAGCGCACTACAGCCGACAAACAAAAACACAACCACATACACACACAACCTTCGTGGCAGCAACCCTAATCCGGAAGGTGCTGTCCGAGCTGCCTATCTTCGCAGACAATCCTGCCAAAACAGGCAAACATCATGGTTCGCGATACTGAAATTTTTGACCTTATCCACGAAGAATTGCTGCGCCAGCGCGGCGGACTGGAGCTGATTGCTTCCGAAAATTTCACCTCGCTTGCCGTGATGCAGGCGATGGGCAACGTGATGACGAATAAGTATGCGGAAGGCTATCCGGGGAAACGCTACTATGGCGGCTGCCAGGTGGTGGACAAGAGCGAGCAACTCGCCATTGACCGCGTGAAAAAGATTTTCGGCTGTGCCTACGCCAATGTGCAACCCCACAGTGGTGCCCAGGCCAATGCCGCCGTGATGCTCGCCTGCCTCAAGCCCGGCGATGTCATCCTCGGCCTCGACCTCAGCATGGGCGGCCACCTGACGCATGGCTCACCGGTCAACTTCTCTGGCAAGCTATACCATCCCGTGTTCTACGGCGTGAAGAAAGAAGACGGTCGCGTGGACTACGACATGATGGAAAAGCAGGCTTTAGAACACAAGCCCAAGCTCATCATCTGCGGCGCTTCTGCCTATAGCCGCGACTGGGATTATCCGCGCATTCGTGCCATCGCCGACAAGGTGGGTGCCCTGGTGCTATGCGACATGGCACACCCCGCCGGACTTATCGCCAAAGGCCTGCTTAACTCGCCACTGCCTCATTGCCATTTCGTGAGCAGCACCACCCACAAAACCCTGCGTGGCCCGCGTGGTGGTATCATCCTGATGCAGGAAGATTTTGAAAACCCCTGGGGCATTACCGGCCCGAAAGGTGAAGTACGGATGATGAGCGCTCTGATGGACCTGGCGGTTTTCCCAGGAACGCAAGGTGGGCCGCTGGAGCACGTAATCGCAGCAAAGGCTATCTCCTTTCATGAAATTCTACAGGATGATTTTACGGTCTATGCAAAGCAAATCATCAGCAATGCACAAGCCCTTTCAACGGCTTTCCTGGCGAAAGGCTACGACATCGTGAGCGGCGGCACCGACAACCACCTACTCCTGATAGACCTCCGCAACAAAGGCATCTCCGGCAAGAAGGCAGAGAACACTTTAGTGAAGGCAGACATCACCATCAACAAGAACATGGTGCCCTTCGATGACAAGTCGCCCTTCATTACTTCAGGCATCCGCATTGGTGTGCCGGCCATCACGACGCGTGGTATGAAGGCGGGCGACATGGCGCAGGTAGCAACCTGGATTGACCGGGTGCTGATGGCACCCGAAGATGAATCCGTTATTGCATCGGTTCGTGGCGAAATCAACGAAGCCATGAAGGCATACCCACTCTATCCCGAGTGGTGAATTACTGCCTTGCGCGGCATGATTTAGCCAAACATCTTCTGCTCCTTCATCGGGCGAGTACACGAGCGTAACGCTTCACATCAACCTGCGGCAAAAGCGGCTTTGATTCTAATAAGTGCAGTGCCAGATTGTGCGCCAGAAACGGCGCGAGGGAACAACCCTTGCTGCCAAAGCCATTCAGGATACCGAGGGCAGGTTGATGCGGATGCAAGCCCGCAAAGGCATCGCGGGTCACCGTGGCCGGACGAATAGCTGCCACATGCGCCTCGAATTGCGCCGGTAGCCGCAACCATTCACTGAGAATTCGCGCCGCCTTCTGCCGGAAAGCTGCAGTGGGCAAGGCATCGGTAAACTCCCAGTCAAAGGTGGAGCCAAGCCAGAATCGCCCTTCATGCCAGGGCACAATGGAAAGCTGAGCGTGCTTATAGACTGCCTCCGCAGGCAAGCCGGGTATGGTGGCAATGATGGCTTCGCCTTTGTTCAGCGCAAAGGGTAGGGGCTTGAAAAATGGGTTAGCCGCACCTGCTGCACCGCTACAGTCTATCACTGCCTGAGCAGTGATGTCGCCATAGCGAAGACCCGAATTTTCAAACACGACTTGGCTCCAGTCGAAGCGGATTTCCTGCAAGGCATCCTTCGACTTCAAATGCTGCCGCCAGCCCTGGAGCATGCCTTGCAGATTGATGAGTTGTGCGGGGAAAATGCTGCCACTGCCAAAGGGTATTGTGAAATAGTCGCGGCCTTCGATGCGGCTATCGAAATGCAGGAAGTCGCTGTGGGTATCTGCTGCTTTTCGCGAAAAGAAATCAGCTTCTTCTGTACTGCTAAAAAAAGTGTGGATGGGAATGCTATTCGCCAAGGGCAGACCAAGCACGGCACCCAGTTCTGCATAGGCATGTTCCGCAAAAGGTAGTAGCTCCTCCGCCATCGCCTGCCGTGCAAGCCGTTTCCCGGTGATGGGGTTGATGAGACCCGAAGCCGCGCTGCTGGCCGATTCGCGCCCCTCAGTTACTTCGTCAAATACGATGACTCTGGCTCCGCCTTTCATCAAAAAAAAGCTTAGCCAGGTGCCGGCAAGCCCCTGACCTACGATGAGATAATCCACGCGCATGGCGCAAAGTTGAAGTCCTGAACGCGAGTATGAAAAGGGAATTGGCTACGCCTACAATCGGCTTACTAAAAGTTCTGTAGTACGCTAATTACTGCCGCAGGCCGCGTAGCACATAGCTCCACTTTACCGTCCGATGCTGGTTCAGGATACCGGTTACGAATATGGAATCTTCAGGCATGCGAATCTCCATATATAGCCCTCTCGAGTGCTGTGGGCTAATCAGGCCAAAGGTGTTGGCCCTACCTGCAACAGGTCGGAAGGTATCCTGACGGAAGATGACGTAGTCGGGTGTAGCGGACGAAGCGATCATCAGCGGCTCCTGCCTTGAAGCCAGGCCGAAGCTGGTATCCCAAAACGATTCATGAAACTGGCCAAGGCTATCCGCGTAGTAGCTGTAAATCATGTACACACTATCCATAAAGGTGTAGTTGTGCGTCTCCAAATTGGCGCCGGACGGCTCCGCTTTCTTGCAGCCAAAGGCAATAAGAAATGTCAGGCAGCAGAGGCCAGCGAAGATTCGATAGTGCATAAAATGACAAAGGAGTTACTTGCTCTCCAGCCGAATCACCGGCACTATCATTTCTTCCAGCGAGATGCCACCATGTTGGAAGGTATTCCGGTAATACTGCACGTAGTGGTTATAGTTGTTGGGGTAGCACAGGAAGATGTCCTCCTTCGCAAAAATGAAAGTGGAGCTGACATTGGGTGCGGGCAAGCCTGCCAGCTTCGGGTCGCGAAAGGCGAGGACGTCTTTGCCGTCGTATTGCAGGTTGCGGCCGTGCTTGTAGCGCAGATTGGTGGTCGTTGAGCGGTCTCCCACGCACTTGCTGGGCCGCTGCACGCGCACCGTACCATGGTCGGTGGTGATAAATAATTGGATGCCTTTGTCGGCTACCTTTTTCAATGCGCGATAGAGCGGCGAATGTTCAAACCAGCTCACAGTCAGGGAGCGATAGCTTACTTCATCGCCCGCCAATTCCTTCAGCACTTCCATCTCCGTGCGGGCGTGTGAGAGCATGTCCACAAAGTTGTACACGATGATGGAGAGGTCATTGTTGAGGTAGTTGTGCACGTTATCCTCGAACGCCTTACCATCATCGTTGTTAGTGATTTTGGTGTACTGCCATTTTAGATTGTCCTTGCGAAGGCGCTTAAGCTGGGCTTCGAACAACACATCTTCGAAGAGATTTTTGCCGCCTTCATCCTCATCATTCTTCCACTCATTCGGATGTTGTTTCGCGATGTCAATCGGCAGCATACCAGAGAACAAGGCATTGCGGGCGTATTGCGTTGCCGTAGGCAGAATGGAGTAAAACAGGTCGTCTTCTACCACCCGAAACGACTCCGTGATGATGGGCTGAAAAGCCAGCCACTGATCGAGGCGCAGGTTGTCAATTACCACCAGAAAAGAGGGCGTACCGGGTTGCACATGTGGCAGCACCTTTTGCGCCAGCAACTGATGTGAAAACAGCGGTGCATGCTGCTCTTTACCCAAAATCCAGTTGCTGTAATTCTTCGCGATGAACTTGTTGAATTCGGTGTTGGCCTCTGCCTTTTGATTCACCAGCACCTCCAGCATTTCCGGGCTGTCGGAGCGAGTCATTTCCAGCTCCCAGCGCACCAGACGACGGTAGAGGTCCTTCCATTCTTCATGGTTCGGGTTTGAAGAAAGCGCCATGAACAGGTTGCGAAAATCCTGCTGATAGGCGGTGGTGGTGGCCTCGCTCACCAGGCGTTTGCCTTCCATAATCTTCTTCAGCGAAAGCAGTACCTGATTTGGGTTTACCGGTTTGATGAGGTAGTCAGTAATCTGCGCACCGATGGCTTCCTCCATGATGTTTTCGGCTTCGCTTTTCGTCACCATCACTACCGGCAGTGCAGGTCTCATTTCCTTGATACGGGCGAGCGTTTCCAGTCCGCTAAGTCCTGGCATGCTTTCATCGAGCAGCACCACATCGGTCGTGTTTTCCTTAAGATGCTCCAGGGCATCATGACCGTTAGAGACAGGAGTGACATCATAGCCCTTCCCTTTCAGGAAAATGATTTGTGGCTTCAGGGAATCTACTTCATCATCCACCCAGAGAATATCAGGCATCGTAAATACTGTGTTTGTTTATAATGCAGCACCATCCATTGTTTTATGTTGCTGGCGCAATGATTTAAATGTAGCGCAGCAGTACCATGTAGAAACTGATGCACCGGTCATTTAACGTGGGGTTGGCGCGGCTATTGCCATTGCCGATTCAGTTTTTGCAAAGCCTTGGGCAAAATCTGAAAGACAAATTTTTTAACCCAATGCCTCAAAGAGAAAAACGCCATCCCGTCATGGCATTACAGGCAAGGCTTCCGACAAGTGCTTCAGCTATTCTTCAATAAAATCATTCTGTAAATAACCAGGGCAACGATAGACGCGGAACTGGAAAGAAAGCGTGATGATTCCATACAAGTATTGGTCGGTGGTCTGGCTGTTGCCACGCTGCTTGTATGCGCGGCCAAGCGGCTCCTGATTGGGGCCTAAAACTTCTGGTGAGCGATCCTGAAGATGCAGTGCCGGGTTAGGATAATTGGGATTGTTTTCGGGGAAATTCTGTGTCCCGATATAGGTGCGCGACACGTCATCGAGATAATCGGTCAGCGTGAGCCGGTCGGCCACTTCGAAGCCCAGATTGAAGCCCGGACGAATCCAGTATTTGAAGCCGATGCCAATCGGGAAACAGACGGAGAAGGAATGATATTTACGAATATCATAGCCCGGCAAGTTCTGGCCTTCAGTGCCCAGCTTACGCAGATAATAACGCTTGCCATTCCACTCGGTGTAGGGATTGTAGTAAAACACACCGATGCCGCCGGTGAGATAAGGCGTGATGCGCCGACCATCTTCTCCCGTGGCAAAGCGACGGAAGTTAAATTCACTCTGCACCGACAGCTCCACGATATCCGTCTTAAAGTCGAGGTTGCGCATCCGGTTATACGCATTATCCGAGAGTCGGTCGGCATAACCCAGTTTGGTGTAGCTCAAGTTGCCCCGTACAGAGATATAAGGGTTGAGATGCTGGCGCAGGAAGATGCCACCAACCGGGCGAATAAACTTGAAGCCGTAATGATCATTCAGGTCGCCGAAATATTGCGACCCTCCTAGGATAATACCATATTCGGTGCCGCTATAAAACAGTTGTGCATTTGCCTTGCCGGCAAATAATGCCAGCAGCAAAATCAGAGAAAAAAATCGGCGGAGCATCAGAGAGAAACGGAAAAAGTAGCCCAATTCGTATGCCTCAGTTTTTGATAAACAGGGAGCGGAGTTCACCAGCATCTTCGGGTTTCATCTTACCGGCTAACACGAGGCGCACCTGCCTGCGCCGCAGAGCACCCTCATACATACTTTTCTCTTCCTCCGTTTGTGGCTCAATGGGCGGTACGGCACGTGGGTGGCTGTTTGGGTCAAGCGCCACGAAGGTCATATAGGCCTCATTGGTGAAATAGCGATAATGCGCCTGCATATCTTCACCATAGACCCGCAGATACACTTCCATGCTCGTGTTGAACGCCCGGGTGACTTTGCTTTCTATCGTCAGCAGATTGCCGAGCCGGATGGGTGCCCGAAACGAGACATTGTCCACAGACACAGTAACCGCCGGGCAGTTGCAATGCTTCATACAGGAAATGGCTGCGGCTATGTCCATCCAGTGCATCAGCCGACCACCCATCAGATTACCGAGGGTGTTGGTATCATTGGGCAGGACCAGCTCACTCAAAACAAATTGTGAGTATTTTGGAAAACGAAGTGCTATCACAAATCGGAAAAAAATTAAGGCTACAGTATGTTCTGTTGACGGCGCGAAGGTAGCAGCCTCACTGCTCCCATCCGTTTCGCTGGGCCATCCATCCAAATACTTAACAGGTGATTTCAAGGCAACTAATATCCCTGCAAGCCCATATTCTTTAACGCGCCATTATACTCTGCAACTTCATCCTGACAGGCAGACAAGCACAGAATCTGCAATTTGTATTTTGCACTTTTAGCCGAACACCCT
>CAYRJR010000050.1:0-15424 GCA_964424655.1 uncultured Chitinophagaceae bacterium
TGCCCCAGTGGTTCCGTTGCGCGCAGATTTTTCTGCTCCCGCAGCATTTCCAACGCTAGCCACTGAGATGTGGAAGAAGCGGGTGATGCACCTGATTGGCACCGGCAGTGATGAAATCAGTCAGATGGTGACGCCGACTATGATGGAAGGTGCCCGGATTTTGGCAGACAGCTTCACCGGCAGGCATACCTACACTTTTGCCAAAGCTTCATCTGCTCAGATTGAGCAGGTGAATGCACAGCTTGTAGATTCTCTGCTGCGGGGCGGATTATCGCAAATCAGCTTTTATGGTCACGGTTCTCCTGTATTGCTGGATTATGAATTGCCACCACTGAACACCTACAGCAACTCCGGCAAAGTGATCAATTTCCTGGCACTGGGCTGCGATGTGTCTCAGATGTTTGATATCACCATCAACCGGACTATCACAGAGAATTACATTCTCTCTCCCAACTCCGGAGCACTCACCATGCTGGCCACCTGCAACCTGAGTTTTGTCGGTTTTGATGATTTATATCTCTACGCATTTTACAACAGTATTGCCCGAAGAAATTATGGCGGCACAATGGGAACGCACGTTTCATTTGCATATGATAGCCTCGCAAATGGTGCTGGTAGTGTCGGCAGCTTCCCCAACTTTTCTTCTGCGCAACTCGAATCAATCATCCTGGCTGGCGACCCTGCAATCGCATTCCCATCTCCTTCGAAACCCGACTATTTCCTGGCCGACTATTGCCTGGCAGCCATTCCTGGCAATGTGAGCACTTCGATGGACAGCTTCGGCCTCAGTATTGTAAGCTATAATCTGGGCAAAGCCATCCCAGACACAGTACTTGTTCGGGTAGAACATACCAACCCTGCGGGGGCTACTGCTGTGGTGGCGAGCTACCTGATTCCCAACCTGCACTTCAGCGATACCAGTCTGATAAAAATCCCAGTAAATAAGATTGCTGATCTGGGCCTGAACAAATACAAAGTCACCATTGACGCTGCCGACAAGTATGATGAAGTCAGCGAAATGAATAACACGGCCAACCTGCAGCTCTTCATTTTTTCAGACAACTTAGTGCCGGTTTATCCTAAAGAATTTGCCATTGTACATAATCAAGGCTTGACGCTGAAAGCCTCTATTTTGAATGCCTTCAGGGGGCCGGCGAATTATCGGATTGAAATAGACACTACCCAGCTCTTCAACAGCCCGCTGAAACAAGCAACACGCATCAACAGTGCCGGAGGAGTGGTGAAATGGAAGCCAGACATTCAGTATCGCGACAGCACCGTGTATTACTGGCGCACCGCATTAGACAGCCCAGTCAATAATCTGCGCTGGAGCAACAGTTCTTTTGTGTATCTCGATAAAGGCAGTGACGGGTGGAATCAAAGCCATTTTTTCCAATACCAGAAAGACTACCCTCAAGACCTTGAACTCGACTCTGACCGGGTCTTTCGTTTTCCGATGTTGAGCAATAATCTAATTGTAAAAAACATCGTATTGTGCTGGGATGGCAACTGTAATGCCAGTGCCAACGACATGCGCACATTTTACAACAACAACCGCATCGAGCAATCTTCCCATTCCGGCGTATGGAATGCTATTAGCATCTTAGTCATTGACCCGGCTACAGCCCGAATCTGGATGAACACTCCCAGCACAACCTATGGCGGTACACCTCCTCGTGCAGATGGCACAGGCTCCTGGTCCAGACAATTCAATATTGCCAGCCAAACTGAACGAATAGCAGCAGCCCGATTCCTGGATACCATTCCCAATGGCGACTATGTAATCATCAAAAATGCTTTTTGGCATGGTATCTCCTCGGCCAACTATTGCATCCAGGCTTGGAAAGCAGACTCTACCGTTACCGGCCCGGGACGCACGCTTTACAACGCGTTTTACAACATGGGCTTCACCAAAATTGACTCCTTTTATCGCGAGCGGGTATTCATTTTCATGCGCCGAAAAAATGACCCGACATTGCCCGTTTATCAAGCCGTATCAGACAACCCAGGCGATGTGCTTCGCTTAGATTACTCCATTGATGCACCTGAACCAAGTGGCACATACCGAAGTACGGTTATTGGCCCAGCCAAGGCTTGGCAAGAGCTAAAATGGAAGACTTATTCCCGGGATACTGCCGGCTTTAACGATACTGCTTCGATGTCTGTAATCGGCGTAGATGCACAAGGCAACGAGACCATGCTGTTTCCGGATGTGACGAGCGATACTTCCCTCAGTAATATCTCTGTGCAGCAATATCCTTACCTCCGGTTGCTCTGGAACAGCAAAGACTCCATCAGCCTTACCAGCCCGCAACTTGCCTACTGGCGCGTACTCTATCAGCCTGTACCCGAAGCCGCACTCAACCCTGCATCATTTTTATCGTACAGCGACTCGGTATCTGCCGGCCAAACCCAGGATTTCTCCACCGCCATCGAAAATCTGACAGATCTTCCGATGGATAGTATGTTGGTACGATTCCGCCTGATAGGGGCCAACGGAGTATCAAACAAATTAGCCGATGTCCGCTATAGGCCCTTGCATCCACTCGACACCCTACATGCAAGCTTCAGCTTCGATCCGTCCAATTATCCGGGTAGCAACCTCCTCTACGTGGAAGCCAACCCCGACAACGACCAACCCGAGCAATATCATCCCAACAACCTCGGCTACCTGCCATTCCGGGTAGGTCGCGATACGCGCAATCCCCTGCTCGATGTAACCTTCGATGGCGTGCATATCCTTAACGGCGACATCGTCTCCGCACGGCCTTACATCAAAGTCATGCTCAAAGACGAAAACAAATACCAGGCGCTCAATGACACCAGCATGTTGCAGCTTTCCCTGCGCACACCGGCTGATTCTTTTGGTGGCGATGCACAACCCGTGCCGTTTGACGGGCAAACCTGTCGCTTTATTCCGGCCAGCCCCGGCGGTAACAACGAAGCCTACATCGAATATCGTCCCCAGCTCACCCAGGATGGCACCTACCAACTTGTAGTCAGTGGGCACGACCGGGCAGGTAATATCGCCGGTGGCACTTCCGGCAACGCAGGAAGCTCCAATTTTAAAATCAGCTTTACCGTTGACAACAAGCCCAGCATCACCCGGCTACTCAACTATCCTAATCCCTTCTCAACCGCCACTGCTTTCGTATTCACCCTTACCGGTTGGCAAATCCCTTCCCAGCTGAAAATTCAAATCCTCACCGTAACAGGTAAAGTAGTGCGTGAGATTACGCGCGCCGAACTGGGCCCACTACACATCGGGCGCAACATCACCGAATACAAATGGGACGGTCGCGACCAATACGGCCAACTCCTCGGTAACGGCGTGTATCTCTATCGCGTCGTCACTTCCCTCAATGGAAAGGATATGGACATCCGCACCGATGATGCCAACACCCAGCAACGCGGCGGCGGTATTGACCGCTTCTTCCACAACGGATGGGGCAAGATGTACATCATGCGCTAGTACCAGACACAATCGCTTCAGGTTCGATATTTTTTTGAGTCAGCCTGATCACGCTAATCATCATTTTGGGCGATGGCACCATGCAGGGCTAGTGCTGCTATTGAGCTGCCCGGTAGCCTATATTCCGTCGTTGCTTCCCAAACATTTTTCAAGTCTTCAACGCTGGAAATATCACGGAGCAAAAACCTAAAAACTCTGTGGCCCTTTCCGTTTTATTTTTCCCAAAAGCACCTTACCTTGCCCGACAGTTATTTTTTAACACACGGCTGATGAAACGACTGCTATACTCACTGCTCCTTATCGGAGCACTCCCCTTGTCTGCTACAGCACAAATGCACCACGAAATAGGCATCATGGCCGGCGTGGCCAACTATTATGGTGACTTGCAGACTAAACTTCCAGCCAGCTATGGCTATAAGCCAATGGGAGGTATCATGTACAAGTATTTCATGTCGCCGCACGTAGGCTTTCGCTTCGGAGCCTCTTTTGCTCAGCTCACCGCTGCCGATTCACTCTCGGATATTCCCATCAACAAAGCCCGCAACCTCAGCTTCGCTACTAACTTGTTTGAGATTCACGGCGGCCTCGAAATCAACCTCCTGCCCGTAGATGTGGACCGAATGAAGGTGTCCCCATATGTCTTTGGTGGCATCGCACTCTTTTATTCCAATCCCTACACCACTGCCCTCAACGGTGATAAAGTCTTCCTGCGCCCCCTTAGCACAGAAGGTCAGGGGCTCTACCAATATCCAGACCGTAAAGAGTATAAACTCGTCAACGTAGCCTTCCCCATCGGCGGTGGCCTCAAGTTCTTCATCGGTAAAACACTGATGGTAACTACCGAAGTGGGCCTTCGCTACACCAGCACAGATTACCTCGATGATGTAAGCCGCTCTTATGTGAACATGGATACACTGGCTGCATTTCGTGGCGCTCAGGCTGCCGCCCTTTCATTCCGTGGCTCTGAATTGCCGGGCTGGGATGGCGCCTATCCTGATTATACCCATCAACGTGGAGACTTCAAGGGCAACGACTGGTACTATTTCGCCGGCCTCAATGTGAATGTCTATCTTTCTGCCTTAGGCAATATCAAGGAGTATATTCAGACCAAATGCCCTACTTGGTTCCCAGGCCGGGCCAAGAATTACTACCGCTAAGGCTTACGTTTCTCAGCACGTCTTTTTTTCCGCTGCCTCCGGGTGGCGGTTTTTTTTTGTGGTAGCCCGTGTCAAATTCGCCCTTTGATAATCATCCTTCCCACCGGATTATTCCCATAGTCGTAAGGGATATAAGCCAGCGAAGGCATGGGCCGGGTGATAATCAGGTTTGCCGTTTTGCCCACCGCAATCGTGCCTAATTCAGCACTCAATTCCATAGCTGCTGCACCATTTAAAGTAGCAGCCTGGATGGCTTCTTCGGGCAGCATTTTCATCTGGGTACAGGCTATGTTCAGCAGCAGTGGCACATTCCCGCTGGGGCAGCTTCCGGGGTTGTAATCCGTAGCGAGGCACACGGGCAAGCCGGCATCTATCATCTGTCGGGCAGGTTGATAATGCATCCCAAGAAAGTAGGCAGCACCCGGCAGTAAGGTGGGTATGGTGTCCGAATTTTTTAGGGCTTCCAGCTCTGGCTCACCCACGCATTCAAGGTGATCTACTGAGATAGCATTGTAGCGAATACCCACCTGTACGCCGCCGCTATTGTGTAGTTGATTGGCATGAATCTTCGGCTTCAATCCCAGGCGGGCTGCAGCATCCAGCAGACGAGCCGTATCATCCACGCTAAAGAAACCTTCCTCGCAAAACACATCCATGTAGTCCGCAAGTCCTTCACCTGTCACTCGGGGCAACATCTCTTCGATAATGAGCTGCACATAAGCTTCTTTGTTGTCCCGGTATGCAGCCGGATAAGCATGCGCCGCAAGGAAAGAAGCCCGGACAGGAATAGGCAGAGTTTCACGCAGGCGCCGGATGACACGCAGCATCTTGAGCTCGTCATCCGTATTCAAGCCATAGCCACTTTTGATTTCCAGGGCGCCTGTGCCTTGTGCCATCACCTGATGAACCCGCTGTAAAGCGGCATCATAAAGAGCTTCTTCATCCGTATCGTGAAGTCGTTTTGCCGAATTGAGAATACCACCTCCTCGCGCTGCAATTGCTGCATAGCTCATCCCACGAATGCGGTCCACAAATTCAGCATCACGAGGAGCCGCAAACACGATGTGTGTATGCGAATCGCACCAGGTAGGCAGCACGATACAATCACGGGCATCCACATGGGCATCTGCATGAAAATCGGGTAATGATTCCATCTTGCCGAAGCCGGTGATGAGACCACCTTCCATCAATAGCCAGGCATTTTCAATACTGCGCATGACAGCCATTTCCGCACCGGAAACCACCCGGCGGCGGTCGCCATTTTCTACGCCGGCAAGTAAGCGGATATTGGTAATCAGGCTGCGCATAACAAGGAGGAAATTGATTCAAAGTATGCAGCAAAAGTCGGACTTGAGGATTCTGCCTCCGGCTCTGTTCTGACCCGTCAAATTTTCTTTTAAAAAAAGCAGATAGTGTCTCGTCTCAACGACCATTTTGCACATCATGCTATAGAAATGCGCTGCTAAAATGGAATGGCAATAACAGTGCAGCATCTGCAACAAAAACCACCCGACCCGAAGGAGCGCACATATACACAGCGATGGGTTTGCCCTGATGTAGCTGCACTTCCAGGATACTTTGTCTACAAATTCCACAAGGCGACAAAGGTTGCCCTCCTGCCCCCGAAGCAGGTTGATAGGAAACAGCCAGCGCAGTAATCCACTTTTTACTGTTCAAGTCATGCATGGCCAGCAAGGCGCGTTCCGCACAAATGCCGGCAGGGAAAGAAGCATTTTCCTGATTGGATGCATGGAGCATACGCCCATCATTTCTCAGCAAAGCAGCGCCGACCTTAAAATGAGAATAGGGTGCATAAGCCTGTCCTGTCGCGGTTTCTGCTGCGTGGATGAGCTGTTGAATTTCGGCAGGAAGGCTATCTTTTTGTGAGCTTTCGAAAGGGAAACTGAATGTGGGCATGAGAACAGTCAATTGAAATGTCTTTGCAGAAGTTTCATTGAAAAATGAACACGGAAGCAGAACGAAATTCCTAAGCAGGAAATAAATGGCTTACAGAAAACGAAACAAGTTCTTACATCTATGACTTCTCCCCGGGCATTTTCCGCCAACACAAAAGAAAAAGGGTATGGCTGACTATATCCCAGGCAAAAGGAAATCCTGCCTAATTCATCCGAATCGCTGTTGCATATCCAGCCAGGCAAAAAACCAGGCCGATACCGATGCTGGCAATCAAATATGCAGCAGCTTTCAGGCTCATACCTTCCTGTGCAAGCACGATGCTTTCCAAAGCAAAGCTTGAGAAGGTGGTGAAGCCGCCACACAAACCAGTGCCTAAAAGAAACCAGCCTGTACGCCGCAGCCAGTGGTTGCCGGGCATCATACCAGCCAGCAGTCCTATGAGGAAACAACCGGCGATATTGGTGAGAAAAGTAGACCAGGGATAACCATGCATGCCTCGGGGCATCAGCCAGCTAATCCCATAGCGCAACATGCTACCTGCAGCTCCACCGATACCAACCAATAGAAAGTTTCTGAGCATACAGGCTATAGAAAATTACTGTGCGTGCTGCGACAGGAAATTGCTCAGAATCTGGTTGAATTCAACAGGCACTTCCATCATGGGTGCATGACCGCACTTATCAATCCAATGTAATTCACTCTTGGGTAGCAGGTTGTGAAATTCCTCAGCAACCATCGGTGGAGTGATAGTATCATTCCGCCCCCAGATGAGGCAGGCAGGCACCTGAATATCTTTTAGTTCATCACCCAGATTATGGCGAATAGCGCTCTTGGCCAGTGCGATTATCTTAATTGCCTTCAGGCGGTTGTTGACGATTTCAAATACTTCATCCACCAGCTCCTTCGTGGCCACTTTGGGGTCATAGAAAGTAAGCTCTGTCTTCTTGCGAATAAATTCCCGATCACCACGTTTGGGATAGGTTTCGCCCATTCCATTTTCAAACAAACCCGAAGATCCGGTTAGGATAATCGACTTTACCTTAGCCTGATTCCTGAGTGTATAAACCAAGCCTACATGACCGCCGAGCGAATTGCCCAGCAGGTTCACCCGATCCAGCCCGCGCGCCTCAATGAATTTGGCCACATGTTTGGCCAGCCCACCCACAGAAGTGTCTAAAATATTCAGGTCGAAAAGTGGCAGCAGCGGGATGAC
The DNA here is from genome assembly GCA_964424655.1 of uncultured Chitinophagaceae bacterium. Classification (GTDB taxonomy): domain Bacteria; phylum Bacteroidota; class Bacteroidia; order Chitinophagales; family Chitinophagaceae; genus UBA1952. Next base: position 7,760 of record CAYRJR010000050.1, read on the forward strand.
AACCCGGTAGCTGCTTTTAAAATACTCAATGAGATCCTGAAAGTTGGATAAAGCGCCGAAGAGACCATGCAACAGTACGAGTGGCTCTCCTTCGCCTTCTTCTACATACTTGAACTTGCTCAGGTTCTTTATTTCGTAGTTCATCAGCGTTTATCCCGTAAAGCCGCTAAAGTAAGCGCTTTTAAGAAAGCTTTCGCTGAGCCGGCTCAGTGCTGAGGCGAGGAGGCTCTGCTACTTTTGACCCCATGTTGCAAACCGATTTTCTGGTCATCGGCTCTGGCATTGCAGGCCTGAGTTTCGCATTGAAAACTGCACGCCGCTTTCCTGAAAAAAATATCAGCATCCTCACCAAGGCAGCCACCGATGAGACGAACACGAAATATGCCCAAGGAGGTATCGCCGTGGTGAACGACCTGGAACACGATTCTTTTAAAAAGCATATTGACGACACGCTCATAGCAGGCGACGGGCTTTGCGATGAGCACATCGTGCGCATGGTGGTGGAAGAAGGCCCCCAACGGGTTGCTGAAATTATCGGCTGGGGCGCTCGTTTCGATAAGATGCCTTCTGGTGATTTCATGCGCGGGCGCGAAGGCGGACATTCCGAATTCCGCATCCTGCACCACAAGGATTTTACCGGCTTCGAAATGGAACGGGCCTTGATAGATGCCGTGCGACAATGCCCCAACATCAGCATCCACAATCACTGGTTTGTGGTGGATTTAATCACACAACACCACCTCGGCTATCTGGTGACCAAAGCCACGCCGGATATCGAATGTTATGGCGTCTATGCCCTCAACCTGCACACATTCGCTATTGAGAAAATTCTTGCTCCGGTCACGGTGATGGCTACTGGCGGCACCGGCCAGGTTTACCGCAGCACCACAAATCCGCGCATCGCAACCGGTGATGGCATTGCGATGGCCTATCGTGCTAAAGCACGAGTGGAAAATATGGAGTTTATCCAGTTTCACCCTACGGCTCTTTATGAGTCTGGCGTGTCGCCTTCATTTCTCATCACAGAAGCTGTGCGCGGTGATGGCGGCATCCTGCGCAACAAAGCCGGTGAGGCATTCATGGAGCGCTACGACCCGCGCCGCGACCTCGCACCGCGTGATATCGTAGCCCGAGCTATTGATCAGGAAATGAAACGTGCAGGCACCGAGCATGTCTTCCTCGATTGCCGCCACATGAACTCTGAAAAATTCCTGGAGCATTTCCCAAGCATTCATGCCAAATGCCTCAGCATCGGTATTGATGTAGCCGATCAGATGATACCCGTAGCGCCGGCAGCTCATTACTGTTGCGGCGGCATTCAGGTGGACGAAAAAGGACGAAGTTCCATCCGGCATTTGTATGCCTGCGGCGAATGTTCCTCTACGGGCTTGCATGGTGCCAATCGGCTTGCCTCCAATTCGCTGCTCGAAGCTTTGGTATTTGCGCACCGCTGCGCAGCAGATGCTGCCGAAGTCGTGAAGACGGTACGGATTCGTGAAGATGTGCCCGACTGGAATGCTTCCGGAACAGCCGAGCCGAAGGAGATGATTCTGATTACGCAAAGCCTGAAAGAGCTGCAAAGCCTAATGAGCGATTATGTGGGCATCGTGCGCAATGATGTGCGCCTGGCGCGTGCCATGCGAAGGCTCGATTTAATCTTTGAAGAAACAGAAGCGCTGTATCGAAACACGGTCATTTCACCACAACTCCTGGAGCTGCGTAACCTCATTACGATTGGCTACCTGATTGTGAAAGGGGCTTCTTTCAGAAAAGAAAGCCGGGGATTGCATTACACTACCGACTATCCTGCTAAAAGTCCGCGCCTGCAGGATGTAGTGCTTTGAGTATTTTTTGCTGTGCTGATGTCGTTGATTATTTAGCCAATCTTCAGCGAGGTCATCGTCAAAGAACCTGCAATGGCCTTGTCATTGAAGAGCCTCACGGAATCTCCTTGTTCCTGTAATGCCATCGCATACAGTAAGGGCAAATAATGCTCCGGCGTGGGAATGGCTAAATCGAAGGCCCGCCCTTGTGACCTGAAATTGATGAGTGCTTTGCTGTCGCCATCCAGAATTAAGGCTTTCATTTTCTCACTGGCTTCCATTGCCCAGTCGTAGCCATAGCCTGAGTCGTTAAGCCGGTCCCAGGCCACCATCCTCAGGTTGTGAACCATATTGCCGCTGCCCATGATGAGCACACCTTTTCTGCGCAGTGAGGATAACTCTTTAGCCAGATCGAAATGATGTTGCGGTGTCTGGTAGGCATCTAAACTCAATTGAATGAGCGGCACGTCAGCCTGCGGATACAGATGTTTGACGACACTCCATGCGCCATGGTCAAAACCGCGATTCGGGTCGAGGGCCACTTCCGATTCCCGGACCAGGCCTTTAGTCTCCTTTGCTAAATGCGGACTACCCGGAGCAGGATATTGCACTTCGTAAAGTGCCTTGGGGAAGCCTCCGAAATCGTGGATGGTCGGTGGCTTTTCCATAGCAGTTACCCAGGTGCCGCGCGTCTCCCAGTGTGCCGACACACACAGGATAGCCTGTGGCCTGGGAAGTTCCTGCGCTAATTTTCTGAAGCCGGTCACAAACTCATTTTCCTCAATAGCATTCATTGGGCTGCCATGCCCCAGAAACAACACAGGCATTTTTTCAGAGGGATTCAGGCCTGATGTCGTTTTTCCAAAATCGTGCAGGTTCATAGTCCGGGCTGCGAAGGGGATTGCCGCCAGCGACAGTAGAAATTCTTTTCTATTCATGAAGGCGGGTATTCAGCCTGGCAAATTTCGGCTGGAATAAAATCAGGCTGTTCAGATGGCCTTTCTGTGAGCGCTTGAATAGGATTCCTTTTCCCTATATCCTCATTTCATCTATGGGTCATCTTCTATCCTCTTTTCTCTTTTTCCCTTTTTTGATAGTCTGGCCCTGAGCGCTGCCTTTCCTTTGCGGCCCTCATGACAAAAGTTACATCTTTTCTTACTGCATTGAGCCTGCTCATTGCATCCATATCCCAGTCTCAGACGCTCACCAGCGCTCAAAAACTCGTCCAGACCGGGGAAGACTCTCTACATGCCGGCCTTGATGCATCCCGCACCGTTCTTTCCGGGTATGGCAGTGCCTTTTATCAGCGCGATTTCAATGCGAAAAAAGGAACCGCTACTCTGGAGCGTGTCGTGCTTTTCGTAGGTCATCAGTTCAACCATAAATGGGCTTTCTTTTCCGAACTGGAATTAGAGAATGGCATCGTTGTGGGTGGCGAAGCCAGTGGCGAAATATCCCTGGAGCAAGCCTATCTGCGCTATAACATCAATGCCCGTCAGTATATCGTTGCAGGCTTATACACACCCCGCATCGGGCTGCTAAATGAAAACCACCTGCCGGTCAATTTCAATGGCGTGGAACGACCCCTTGTGGAAAAGCTCATCATCCCGGCTACCTGGCGCGAACTGGGCATTGCCTGGTATGGCAATTTCAACCGCCTGCAAGTGAATGCCGGCCTGATGAATGGCTTACGCAATTCGGGTATGGAACATGGTACAGGCATCCGGGGTGGGCGTGCTGAAGGCTTTATGGCGCCTGCCAATGACCTGGCTTTCTCAGCATCGGTTGCTTATCTCGCCGGCGACTTTCGCTTTCAGGTCTCGGGCTATGCTGCCGGCACCACTGATATCAATCCCCGCGCTGCGGACAGCCTCCACTTAGACGGTGGTGCCCTGGGCACTCCTGTATTCCTGGGTGAAGGGGATGTACAATGGCATCATGGGCCTTTTGCTGCCAAAGCACTGGGGGCTGTGATTTCTTATCCCGATGCAGGCATCGTGAATGCCGCCTACGGTAAAAACCTGCCTACTCAAATGTTTGGTGCTTATGCTGAGCTGGGCTACGACCTGCTGTTTTCATACAGCCAGCACCACAACAAACACACCCAGCTCATCGCTTTTGCACGCTATGAAAGCTTAGACCTGGCTTCCAAAATTCCAACTGCTCCCCGTGGTATCGGCGACCCAACGCTGAACCAACGCCACCTGATTGCAGGCTTCAACTTCATGCCTCTGCCCAATATCGCCATCAAGGCTGATGTAAGGCTGATGCATACCGGCCCACAAAACCCTGAGCTGGTCATTAACCCTTCACCCAATGCTTTGCCTTATCGTCAGGACAACACCTTCCTGAACATCGGTATTGGCTATTCTTTTTAAAAAACCAATCCCTCCGGGCTTTTCACCCAGGGCTTCTATTCAAAAATGAAACGCAGCGATTTTCTGAAACTTTCATGTACCGGCTGCCTGCTTGGCGCTGCCGGCCTGGTGAGCGTCACAGAGCTGCTGTCCTGTGCCCCGGGCACTGCGATGAAGATTTATAAAGCCCAACTGGCCGGCAAAATCATCACTGTGCCTGAGGCCGAAGTGGTGGATGGTAAGCTCAGCATCATCCGCAGCAAAGGCATGGAATACGACATTGCCTTACGGCGGCTTTCCGCAGGGAAGTATGAAGCCTTATTGCTTCGTTGTACTCATTTCAGCAACCCCCTGACTGTTTCCGGACAAGGATATTACTGTAGCCTGCACGGCTCCCGATTCGATGAAAATGGACAGGTGCAAAATGGCCCTGCCAGTGTTCCACTCACCCAGCTTCCCTGCTCCATTTCGGGCGGGAATATTTTAATACACGTCTAAAAATCCCAGCTAACCCTATTATGAATCGCTTCGCCATTCTGCCTCTTGCTGCCCTACTCTTTTTTGCTGCCTGCAAGAAAAATGACAACAACAATCTGCCCGACCAGACAACGACAGAGGCTACTGTATTGAGCCATTTTACCGACCAGGTAGCCCGCGCACAGTACAATGATTTAGCCGCAAAAGCTCAAGTGCTGCATACCGCAATTGCTACACTGGAAAGCAACAGAACTGACGACAATCTGAATGCTGCCCGCAATGCCTGGAAGGATATGAGAGCCGTGTGGGAGCAATGTGAAGGCTTCCTCTTCGGGCCGGTGGAAGATGACAATTACGACCCTTATATGGACACTTGGCCCACGGACTACACTCAGATGGATTCACTCCTGGCCAGTAGCTCCCCACTCAACCTGCAAGCCATTCAAAACGTCACATTATCGCTGCGTGGCTTCCACCCGGTAGAGTATATCATCTTCGGCAGGAGTGCAAGCCGAAGGGCTGCCGACCTCACCAGCCGTCAATTGGAATACCTCAGCAGCCTCAGCGATGACCTGCTGAATAACTGCAACAACCTGGCTGCTTCCTGGGCTGCTGATGGCGGCAATTATGGAGCACAAATTACTTCTGCCGGTAGTGCAGGCAGCAAATACAACACACGCCAGGAAGTCTTTTTAGCTATGACCGATGGCCTGATTGATATCTGCGAAGAAGTAGGCGAAGGCAAGATGGAGGAGCCATTCGCGCAGCAAGACCCACAGAAGGTAGAATCACCATACAGTGGCAATTCCGTAGCCGATTTCAAGAACAACATCATTGGCCTGCAAAACGTATATCTCGGTCGCTACAAAACAGACGGGCCTGGCATGAACAATCTGGTAGCGCTGGGCAATGTGGCTTTGGACAACAAGATTCAGTCGCAAATCACTGCCGCTATTAATTCCTTCGACAACATCACGCATCCTTTTGAGCAAGCCATCTTCGACCAGAAGCCTCAAATCCTGCAAACACAGGCTGCGCTGGCTACTTTGAAGAAGACGCTGGAAGAGGAACTGAAACCCTATTTGATTCAAATCGTAAAAGACTAATCAGACTGTAGGATGGCCTGAATGCCGGGCCATCCTGTCTGACTCACCAGAAAAACATGAAGAAGCTGCCGGGATTTTCCAGGAAAAGTTTTCTACTCTGCCTGTTGGGCGGAGGGCTGCTCGTGTTCAGCCAGTGCCACAAAGCGCAGCAGTTTCCTGATGATGAATTTGATGAAAGACTGAGTGGAGGAGCCGCTACCATTTTTGATGCATCCTCGCGGGCATTCACGCATGCTATTCCTTCCCTAAGCGGGCGCGACCTCATCATTCATGAGCTTGGTGATGCCGGTTTCGAACAAAGCTTCGTGGCAGCGCCAGCGCCTTTACATGGCGGCCTCGGCCCCATTTTCAACAATGTGTCCTGTATCTCCTGCCACCATAATGACGGCAAGGGAATCCCGACTGCCGGCTTTGCCAATTCATCGCTCCTGTTCCGGCTTTCAGAAACCGGGCATGATGAATTTGGTGGCCCATTAGGCTTGCCCGGTTTTGGCGGCCAGCTTCAGGATCAGGCAGTGCAAGGCACAATTCCCGAAGGCAAAGTGAGCATCCACTACACGGAGCAAAAGGTGCAATATCCCGATGGCTCCAGTGCTTCGCTACGTGTGCCAACTTACACGATGACTCAGGCGTATGCATCCATGCCGGCAGGCTTTGCGCTCTCACCGCGCATGGCGCCGCCGGTGTTTGGCCTGGGATTATTAGAGCTGATTCCAGAGCAAACTATACTCAGCATGGCCGACCCGAATGATGCTGACGGAGATGGTATCAGCGGGAAGGCCAATTATGTGTGGGATGCCGAGCATCAACGCCAAGCCATTGGCCGCTTTGGCCTGAAGGCAAACATGCCCAGTATCCTCACTCAGGTGGCCGGCGCATACAATCAGGACATGGGCATCACCAATAAAATCTTTCCGGTCGAAAGCTCTTTCGGGCAGCCTCAGGCACCGCCGCCCAGTACACAAACTGACCTCGCTGATACAATGCTTCAGGCGGTGGCATTTTATGTAAAAACTCTGGCTGTGCCTGCCCGCCGCGACACCCGCGACCCCGTGGTGATGCAGGGTCAGAAGCTCTTTGCCCAAATCGAATGTGCCCGCTGCCACCAGCCCGATTTACAAACAGGCATTGATGTGCGCTTCCCCTGGATTTCCAACCAGCGTATTCATCCTTACACCGACATGCTGCTGCATGACATGGGCAGTGGCCTGGCTGATAATCGTCCCGATTTTCTGGCCAATGGCAATGAATGGAGGACGGCTCCACTCTGGGGCATTGGCCTGTTTGAAAAGGTGAACGGCACACCTTATTACCTGCATGACGGACGGGCACGCAGCCTCGAAGAAGCCATCCTCTGGCATGGCGGCGAAGCCCAACACTCAAAAGAATTATACATGCAGTTAAGCAGGGCTGACCGCGATGCCGTACTGCGTTTTCTTAAGTCGCTGTAGGCTTTAATAAAAAAAATAGCCGGCTGAACCATCCGACTCTGGCTGACTGACTGGGGGCGACTGCGCAATAGGCGGGCTGAAGTACTTCTATCGGACAAAAGGTATAAGGTTGAGCTTTGGTTCTTTGGTTGAGCTTTTGTTCTTTGATTGGGCTATTGTGCTAACTCACCTCCCATCGCTAATATGACGGACGTTGAATGCAATGGGCAGGGCCATTGTTGTGTTAGATACTTAAATTCTGCACCCGGCACATTCCCAAAAATTAAATGTCAAATCACCGTTAAAAAACGCCGGTAGGGTTCGGGCAGATTTCCGAACCTTTACTACACATTCTGTTTGTGCACAGGCGCCAATAGTGGCTGGCCTGCGCGTTCCGGTTATTTTATTGCTCACCCCTAAACACTTTTCAAAAAATGAATCGAATTAGGTTAGGTACCGGACTTGCCGTGAC
>CAYRJR010000051.1:0-6205 GCA_964424655.1 uncultured Chitinophagaceae bacterium
CAACTTAGCTCAGCTGGTAGAGCACTTCATTCGTAATGAAGGGGTCGTCAGTTCGAATCTGATAGTTGGCTCTCCGTAGCGGCTGCTTCATCAGAAGCAGCCGCTTTTTTTTCGGGGCTAATTTTTAGTCAGCTTTCGTTCGCTCCCCATCCTGAGTTGCGTCGCACACTGAGGGGCCTTTCAGTCTGTGTTGCTTTTCCCGTGATGGGTAAATGCAGCCTGAATGGTAATTGTCGAAGTAATAAAAGTTGCAAACAGATGCTATCAGAACGCCTCATAGCAGCACAGGCCCCTCAGTGTGCGACGCAACGGATGCTACATAGCATTCCAAAAGCTGACTCAAAGAAAATCGAAACGTATGCTTCGCTATCCTGCATCATGTGAATGAATTGGCAGCGCATCGTAGTGGCTATCTGGGTTCTGATTTTGCATAGGGCTACTTTCGCTGCCAGGCTATGTCGCTATATTTCGCATCCCTCAACTCTGGCTCCAATGGCAATTGCTTTTACCTGGGCAATGAATCGGAGGCCGTGCTGGTGGATGCGGGCTTGTCCTGCCGCGAGACGGAACGGCGCATGAAGGCTTTGCATCTGGACATCAGCAGGCTGAAGGCCATCTTCATCTCGCATGAACACAGCGACCATATCCGCGGGATGTACCGGCTGGCTGTGCGACATAAGCTGCCGGTCTTCATCACGCCAGCCACATTTGCAGCATGCCGGATACCCTTGCCACCAGAATATCTGCATCCTTTTCAGCCCAATGTGGCGGTGAAAATTGGGAGCCTGAGCATCCTGCCATTTGCCAAGCACCATGATGCCTGCGACCCTCATTCGTTTGTGATTAGCCTGGGCGATTTGCGGGTTGCTGTGCTCACGGATATAGGCCAGGTCTGCGAAGTGATTCAAGGTCATTTCCTGAATTGTCAGGCTGCATTTTTGGAGTCTAATTATGATGAGGACATGTTGGAAAATGGCGCTTATCCCTGGCATTTGAAAAAAAGAATACGGGGCGGGAAAGGGCATCTATCGAACCGTCAGGCCCTGGAATTATTCTGTCGGCACCGTTCAGAAAACCTGCGCCTGGTCTTGTTGTCACATTTGTCTGCAGAGAACAATTCTCCCGAGCGGGCACTGGAAAATTTTGGCCCTCATGCTGCAGGGACAGAAGTGGTTGTTGCCTCCCGCTATGGCCCCTCAGCCGTCTATTGCCTCGAAGCAGATACCACGCTGCGACTTGTCTCTGCTGGGAAGCCTGTTCAACAAGCCTTGTTTTGAAATTGGCTGAAGCCAGTGGTCAGACCGCCAGCACACGAATCATCTGAAGCATATCACGGTGCAGGTTTGCCTGTTGTTTCACCGCCTGAATGAAGGGAGTGAACACCACGTGGTCATTCACAATACCAGCCATCACCTGGCTCTTTCCTTCGCGCAGGGCGTTGACGGCAGCAAAGCCCAGCCGGCTGGCCAGGATGCGGTCGGCGCAGGTGGGCGAGCCACCCCGCTGTATATGGCCCAGCACGCACATGCGCGTGTCGAGTTGCGGGTAGTCGCGGCGGATGTATTCGTAGAGTGCAGCAGCACCACCTTCCAGGTCATCGCCTTCAGAGACCACGAGGATATGCACCGTTTTCTTGCGCCGCTCATCATCGCAAATGCGCGCCACCACCTGGCTGAGCTGGGTCTCTACTTCTGGAATCAGAATGTCTTCAGCACCGCAGGCGAGGCCGCTGTGCAGGGCGATATAACCCGCATCGCGGCCCATCACTTCCACAATAAACAGCCGGTCATGAGCCTCTGCCGTGTCCCGGATTTTATCAATGGCTTCCACCGCCGTATTGACTGCTGTGTCGAAACCTATGGTGTAGTCGGTGCCGGCCAGGTCATTGTCAATGGTGCCCGGCAGGCCGACAGCAGGAATCTGATGTTCCTGAAAAAAAGCATTAGCACCCCGGAAGGTGCCGTCGCCGCCAATCAGAATCAGCCCTTCGATACCCCGCTGCTGCAGTTGTGCGAATGCAGAAGCACGTCCTTCCTCAGTCTGGAATGCCTTGCTGCGTGCCGTTTTCAGGATGGTGCCGCCGCGTGCAATGATGTTGCTCACATCCTGTGCCCGGAGCGGAATCATGTCGCCCTCGATGAGGCCTTCATAGCCGCGCCGGATGCCCCAGACTTCCATTTTATGAAAGACCGCTGTGCGCACCACAGCCCGGATGGCAGCATTCATGCCCGGAGCATCGCCGCCTGAAGTGAGTAGGGCTATTCGTTGGATGTTCATGATGGAAAATTCAAAAAATAAATTCAATGAGTGGCAGGGTAGCTAAGCATAGAAAAACATAAAGCCTAAAAGGCTGCCGGATTCATCCTCGAAGTAGCGTGCAGCACGCACAGGCACTATCCTACATTTGCGCGGCGTGAAAAAAACCTGTTACCTGTTGAGGCCCTTGTGCTGCGCTCTGCTCCTGATTTTTGGGCCCTGGCTGCCCCGGGCAAATGCACAAAACGAAAGCTGGCCCTCGCCTGAAGTGGAGACGCTGTTTCAAAGTGCTCAATCTGCATTGGCAGCCGGAAATTTCGGCCCTGCGATTGCTTCTTTCCAGCAGGCTATAGCACTGGCGCCCGATAAGCCTATCCTTTATCGCGACCTGGCCAATGCCTATTTGTTGTCTGGCAATTATCGCCGTGCGGAAAACACCATCACACCACTCATTGAAAATGACCGTGCCGATGCTCAGGCTTATGCGATAGCGGCATCGGTACAGACGGCACTTCACGAAGACAAAAAAGCCAGGAAGCTTTTGGATAAGGGTCTTGAGAAATATCCTGCTTCCGGATTCTTGTTTCATGAAAAAGGAAAATATTATGAGCAGCAGCACGACTTGCCGGAGGCGCTGAAGACCTGGATTGCCGGCATAGCAGCCGATCCTGGCTATCATGTGAATTACTATGAGGCAGCCCGGGCGTACATGCAGACCGATCAGCCGGTATGGGCTATCCTTTATGCAGAGATATTCATCAATCTGGAACGCTACACACCCCGTAGTGGTGAGACCCGCAAGCTGCTGCTGGTGGCTTACAAGCGACTGTATGGCACTCCGGACGCGGAGTCCGTGCCCTGCTTCGGAAAGGCTTCGAAGGCTGCTCCGGCCAACTTCAAAGAAGCAGTTGAGCAAACATTCCTGCACCTGGCTCCGGTGTTGTCGGATGGATTTTCTACTGAAAACCTAACAATGTTGCGTACCCGGTTTAGTATCGAGTGGTCGGCACGATATGTTGTCCGCTATCCATTTTCATTATTTAATTATTGGGACGATCTGCTGCGGGCTGGCCATTTCGATGCCTACAATCAGTGGGTGTTTGGCCGGGCGGAAAACGAAGCGCAATACAATGCCTGGATAAAATTTCATCCTGAAGCCCTTCCTGCTTACGAAAAATATGCGGGCACACATCCCTTCCTGCCCACAGCATCGGATGCCTATAACTCAGGTGAAGTGAAGGGTATTTTTCTCAACAGTAAACCACGCCGGTAATGGCCATTTTCCGGAAAACGTTAAAAACAATAGCTACATCTGCCGCGCCTGTGGCCTGACTTATTTTTGGCGCCGCCCGTTTTTTCCCTTTCATGAATTTTTCTGATTTCTTCTCTCGTCTGGCCTGCGTGGGCCTGATGTTTTTCACTTTTTCTGCTGTTCAGGCTCAGCAAGTACAGAATGCCGATAAGATTATTGCTATTGTAGGCAAGAATCGCATCATCCTGCAAAGCGACCTCGACCAGATGGTGTCGCAGAGTATGCAGGGCAATCCAAACGCTACCGTCAGTGACTCCATGCGCTGCCTGATTCTTCAGGATATGATTTCCGGGAAGATGCTTGTGGAGCAGGCAGAGCGCGACAGCCTGTTGGTGAGTGACGATGATGTAGAAGGTCAGCTCGACAACCGCATCCGGTATTTCATCCGTCAGTATGGTTCACAGGACAAACTGGAAGCTGCCAGTGGTAAGACCATTTTTCAAATGAAAGAAGCTTACCGTGATGTGGTGAAGGAGCAGATGATGGCCGAAAAAGTGCGCAGTAAAATCCTGGAAAATGTGCGTGTTACGCCTGCTGAAGTGCAGACTTTCTACAACAGCATCCCTAAAGACAGCCTGCCTTTTTTCCCGGCCACAGTGGAAGTAGGTCAGATTGTATTGGCACCTCCCATGAACCCGGAATTGGATAAATATGCCCACGACAAGGCTGAGGACATCCGCAATCAGATTGTGAAAGACGGTAAGAGCTTTGAAACGATGGCAGGCCTGTATAGTGAAGACCCCGGCAGCCGGGATAATGGCGGACGCATTGACGGAGTCACCCGAAGCGGTTATGATCCTGCCTTTGTGCAAGCAACTTTTCGGTTACAGAATGGGGAGATTTCTCCGGTCATTAAATCTCGTTTTGGCTATCACATCATCCAGATGATACAGCGGCGCGGGGAAGAAGCGGATGTCCGTCATATACTCATCATACCCCAGCATACAGATGCTGATTACAAAGCTTCGCTTTTACGGTTAGATAGTATCCGTGCAGAAGTTATTGCAGGTAAAATGAGCTTTGGGGAAGCCGTCAGCAAATACAGTACCGATGAACAGGGCAAAATGACTGGCGGGATGATAGCAGATCCGCGTACCGGATCCACCCAGCTTCAGGTGGATCAGCTCGATCCCCAACTCGCATTGATGATTGACAGCCTGAAGCCAGGCAGCATTTCTCAGCCACATATTTTCACGTTGAATGGCGAACGAAGTACCCGCATTGTGATGCTGAAGTCGCGGACAGAACCGCATAAAGCAAACCTGCGCGATGACTATGCCAAGATTCAAAATGTGGCTAAGGCACAGAAAGAACAACGGAAGCTGGAAAGCTGGATCACGGAGCGCTTGCCTACCTACTATCTGCATGTGGACCCCGAATACTCAGACTGCCCGTCCATTCAAAGATGGATAGCTCAGACGGCTCAGAACTGAGTCTGGCTGAGCCTGCAATTTGACCTTTCTTAGCCTTTTGAATTTCTCATGCAGCTTATCCTTTTCGACGATGCACAACGCGTAACGCTTTTTCCCTTTACGCATACCCGCCCTGCGGCTGATATCCGTTGCGGCATCTTCACCGCCCGCGAGCGTTGGGAACGATTGCTTTCCCTGCCCAAAAGCTTCAGCCTGACGGAAACCTATCTGCAAGGTGTTTTCCCTGTGGCCTCGGGCCAGGGCCCCTTCCTACTCATTAACGGCAGGGCTTTGGGTGGTAAAGATCCGGCACATCACTTTTTAATAAGGGCATCATCGTGGCGGCCATGCTCACTGAAGCACCCAAAGACCTGCCTGACTGGCACAAACTCATCTCTTCTTTACAACAAAACGAATGCAGTACAGCGCCTAAATGGCTAAGCCGCCCCTGGGATATTTTTTCTCACAACGACCAGATGATTCGCACGGATTTTTCCTTGCTGACTGTCGGGAGAACATCTATCCCTCTACCGCCGGATGTCTTTAAGCGAGGCGATGAAATTTTTGTGGAGGAAGGCGCCCGAATTGCTGCAGGCAGTATTCTGAATGCTGAAGCCGGCCCCATTTATATTGCTGCCGATGCGGAAATAATGGAAGGTTGCAAGCTGCGTGGGCCAGTTGCGCTTTGTGCCGGCGCCACGCTGAAGATGGATGCAAAAATTTATGGAGCTACCACCATTGGCCCGGGCTGCAAGGTGGGTGGGGAAGTGAGCAATGTGGTCTTCCTGGCAAATAGCAATAAAGGACATGACGGTTTCCTCGGTAATGCAGTGATAGGCGAATGGTGTAACCTCGGTGCAGACACCAATTGCTCCAACCTAAAGAACAATTATGAAGAAGTGAAAGTCTGGGACGAAGCGGCAAACAAGACGTTGCGAACAGGCCTCACCTTTTGCGGCCTGCTCATGGGCGACCATTCAAAGAGCGGCATCAACACGATGTTCAACACGGGCACCATAGCCGGCGTGTCCTGTAACATTTGGGGCAGCGGTTTCCCCGAAAAGTTTATTCCTTCCTTCACCTGGGGCGGGCCACAAGGCATGAGCACTTACCAGTTGTCGCGCGCCCTGGATACTGCTGAACGGATGATGGCCCGGCGTCACAAGTCCCTGAGTGAAGCAGAAAAAGCCATTAAATCTAAGACGACACTAGAATTAACTGTTAA
>CAYRJR010000051.1:6215-15065 GCA_964424655.1 uncultured Chitinophagaceae bacterium
CAGGAAGTTTTTGAACGCAGTGCTTCGGGCAGGAACCTGATTTTCGGCGGCTGATTCATGAACCAGACTGCCCCATTTTCAAGAGCTGGAGTTATTTCATCCCGTACGTAACCATTCAAACAATCATCTTTTAAAAAAACCTTTATCCAAGTTTATTTATGCGTAAGAAAATCGTAGCCGGAAACTGGAAAATGAATCTAAGCCTCGGGGAAGGCAGGCAATTGGTGGAGGAGGTGCTCGCCGGTTTGCCAGCTTTAAGTGCCAGCCGTCAGGTCATATTTGCTCCGCCTTTTCTGCACCTTACTCAGACTCTTGCACAAGTTCAGAGGCAGGAGCATGTGGGGGTGGCCGCGCAAAATTGCCATCAGGAAATCAGCGGCGCCTACACAGGTGAGGTAAGTGCAGCGATGCTGCATAGTGCCGGCGTGCCGTGTGTGATTTTGGGGCACTCCGAGCGAAGAGAATACTATGCCGAGAGTGATGCCTTGCTGGCAAAAAAGACAGATGCTGCATTAGCTGCTGGATTGAACGTGATTTTCTGTTGTGGTGAGCCCCTGTCAGTTCGCGATGCAGAGACACAAAATGCCTTTGTAGAAAGTCAGATTCGTGCGGCTTTGTTTCACTTGAATTCAGATGCGTTCAGCCACATTTCCCTTGCTTATGAACCCATCTGGGCCATTGGCACAGGGCGCACCGCAACAGCGGCTCAGGCTCAGGAAATGCATGCCCACATCCGCAGTGTGCTGGCATCCCAATATGGTGCAGCTCTTGCGGCAGAAGTTTCCATCCTTTATGGTGGTTCCTGTAAGCCATCCAATGCGGCAGAACTCTTTGCCTGTCCCGATGTGGATGGCGGCCTGATTGGCGGTGCATCCCTTAAGGCCAACGACTTTTTGGGCATCATCAATGCGCTTGTCGCAGCGTAAATTATTTTCTGTTTACAAGGTTTGGCAGGCTGGGAATTACCCCTGTATATTTGCCGACCCAAAACGAGAATGCGGCGTTGGTAAATCGGTTAATACGCCACCCTTTCACGGTGGAATGACGGGTTCGACTCCCGTACGCCGTACGCAGAGAGCCAGGAGAAAAGCATCCGAAAGCCCGAAAGGTTTTGACGCTACTCCTGGCTTTTTCTTTTGGCTTCGTAGTACAATGGATAGTATAAGAGTTTCCGAAGCTCCAGATCCAGGTTCGATTCCTGGCGAAGCCACTACCAACCCTTAAAGCCTTGTCCGGCGCGGGTTTTGGCATTTGGTTGGCGCACTTTATCGTCTGCATTTGGCGCACTTCAAATTTTTGAAGATGCCCAAAGCGGATAAAAAAATTTTTTCTCTTAACGGCACTTCCTTCACCCTGGTGAAGGGTAAGCGCTGGTACCTGGAATACTACAAGACCAGCCGAGGCATCCCGGAGCGGGTGCGGGTGTATGGTGCCAACCGGATAAAGGACGCTGCGCAGCGGGAAATGGCTTTCATGGCCATTGCTCAGAACGTCTTGGCTCCATCACAGCCGGATGTGGTGCACGGATCATGCCCGCTCACCGAGGCGCTCGAGCGCTCGCGGCCCGCTATGAGGCGAAAAACATGGCAGAGTATGAAAGCTCGGCTGAAGTATTATCTCTTGTGGTTAGATGGGCGTGATGTGCGCCGGGTGAGCGGCAATGACGCGAGCGTTTTCATCGGTTACCTTCAGCACCAGGGAAAGCGCGCTGCTACCGTGGTCTCTTACAAAATCGGTCTCGCCTCTTTATACAAAAAAGCGGGCCTTGCCAATCCCTTTGCACATGCGCCGGTGCCGCATCTGGCTTCGCGGTCGCTTATGTATTTTTCGCCGGCCCAGGCGGCGGAATTGATGGCTACGATCGAGCGCAGCCATGCACAGCTTGCGGTGGCCGCAAAAATGCTTTTCTATTGCTTCATCCGTCCGGCGGAAATGCGACTGTTGCGCGTGGATTGCATCAATTGGCAGCATGGTACTATCACGGTGCCGGCGGGCATTTCTAAGAATAAAAAAACCGGCACAGTGGTAGTGCCCGATGCTTTTTTGGCGGCGCTGAAGCACTATGTGGGTGCAGCGCCAGGCGGCTATTATGTGTTTGGCGCTGCGCAGGAGCCAGGCCCGCAGCCGCTGGGCCTGAACTACTTCAACCGGCACCATGCAAAGGCGCTCGCGGCATGCCAAATAAAAGGCCGGTATGCTTTCTATAGTTGGAAGCATACCGGCGCGGTGATGGCCGTAAAGGCTGGGATTAACCTGAAAGATTTGCAGCTTCAGCTCCGGCATCACTCCCTGGATATGGTCAATGAATACCTGAAGGACTTGGGCGTGATGGATAGCCGCGAGCTGCGGGAAAAATTCCCTGCGATTATGGGCTGACCGGCAACACTTCTTCGACAAACGGAATCTTCACCATCCTGTTCAGGGTCCCGTCGGGGTTCTTGATAGCCACGCGCATATACCCCGCTATTGTATGTGCAGAAAAGGCAGTGCCGGCTACCTCGGACTTCCAGGGGCCAATAGTCGATTCCTCGCCCTGGATCATAAAAGCGCAGTTTGTGCCGAACAATAGCGGCTCTTCGCTCGTGGTGGTGTCCGCTGTGGATGGGCCGGGAAGGGTGGCCGCAGCGGCCCACTCAAATTTCGGCAGCCCGGCCTGAGAAACGAATTTTGTAACGAATGACAGTACGCCATTCTCGTCTGTCGCTACCGGGAAGATCACACCGGATTGCGCAGGGGCTACAACACTGGTTTTTAGAGCCGTGACCGTGATTTTGTTGGAGGTGAAAGTAATCATGGACGCGCCAGCCCCTCCAGTGGTGTCCAGCTCTATCCGCCCGTCGCCGGTGGCCGCTTCAAAATAAGATAAATCGCCCTGAATCTGCAAGGTGGCTTCGCCTGCGCCATCTGGCGAGGCCTGTAAAGTAACTTGTCCGGGTTGAAGATTAAGTTTGGATGGATTGGTACCGGATGCCGAGATGTGGATGTCTATCATCTGGGTGCCCATGTCCCCGCCGTTCATCGTAATCCGAGCCGCATCGTAACTGAGTGTCATACTTCTGCTCCTGCTGCATGGGATATTGAGCATCCCCGTATCCCCGGCATCCGGCCCTATCTGGATATAATCAGGGCCGTGGCTAACTTCTACTATAGTGCCAAATTCATCGCTGTGGACAAAGAGAGGGTGCGCTGCCGACTCAAAGATGCTATTGTCATCGTATGCTACGGCTGAAGTTGTTATTGTCTTCAAAGTTGGTGTTGCCATACTTCCTCCTGATTGTTCAATGAAAAAATTAGCGCGCAAAAAATCTCGCAGCGCTGTTTGTGAGGCAAAAGGGGCCGAGGTGGCCACGTCATACAGCGCATCATAGCGCGTTCGCGGCACCACTGCCTTGCCGGTTATCCGGCTCCAGATGGTCACATACTCAAAGTTTCCCTCCTGGATGTAAAAAAAGTGGTCGCCCTTCGGGTAGTCCTGCACGATGTCCGTGACTACCGTGTCCGAGATGCTGATGTAGGCGGGTTGGATGTCTATAGATAGCATGTTCGGGGATTAAAGGTTAGCAAGTGGGTCGGTGGAGCCTACCGTGACGGATTTCGTAGTGGCCATAATGGGCGCAGCGGCGGTCATGCGGTCTGCTGCCAGGTCGTGGCCCGTGCGCAGGGCGTAGATAACCCGATACACAAAGCTGCCCAGCACCAGCAGCAGAATCATCGCACCGAGCCAGTAAAAGAATTTTTCCATTGTTGCGTTTTTTTTACCTGATAAAAAAAGAGTTGAAGATTAAGTCGCGTGCCGCTGCGGTAGTAGGCCACCTGGGTAGCTGTCGGAGATCCCTCAATCGGAGGTTTTGCCCCTGCCGGCAGCATGGTCAGCAGGATAATGCACAGTGTCTTTGCCGTGGTGCTCATAGCCTTGCGGGCCGGCAGTTTGAAGCAAGCCGGCAGTTTGAAAAAAAGCGTCGTGCCATTGCTGTGAAAGTTCCTGCTGCTCATAGATGCGTTGCTGATAGTCTCGCCTATTATCCTGGTACATGCCCTTGATCACAAAAGCCTGCACGAAAATCACCACGTAGGGCAGGTAGGTCTTCATGGTCTTCAATACCACGCCGTCCGGGATTAGTAAGCCCGCCTGTTGCTCGTCCTGTTGCCTGTCCATGTGTCATTGTTCTATGCTATTGTGCCGCCGTACTGCGTATAATATGCCAATGCCGTTGCCGTGCTCTTGGTAGGTTGCCCGTATGGGCTGCCGGGCAGGCTGGCCCAGGTCTTGTTCAGCTTTGCGAAGGCGGCTTCGATATTGCCCGCCTGCACGTCGCCCAGCGCGCCCTTTTCCTGAATCAGCTCCACAGCCGCAGCGTCCTGGCTTTCGGGCGAAAAGTCCGGTAGCCCCAGCGTGAGCTGAAGGCGGCGCCAGGTGGCGTAAATAAATTGATAAGCGCCCGCTGCCGTAGAGCTGTAGCCATTGGCCTTATTGAGCTGGTTGGGGTGCTGGCTCAGGTCGCTAAAGAGCTTTCCGGTGAACATCATTCTATATCCATCAGGGCCGGCAGTGCCCTCACAGGCGCGAATAGTGCGCAGAAATGCCTGCACATTCCGGTCGGTGGTGGCAATGGTTTTGATGCGTTTTGCGTTCATGCTGCGGGTGATAATGAGCACCACCAGAAATATGGCCGTCCCGGCCAATAAAGTCATTAGGGTGCGTTGTGTCATGTTTCCTTAGCTTATTTACCAGCGGCTCCAAAAGGCATCCCAAAGGCTATCACTGGCCGCTTTGTCCACTGCATAGTCGCCGCTATTGTTCAGGCTGGGGCTGGGCGTGTAGCTATTCGTACCACGCTGCGCAATCTGGGGCTGGTAGTAGTTGAATCGGAAGTTGGCCAGGGTAGTGGCGCTGCTGCCGGTGATGCTTATTAGGGCGGCTTCGGTTTCGTCGCCGAAATCGCCATCCGCGCCATACTGTGGCAGGGCCGAAGCGCCCCATCCGTCTATGATCATCTTTTGCAGCTCGCGAACGGAAGCGCCTTTACTGCCCTTCTTCAAAAAGGCATTCGGATTGCTGGTCACACTGCCGCCAGTGCCGGTGTCGGAGCTGCCTGCGGTGGTGGGGGTTCCACCAGGTGCAGGCGCGGCCTGCGGCTTAGGCCGCGCAAAGGCCATGAGCTTTTGCCAATTAAAAATCACCAGCAGCAACACGCCGGTGGCAATAAGGAGGTAGGTGGTGGAGCGCTTCATTTCAGGTAAAAAATTTCTTGGCTACGAAATAGGTGAGCACGATGAGCGCGCCGGTCAGGAAGATGGCGGCCAGCGTCTGCGTGCTGATGCGCACTTCAAGCTGCGCACCGATGATGGCCGGCGGGTTGGTGGTATCGTACATTACTTAATCGCGTTGGGCGAGGGCATACATAGCCACGAATATTGTGGCCAGGGCTGCCAGGCTTTGAAAAATGAGGGTATAGCGCTTGAGCTGCGTGTCCTTAGTGTCATCGGCGAGCTGGCCGAAGTGAAAGGGCGAAGCCAGCCAGTGAGCAGGCTGCTGCGGTGTGGCTGCGGGCGTTGTGGTCGTTGCGGTGGCGGTCTGTTGCATCAATTTTTTTTTAAAACCAGTTTGCTTTTACGATGGCATTCAGCGAGCCGTTCCAGAAGTGCACGTAAGTGTCGAAGTCGCCCGCGAGGCTGCGCCCGTAGGCCGATTGATACATCTTGCATGTCAGGATGACATCGGCGGCTGATGCGCATTGGTTCATGGCGCTGATAGCCTGGGATTCATCTTCTGTCCAGGCATCGCCATCGGCACCAAACAGGGCCTGGTGCACTTGCTTGGCCCGCGTCTGTGCGGCATCCACCTGCTGGGTGGTAGCACCGGCGTCGGCTGCTATCTGAGCCTTGTCGCTGGCGCTCACATGGTCAATGCTGGCCAACAGCAATTGCTTGGTGAGCTGCGAGGTGATCACATAGGCCACTATGGCTACTATCAGCGCGAATATCCCCGGCTCCTTGTAATCGCCGTTGCGCTTGTAGCCCTGATAAAAAACCAGCCCGCCGATGCCGAAGGGCACTATCAGGTCAATGGCCGTCTTGCTTTGCGGAGTGAGTTTCATGCGGTATAAGTGAGGCTGATGCCTTTGCCTTTAGCAGGCCTCGAGGCCAGCACAATGGCGGCTACGATGGCTGTAGAGGCGAGGATAAGGAGGATGGTTTTTTCCCGGCTCATTACTAAAGAATCGGGTTGCCGGCATACACGCTATCGGCAACGGGGTTGTTGTAGACAGGGATAGTGCCATGCAGGCCGTCATCAAATGTGCCTGCCGGCAACACAGGGGGATTAGCCCCGCCGCCGCCACAATTAGAGCCAGCGCCGGAAGTAGCTCCGGTGTCGGAGCTGCTGCCGGTTGTTGTCGTTGCAGGCGTGCTGCCTGCGGCTGCGGCTGCGGAAGCCTTGCATTTGCAGCGCTTCTTTTTCGAATGCCAAAGAAGGAAAATTGCTGCTACCAGCACTGCGCCGCCGATGATCCAGGGAAGGTACTTTTTCATGGATGATTACAAATTGAGAGATAAAGAGGTGGAGGAGGATGGTTGGGTATTGGTGCTTGTCCGGGCAAGCAGTTCGTCTGGTGTTGCCAGTGCGCCTAATGCATTGGCCCGAATATTGGCCAGGTCGGTCGCTTTGGTGTCCTTGCCATACACTACTACCACGGGCTGATGGGTCGCATTCCAGCTTGGCGTAGTCAGCACTGGCTTAGCCGAAGTTTTAGCGGCTGTTTTGCCACGCAGGCTGATATAGGCGACAATGGCCACTACGATGGCTGCGGCTATTGCGGCAATGAGGAGGGTAGTGTTTTTCATGCTGAAGCGATAGCAGATGAGATGGCGTTCTGTTGAAACTGATGAAAGATTGAGTACAGGTCTGTGTTCACCTTTTCTTTAGCGGCCTCATAGTCGCGATCTGTGCTTTTTTTGCCGCCCATCACATACCCAAATGGGTAGTAGGTGGATGCGTAGATGGCCATAAAGGCTCCGCTCTTTGTCAGCTTTCCGGCCACGAGGTAATCTTCATTGATGGGCTTTTTGCCGTCCAGAATTTTCTTTACGTATGGCAGCATCCAGGTGAGTGCATCTGGGTTGCAGTTCGTCTTGAAATAATCTGTTAGCTGCTGGTAGGTGGAGGCATCCTCGGCGCTCGCTGCGCTACTGGCGGCATTGTCCAGGCTCGCTGCATCCTTTTGCTTTTTGAGGCGCAACAGATACCATACACTGCCGGCAGCAGCCAGCAGGATAAGCAGCATAATGCCTATGGTTTGCTTCGTGTTCACTTGGAAAGAAATAAGTAAATGAATACTGCGGCTATAACGGTGGCCGCAATAATGATGAGGATGGTTTTTTTAGCTTTTGCCAGCTTAGCCTGGGCATCCGCTTTTTCTTGGATGTCGCGGTCGGTAAGTATCTGCGCCACCTGCGCCGCCGTGTCATCTTCATCGAATCTTGCCTGGCAGTTGCGTGTAGCATTAGCCAGGCTATAGCCTACGTCCTGAGCCTTCAAAGTCCCGGAGCATTGCTGCACCCAGTCCTGCCGGTAAGTCTTGTATCGAATCTCGGTGACGCTGTCCAGGTCAAGACCCTGGCCTGGTGGGTTTGCGCGGGCGTAGTCGTGGCTGGCATCTTCGACGCTCTTATGCTGAGCCATATAGCCCACCGGGTTGAAGATGACACCAAACCAGGATTGTGTGAAATTGTCCCAGGCCATGTTATTTTTTGATTAGTACGTAAACAATCACAGCCAGGATAATCAAGCCTACCAGTGCCGCTGCGCCTATTAGCACCTGTGTGCTTTTTAGTGAGGAGTAAAGGGCCATATCCTTCGCTTCGCTGAATTGGATGCTATCAGCCGCAGCGGCCTGCTGGGCGGCATACTGTCCCTGATTGCCTTTATTGACATTGTCAACTAATCCAATTGCTGCTGCGATGGCCTGCCACATGGGTTACTTTTTTTTGCGAGCTGTGGTTTTGCGTTTCGCAGTGGCCTTGCGGCGGGTGCTTTTTTTCGGGGCGCTCTTTTTGCGCGTAGTTTTTTTGCGAGTTGCCATGACTATTTGATGAACTTTTTGTAAGCCCAGGCAGCGGCCACGATGGCCACAATTACCAGGGCTATGGTGAGTAAAGTCTTTCCCAGGCTCTTTTGCTTTGCCTGCATGGAGCTGCTGCCGGTTGCTGCTGCGGCACTACCCTGGCTGTTGAGCCAGGCACTCAGCGTGCTGGCCACATTGCCGGTCTTGTCCACAGCCCCGGCATCGTCCACCACGTAGTAGTCTGTGTCGGTGGCCGCGTCTGTGTAGGCATAGCGCTTGTTGTCGTATGCCACAGCCTGTGCTTCGGGTACAATTTTCTGAGCCATGTTATTTTTTTAAGAGTACAATGAGCAGCACAACGGCCACGATGCCGATGCCGGCATAAATGAGCATATTGTTTCCGCCCAACCCGCTGCCGTAGCCGCTGGGTTGTGGCGACTGCACATAAGTAACCGGGCCGTTCGGTATGCCTTTTTCAGCATACATGATGTTGGCCACTCCATCAAGAACGCCAGGCACTGCCTGCGCGGTTGTTCCCCAATCCATAGATGTATTTTTTAGAAGAAAGGCGCGGCGACAGGGCCACGCCTTTCCGGTGAGCAATTCGCGTTAGAAGCGGTGCGCCTGTTAGCCAATGCTGGCCGTCTTGAGCGCCGAAAGTCGGCTCACTTTATTCCAGCCCTTCACCGGCGCGTAGATGGTGAGGGATGAATTTGCTTTGAGGGCGCTGAAAGTCCACTCCAGGGCTGCCCACACTTGGATGCTGAGGTCGGCCACGGGGATGAAA
>CAYRJR010000052.1:0-15063 GCA_964424655.1 uncultured Chitinophagaceae bacterium
ATTGCAGGCCAGGTGCAGGGTAGCATAATCGCTGTCCAACTGAGTGAGTTCCCTCAGCTCGCTAAGCCATTCGCCGCACAAGGCTTTGATGTCAATGAAAGAAGGAGATTGGCGCCTGGCCTGGATGGCTGCAGCCATTTGGTCATCAGGTTGCGAGAGACTTGAAGCCAGGTCCGAGATTGATTTTTTGAGTGCCGTAATGCCCTTGCCTGAGCGAGGATTAATGGCCACGACCGGTACGCCCATCTGTCGTTCGAGTGCCTCAGTATCCACTGTTATTCCTTTGCGCCTGGCGATGTCTCCCATCGTCAGGGCAATGATGACAGGGATTTTCAGGTCAATAATCTGGGAGCAAAAAAGCAAGTTTCGTTTCAGGTTGCTGGCATCGGCAATGAAGATGATTAATCCCGGACGGTCTTTGCCTTGTGGGTTGAGCAGCACCTCGTAAGTCACCTGCTCATCGGCGCTTTTGGGATAGAGGCTGTAGGTGCCGGGCAGGTCCAGAACCTGAATTCGTTGCGCACCTTCGTTGGTAGTAAGTTGGAAGCTCCCGACTTTTTTGTCAACTGTCACTCCCGGGAAGTTGCCCACCTTCTGCTTCAGACCAGTGAGGGCATTGAAGAGGGAACTTTTTCCGGAATTAGGATTGCCAACTAGGGCAATTTTGAGCTGAGACATTCCTGAGATAATAACGACGCAACAGGTAATGGACAGGGCGCGCGGGGCGCAAATGTAAAACCGAGCTACTCAGCGGGCTGCTTAGAGAAGTGTTTAATTCCGGGAAATGAAAGGTATAGGAACCAACCAAATGGATGGTTATTAATAATATCCGTTAAGGGCAATGAGCGGGAATAAGCAATTATACTCCCTGAATACTCCAACACAAAGATGTGAAACGATTTTTTGCCTTTATTGGCTGCCCTTCCCCTCATCCGGCACGAAGTCTAAGGAAATAGAATTCATACAGAAACGTTTGTAAGTAGGCGCCGGGCCGTCATCAAAAATATGGCCGAGATGTGAGCCGCAACGGGCGCATAGCACTTCGGTGCGTTCCATGCCCAGGGAATGATCGGGCTTGTATATCACTGCGTTGGGGCGGGAGGCTTCGAAGAAGCTGGGCCAGCCGCAGGTACTGGCAAACTTGGCATCGGAGCGAAACAGACGATTCCCGCAAACAGCACAATAGTAAGTGCCTTTGGTGCTGGCATTCCAATATTTCCCCGTGAAGGCACGTTCGGTATTTGCCTCGCGGGCAACTGCGTATAAATCTGCCGGTAATATCTTTTTCCAGGTTGCATTGCTCACATTCAGCCGGTTGGTGTCCGTCCTGGAATAATATGGATTTCCAGCGAGCATTTTAGACTTATTTGCTTGACTATTACAGGCAATAATCGGAAACAAGGCCAGTAGGATGCATGCAAAGGATAGTTTCATCGGTTTCAATTTTAGCTGGTTTCATTCAGGATTTATTGCCAGACAAGAGCAAGGTAATTCTATACTTAGTGACTGAAAGCCAACTGTGTATGGAAGCTGTAATCTTAACATTCCCAGGTATATTACAACTCAATATTGCCTTGTCAATGGTTCAAATCACTGCGAAGGCTCAAAATGTTGTCTGATTCCCAAAGAGTTAGTGAAATTTCCATTTTTAAAAATTTCATTACTTGAATAGCAAGCGAGCAATGTTTTGTGTGATAAGCAAAACATTTGCACCATTATATGTTTCAATTTTTTTGGGTAATTACCTACTTCTATTTTCAAGTAGATTACCTTCTATTATTTCCTATAAAATGATACCTGATTGCAAATGACAATACCTTTGCCCTGCCCAAGTTGCGGCATACTTTTCTTAAGAATTCCATTGCTAAATATATATTCATCATGCCTTTAGTAAAAAATTTCTCTATGGTTTATGATTTTCCACTTAGAGAAGAAATAACCTGCCTGAAGCCGGTTGCCTGGCTCAATCCAGACCGGGCTGATTTTCAGGATCTTGCCTCCTTACCTATTCATTTCCAGGACATCATGGAAGCTTCAGCACTTTGGGATCGTTTTGCTCCCTTTCTTGCAACAGCCTTTCCGAAGACCCGAAAATCAAATGGCATCATCGAATCAGCGCTGAAAGCAATACCCAATATGCAGGCTGCTCTGGATGAGCGCTTTGGATTTTTTTCTGAAGGGAAATTATTCCTGAAATGCGATAATGATTTGCCGATTTGTGGGTCTATCAAGGCAAGGGGTGGCATGTATGAAGTATTGTATCATGCAGAGCAACTGGCACTAAAGCAAGGGCTTATTAGTCAAAACGAAAATTATGAGGCTTTTGCTTCCGATAAATTCAGAGACTTTTTCAGTCAATATTCCATTGGCGTCGGCTCAACAGGAAATCTGGGATTGAGTATCGGCATTATCAGTGCCCGGCTGGGCTTTCAGGTGTCTGTTTATATGTCAGCAGATGCTAAAGAATGGAAAAAGAAACTGCTACGCTCAAAAGGGGCACAGGTGCTCGAATTTACAGGCGACTTCAGCGAGGCAATTGCCGAAGGCCGCAAAGCCACTCGGGCCTTACCCAAAGGCTATTTCGTGGATGATGAAAATTCAAAGCATTTGTTCTTGGGCTATAGCGTAGCCGCTCTTCGCTTGAAAACTCAGTTGGATGCGCTGAATATTCCGGTGGATGCCACACATCCGCTATTTGTGTATTCGCCTTGCGGCGTGGGCGGCTCGCCAGGCGGCGTGGCTTTTGGCCTGCGTCAGGTGTTTGGCGATCATGTTCATTGCTTTTTTGTGGAGCCTACCCATTCACCCGCAGTTTTGGTTGGTTTACTGAGTGGCAAGATGCAGGATGTATGTGTTCAGGATTTCGGGATTGACAACCGGACCGAAGCCGATGGCCTTGCTGTAGGCCGCCCTTCTGCCTTTGCCACGGCGATCAGTAAATACACTATCAGTGGCGAGTACACGATAGAAGATGATGAGCTGTTCCGCCTTTTATATGAACTGGCTGAAACGGAGCAAATCCGATTGGAACCATCCGCAACGGCAGGATTGATTGGTCCGTATCAAATACTTCAGACAGGCTTTCTACGGAAACAAAACATCAATCCGGATTCGGTTACTCATATTGCCTGGGCAACCGGTGGTTCCCTGGTGCCTACTCAGGAAATGGAAGGGTTTATGGAAAAAGGACGTGCACTACTCAGCCCACATATTGCGTAGTGCACTTGGTCTGTCACCTCGATTTCAAGTAGATACATTTTGACTTGAAGGAATTGCAGGCAAGCTTTTAGGTGCATTAACCTGAAATATTCACGAAAGCACATTTCAAATGGAAGCCATTGAGCAGATTCCTTCATTCAAAGGTTCTCCTGAGCTGATTGGAAAGCTGTATCAGTTTGGCACCCAGAAAAACTATCCTGCCGGGAGTGTGCTGCTTCAGGAAAATGCGTTCATCCATTCCATCCCCATCGTGATGAAGGGTGTGCTGAAAGTGATGCGTACTGAAGAAGATGGCCGTGAAATATTACTCTACTACATCCAGGCCGGAGAAAGCTGCATCATGTCTTTTCTCGGAGGCCTGCACCATGAGGCCAGCAAGGTGCGTGCGGTGGTGGATGAAGATGCCGAAATCCTTTTTCTTCCTACTGAGAAAGTGTCTTTGTTTATCCATGAGCACCCCGAATGGCTCGACTATATCTTCCGGCTTTACCACAAGCGCTTCGAAGAATTGCTGGATGTTGTGAATGCCATTGCCTTCAAAAAAGTGGATGAGCGCTTATTGCTTTTATTACGGAAGAAGGCTGAGCTGTCGCAATCAAAAGTGCTGCGCATCACACACGAACAATTGGCCCAGGAACTGGGAACTGCAAGGGTTGTCGTCTCCAGGCTGTTAAAGCAACTGGAAGAAAATGGCATCTTGCAGCTCGGACGCTACAAAATCACGCTTGTGTAACCAAAGTAGCTGGGCGGACGCCGGCAAGAACGGAACTTTACGCCAAGACATGCCATTCCCTCCTGTTTTGAATCTTGATTGCCTGATTCACGCATTCCACTTTCGACAGGCGCTTTCTAGAATCTTTTTTATTCACCAATATCTATAATTCATCTTTATGCTTGATGTTCTCAAAAACCTGTTCGGAGGTAGCGACAATGCCCAACTCAGCGAAGCCATTAAAGACGGTGCATTCTTAGTGGATGTGCGCACACCGGCAGAATTTTCCGGTGGCAGCGTCAAGGGGGCGGTCAACATTCCCTTAGACACATTGCCACATCAACTGGCTAAATGCAAAGACAAGAAAAACATCGTGGTCTTCTGCAAGAGTGGCGGACGCAGCAGCCAGGCGAAAACAATTTTAGAGCAAAACGGTTTTGCCAATGTCATCAATGGTGGTACCTGGCAAAATGTAGATCAAGCTTGTCATGGATAACCTTCAGCAAACACATCCAAAAGACTTTTGGGACAGTCATTGGCAATCTGAGCAAACAGGTTGGGACATTGGCTATCCATCGCCTCCTATTGCCCACTATATGTCTCAATATCCGGATAAGGATGCGGCTATCCTGATTGCAGGATGTGGCAATGCATACGAGGCTGAGTTTTTATTACAACAAGGCTTCCGCAATATCACCCTGGTTGACATCGCACCGACTGCTGTTCAGCGCCTGCAGGAAAAGTTTTCAGCATCGCCGGAAGTACAGGTCATCTGTACAGATTTCTTTCAGCATCGCGGCAATTATGACCTGATGATAGAGCAGACGTTTTTCTGCGCCATCCCTCCCGTACGTCGTGCCGATTATGCCCGACAGGCGGCATCGTTGCTGCGCAAGAATGCCAAGCTGGTAGGGCTGTTGTTTGATGTGACATTCGAAAAAGAAGGCCCGCCATATGGTGGTTCGACCAAAGCATATCGCCTGCTATTCGAACCCTATTTCGACATCAGAAAGATGGAGGCCTGTTACAACAGTATTCCTCCCCGTGCAGGCACAGAAGTGTTCATCAATTTTTCAAAAAAATAATAGCCATGAAACGCAACATCAGTACAATGGATAAAAACATCCGGCTGCTGCTGGCTGCAGTGGTCGCCATACTCTATTTCACGCACACCATATCCGGTACGCTCGCTCTGGTGCTCGGAATCGTTGGCCTGGTGTTGGTGCTGACCGTGTTTATCAATTTCTGCCCCATCTACCGGATACTGGGCATCAGCAGCTATAAAAAGAAGTAACCATGAAATACAGAATTCTTCAGGGCTGGAACTTTATGCGCTTCCTGCGGCTGGCAGCAGGTCTGGCGATTTCAGCTCAGGGCATTTACACCCACGACTGGACGTTCATAATCCTCGGCGGCTTGTTTGCACTGCTACCCATTTTTAATGTGGGTTGTTGTGGCTCTTCGAGCTGCAATTCCTGTCCGCCCCGCAGTTCACGTCGCCCCCTTTAATGCGCTCAGGATAGTGCATGCATTGCAAAACCTAAATCGGCAATGAAAGTTTTTTTGAAAAAAAATCTGCTCTGGATAATCGGTGCGCCTCTGGGTGCTCTTGCCGGATATCTCTATTGGAAATTTATCGGCTGCGAATCCGGCACCTGTATGATTACCTCAAAGCCACTCAACAGCACCTTGTATGGTGCCCTCATGGGAGGCTTGCTTTTCTCGCTTTTTAAGAAGAACCAGACAAGCTGAAATTCGCTTCCTTTTTTCTAACACTTACTACTCATTTTTTATGAAGTCCTATTTTTTGTTTTTACTGCCTTTACTGATGCTGAGTTGCATGAGTAATGCGCAAAAGCTCAGTCCCCAGGCCTTTCAGGCCGGCATCGTAGCCACACCCAATGCCCAGGTGCTAGATGTGCGCACGCCTAAAGAATTTGCCGAAGGCCACATCCAAAATGCGTTGAATGTGGACTGGACTGGCGACAATTTCACACAAGGCATCAGCAGCCTGGATAAGACCCGCCCTGTGTATGCGTATTGCTTGAGTGGCGGGAGGAGTGCCGATGCGGCTAGCGAAATGCGCAAGATGGGTTTCAAAAATGTACTAGAGTTGAAAGGTGGGATACTGAACTGGCGAGCTGCCCACATGCCCGAAGCAGGAAAGGATGTTGCTTCAACTTCAGGTTCATCCCAGGCCAAAGGACTGACGATGGCTCAATTCAAAAACATGCTGAGCAATGATAAGCTTGTGCTGGTGGATTTCCATGCTGAATGGTGTAAGCCGTGTAAAAAAATGGCCCCTTTCCTCACCCAGATTGCAGAAGAGATGAAAGACAAAGTGGTATTGCTCCGCATAGATGCTGACGACAACGAAACGCTGGCTACTGAAATGAAAGTGGTAGGCTTACCCTTCCTGCTGCTTTACAAAAACAAGGAGCAGACCTGGCAACACATGGGCTTTATGGACAAGGCCGAATTGGAATCCGTCATTCGCGAACACTTATAGCTACGCATACTTTATGGCTTACGATATGAATCTGGCAGCCCGGGTACGCGCGTATCTCGCGAGACGTCCGGAATATTTTGTGGAGGAAAAGAAGATGTTTGGCGGACTGGCTTTTTTGGTGAATGGAAAGATGTGTGTCAATGTGAGCCGTAAAGGCCTGATGTGTCGTTTCGAGCCCATGCTCGGGCCCGAGCTTGAACAGAAGGAAGGTTTTTTACCGATGAAGATGCGCGGACGCATCATGCAAGGCTATTGCTATGTCGAATCGGCCGGCTATGATAGCAATCAAGACTTTGATTTCTGGCTGCGCCTCTGTCTTGATTTCAACGCCAGGGCACAGGCCTCCAGAAAATAAGGCGGGCACCTGCTGCTGGATGCTTCCGGTAATTTTGAAAGCATCATGGCTATTCATCCTCCGCTCCTTTCGGAACACGAATCAATTTTTCATCAGCTTCACCATATATCAGAAGCCTTGTTACTGCCCAATATCTGGGACCCAATAGGCGCCTTACTGCTGGCAGATTTGGGCTACCCGGCAGTGGCTACTTCCAGTGCAGCAATCGCCTGGAGTCAGGGCTATCCGGACGGAGAAAAGATTCCTTTTGATGACCTGCTCCACATACTGAAAAGAATTACAGCCTGTGTTCGTATTCCGGTGACGGCAGACATAGAACGTGCGTATGCCAGCAATGACAACAGCCTCAGGGAGCATATCCGAAAGCTTATTGACACAGGCATTGCGGGTATCAACTACGAAGACAGCCTGCACGATCAAGCCGGCTTACTTGACATTCATAGACAATGCCGGGAAATCGAAATCATTCGTGAAACAGCTACTTCCTGCGGCTCCAACCTGTTTATCAATGCCCGGACGGATGTTTATATCAAGGCCAAAGAGCTAAGCAGTGAAACTCAGTTAGCGGAGGCCATCTTGCGCGGAAAGGCATACCGCGAAGCCGGTGCCGATGGCCTGTATCCCATCATTCTGAATGACCTGAATCATATCCATGCGCTGGTTCAGGAAGTAGGACTACCGCTTAATGTGACCCTGCTCCCGGACGGCCCCAATCAAACAGTATTGGGCCAATCGGGTGTAGCCCGACTAAGCCTGGCTACTGGTTTTATGAAGGCAGCACTTGGCAGCATGAAGCAACTGGCTCATGACCTGCGAAACAATCCTGAAATGAATTTCTCAACCCAAAACCTGGCTACTTACGATTACCTCGCAAGCCTGGTTGAGAAATAATTACGCTTCCTTTTCCTGTAAGGAATCCTCACTAATTCATGATCTGCATGATTAGTCTTTGCTGCATTGCCCTGACCAGTATTGTATTGTTTTCAGCTTATGAATACCATGCGGGCTAATTGGCTTGCTACGCTTATCATTCTATTGATTAGGAATCCTAACTTCGTGCAATAGAATTTCTTTTTAAAAAACAAATCACATCATGAAAGTAGCAGTATGGGACACCTACGTTCCCCGCAAAGACGGAGCAATCATGCACTTCGATATCATCGCACCGGAAGAAGTGAAAGAGCCGGAAACGATTTACAACTATGGCAAAGCATATCTGAAATCAAAAGGGCAGGAAGGACAACCATTGACCGCGGCCCAATGTCAGTTTTGCCACATAGAAACCCTAAAGCCCGAGCAGGAAGCAAGCATCCGCAGCCAGGGATATTTCATTTTTGAAATGCAGCATTGCCAGTAAGCAGATGGACTCGCCATTTTCGCTAAGCATCCAGGACAAGGCCATAGAAGCTAAGATCCTGGTTGCTTTAGAGCGTATCTCGGAGGCTTTCCGGGTATTGCTTTGGAAAGAAGGCAAGGAGCATGGGCTAAGCCCTATTCAAATCCAAATCCTGATTTTCCTGCGCTATCATACCGCAGCACAATGCACCGTCAGCTACCTCGCTCAGGAATTTAATTTGACCAAAGCAACGGTTAGCGACAGTGTCAAAGTCTTGCTTCAAAAAGGGCTTATCCAAAAACAGGCTGCGGCTTCCGACTCACGCAGCTTCACGATTGTTCTTACGAAAGCGGGTAAAAAAATTGCAGGAAATGCCGCTCATTTTGCTGCTGCGATTGAAGCTCCATTAGGGTCACTTTCTACAGGCCAGAAGGAAGCCATGTTTGCCGGCCTCATCCGCCTCATTCGGGATCTGAACCAGCAGGGCATCATCAGCTCCCAACGTATGTGCCAGAGTTGTGCAAACCACGAGATGCGTGATGGAGAACATTACTGCAAACTCCTACAGACGCGGCTGATGCCGCATGAGTTAAGGCTCGACTGCTCCGAACATGAATACGCTGCGTAGCCTAAGCAAAGGCAAGCACCAGTTGCGGGGCTACGCCCACCAGAATCACCAGTGAGGCTGTGAGCAGCAGCAGCCAATTGTCGGTGGGGCTCATCGGCTCGTGCAGTTGTGGTGTGCCGGGCTTGAAATACATAGCCCAGATGACGCGGAAATAGTAATACACACTCACAGCAGCCATCAACAGGCCGAAGATGACCAGCCACATAGCATTGCCCTGAGTCATCAGTGCAGACACGGCATAATACTTCGCCATGAAGCCACCAGTGAGCGGAATACCGGCTAAGGAAAAGATGAAGATGGCCGTAGAAAAAGCCAGCATGGGATTGCTTTTTGCCAACCCATTGAAACCATCGTAAGTATAGTCCTTCAGCTTGGCCAGTACGGTGAACATACCAACAGTTGCCAGTGTGTATGCCACGGCATAAATGATCAGGCTTTTCAGCCCGAGCTCATTCACACTAAGCACTGCAAAGAGCATGAAGCCGGCTTGAGCAATGGAGGAATAAGCCAGCATGCGCTTCACACTTTGCTGGAATACGGCGGTGATATTTCCAATCAGCAAGGTCGCCGCCGTAATGACCATTACGACCAGCATCCATTTATTGCTAATCGAGCCCAGTGAATTATGAAACAGCCGGATGAAGGCATAGAATGCAGCCACCTTCATCACGGTAGCCATGTAGGAAGCGAAAGGGGTAGGAGCTCCATCATACACATCCGGGGTCCAGAGGTGCATCGGTGCCGCCGATACTTTGAAGCCAAAAGCAACCAGAATGAGCAGGATGCCGGCGAGCGCTAATGGAGAAAACAGTTCGGTGGTCGGGAAAGAAAATTCAGAAATATGGAAGGTGCCCATGGCCCCGTACAACAGGGCAATGCCCATCAGCAGAATTCCGGTGGAGAATGAACCCATCAGGAAATATTTCAGTGAGGCTTCAGAGCTTTTCAGGTTTCGTTTGTCAGCTCCGGCTAGAATGTATTGCGGGATAGAAAGGATCTCGATACCGAGGAAAAGCATCAGTAGCGTGTTGTAACTACTCAGGAGATACAAGCCACAAAGGGTGAAAAAGATAAGTGCAAAATAATCGGCCACGTGGTTGCCCACTTTACGGATATCACGACCGCTAAGCATCACGTAGAGCAGCGTACAGGCGGTCATCAGTGTATTGAACCAGGCAGACACACGCCCAGGCATGAGCATATCATTGAAGAGGCGTCGGCCTTCTGCGGGTAAGGTGAGTGCTTCATAAGCATTCACGCCGGTGAGCAGCAGCAGTAGTAATGCTGCCATCGTTGCCGCACCTTTCTTTTCCTGAATAAATGCGCCTACCGCCATCATGATGATGCCGCAGACGGTGGTTGCTATGATTGAATACATGTTGCCGGGATTAAACCTGGATTCGTTTGCTCTTGAACTATTCTTACCTGTTT
This sequence comes from uncultured Chitinophagaceae bacterium, assembly GCA_964424655.1. GTDB lineage: Bacteria > Bacteroidota > Bacteroidia > Chitinophagales > Chitinophagaceae > UBA1952. The sequence continues at coordinate 10,191 of CAYRJR010000052.1, forward strand.
CCTTTCAATTTTTTTTCTGAAAAAAGAAAACCGTTACACCATACCTGCGGCTAGAGATATCATGTGACTCAAGCCTAAAAAGCCAGGCTGTGCCAGTTGAATCAATGGTTGCGGATAGATGCCGAGGAAGATAATCAGGGTTATAATTATGGCCATAGCCCAACCTTCATTGGCACTGAGGTCAGGTGTGATGAGTCCTTCGGAAAGATTGCCATAAGCCACGCTACGCACCATGCTCAGCATGTAGGCCGCTCCCAAAATGATGGCAGTACCGGCAAACACCATGAAGGCAATATGGTATTGCGAGGCACTTTGGAAGATGCCATTAAACAACATGAACTCGCCGATGAAGCCATTGGTCAATGGCAGTGAAATATTGGCGAAAGCCACAATGACGAGGGTAGTACTGAGCCAGGGTGCCCCACTGGCCATGCCGCCAAGTTTGCGTAAATCGCGGGTCCCATAACGCTCCTCAATCATCTGCGCAATCAGCCAAAGGCCGGCAATGTTGATGCCGTGGTTGAACATCTGAACGATAAGCCCACTGTAGGAAGAATTGATTGCAGCGTGGCTGGTGTCCGGGCTTTGCAATGAAAAGGCTGCGGTCACCATCAGGCCCATATGTGCAATGGAAGAGTAAGCAATGAGGCGTTTCAAATCGCTCTGGGCAATGGCTAAACAAGAGGCATACACTACACCGATGACACCAAGCGTAGCAATGAAATTGCCATAATGAGACACAGCATCCGGGAAGAATGGCAGCACCCAGCGAATGACACCATACATGCCCATCTTTACCATCAGTGCAGATAAGACAATCGTAACAGCCGGTGCAGCTACTTCGTAGGTGTCGGGCTGCCAGGTATGGAACGGGAAGACTGGAATCTTAATGGCAAAGGCAACGAAGACCAGGATGAATACCCAGAGCTGGGTGCCCGCAGGCAACGAACGGGCTACGGCGGCAAGCTCATGCCATGCATAGCTGTGTGTCGGTGTCTGAAGATAGAGATAGATCAACCCGGCCAGCATCATCAGCGAACCGGCAAAGGTGTACACGAAGAATTTGAACGTAATTGCAATACGGCGTTCGCCGCCCCAGCGGGAACAGAGGAAATAAACTGGAATCAGTGCCAGCTCCCAGAAGAAATAAAACAGCAGGCCATCTGCTGCCAGGAACACACCATTGATGCCCGCAATACTGAACATCAGCAAGCCATAAAATGCAGGGGCATTATCAACCTGTTTATTCATCTGCATCAGCATCACCGCGAGGATGACCACTCCGGATAGTGCACAAAGCATGGTGCTCAATCCATCGCCAAGCAACGAAAAAGACGCGCCGAGCTGCGGTATCCAAGGCATTGAAAAAACAAGTGCAGAACCTTTGGAAGCAAAGGCTGCCGATATGCCTAAGCCCATGAGGCCGGCTGCTGTAGCCAGTGCCAGATGCATGGCCGCCGGACGAAAGAGGTAGCAAAGCAGGCCAGCGAGGAAAGGCAGCAGAATGATAAACAATAGCGTCATGTCGTCTTCAGATTGGGCAGCCACTCAATGGGGCGGGGCTGCTGTCGCAAGAGCTTTTCTATGTAGAAATGATTACGAGAATCAGTTAAAAAGGGTTTCCAAAAAATCCGATAGCCAATAAAAGGGCAATGCCTACCACCATCACAAAAAGATAGTATCCTACTTGCCCACTCTGTAGTAAGCGCATCCGCTCCGCACTCCAGCGCACAAGCTTGCCCACACCATTCACCAGGCCGTCAATTCCCTTACGTTCTACACTGCGGTCGAAGGCACCGGATAAGGCCAACATGGGCCGAACGACGATAGCATCGTACAATTCATCCACCCACCATTTCTTTTCAAAAGCCAATGCAAGGCCTTTGTTAGCCGTGAATGCAGGCTTGCGGTGTGCTGCCCAGCCTGCAATACTGGCCACAATAGCCACGATGGAAGAAATAGCAATCAACGTCCACTCCTGATGGTGTAGCGCCTCAAAACTTTTCAGAAAATCAGGTTGGTTAGTCACGGCACCATTCATCCCCAAAAACTCACTCAGCAGGTGATGAGAAGACATTACGGCAGGCAGCCCAATGTAGCCGCCTATCACAGAAAGAATGGCCAGCACTATGAGCGGGAACGTCATTGTAACTGGACTTTCATGCAGATGATGTTCTTGTTCGTGCGTGCCACGGAACCCACCCGTGAAGGTGAGTGTGTAGAGTCGGAACATGTAGAAGGCGGTTAGTAAGGAGCCCAATAATGCACCGGCATACAGCAGCTTGCCATGGGCAAAAGCAGCCGAAACGATTTCATCTTTTGAGAAAAAGCCGGAGAAACCCGGGATGCCGGAAATGGCTAAGCAGGCAATCAGGAAAGTGATCTGAGTAACACGCATTTTTTTGCCCAAGCCGCCCATGTGTCTCATGTCCTGCTCGCCGCCCATTGAGTGAATTACGAAGCCGGCACCGAGGAAGAGCAGGGCCTTGAAGAAAGCGTGGGTCATCACATGGAACACGGCGGTAGTGTATGCGCCGCAACCCAAGGCAATGAACATAAAACCAAGCTGGCTCACCGTAGAATAAGCCAGCACCTTCTTGATATCATATTGGCGCAGCGCAATGGTAGCCGTCAACAGTGCAGTAGCCAGGCCAATCCAGGCAATGATTTCGCGGGTAATGGGTGTGGCATCATAGAGCAGGTGGCTGCGGGCAATCATGTAGATGCCTGCAGTGACCATAGTAGCCGCGTGAATAAGTGCACTCACAGGTGTAGGGCCTGCCATGGCATCGGGTAGCCAGGTGAAGAGTGGAATCTGAGCACTCTTGCCGATGGCACCGATGAAAAAGCAAAGGGCAATCCACTCTTTGGCATTGGTAGAAACGAGGTCGTTTGCAGAGCCTATCTGTGGGAATAAGCCGGAATAGCTGAGCGTACCATAGCAGTATAGCGTGAGCAGCATACCCACGATGAAGCCGAGATCGCCGATTCGATTCATCACAAAAGCCTTGCGGCCTGCGCTGGTGTAGTCCTGGTTTTTGTACCAAAAGCCGATGAGCAGATAAGAACAAAGCCCCACACCTTCCCAACCAATAAACATGATGAGGTAGTTGGCACCCATGACCAGCAGCAACATCGAAAACACAAACAGATTCAGGAATGCGAAGAACTTGACGATGCCTTCATCTTCAGCCATGTAACCTGCGGAATAGACGTGAATCAGGAAACCAATGCCGGTAATGATGAGTAAAAACAGGCTGCTGAGTGCATCAATCTGAAAAGCAAAAGGGATGTTGAGTGCATCACTTTGTATGAAGGGAAAGTAGCTCATGACAGCATTGCTGCCACTGCGCACATCAAAGAAGATGAGTAATGCGATTATGAAAGAAGCTAGTACGGAGACCGAGCCAATGGTAGCTCCCATCTTACGCGACAGCGACCTCCAGCCCAGGCCATTAATCAGAAAGCCTGCGAGGGGAAAGAGTGGCACGAGCCACGCATATTGTATCATTCCAGTCATGCTATTCCGTTATCAGAATAATTTTTGTTTGAAGATTTTGTTTGAAACGGCTTACACTAATTAGTGCTTGAGGCGGTTCAAAATATTCACGTCCACGCTATGCACTTTTCGATACATCAACACAATGACGGCAAGTCCTACACTTACTTCTGCTGCAGCCACCACCATGATGAAGAATACGAACAGTTGGGCATCTGCATGGCCATACATTTTAGAAAAGGCTACCAGTAGAAGGTTCACTGAGTTTAGCATCAGCTCAATGCACATAAAGATGATGATGGCATTGCGGCGCATCAGCGTGCCCATGACGCCAATGCAGAACAATGCCAGTGACAGGAAGAGATAGTATTGGGTAGGCATCTGTGAAGAAAGAGTTGGGAATACCGAATAGGCGAACTGTGGCTAACTAATAGTTTCGAGTTCGTCGGCTTCAGTTAAAGCATTAGGTAGGTTTGTATGGGCACTGGCACTCAGGTACTCGGGATTAACTATGTTGTCCATGCCGTCTAATTGTTCGCCGCTGGTCACTTCGCGGTTGGGTGCATCACCTTTTTTACCAATAATGATTGCTCCAATCATGGCGCTTAGGAAAAGAACGGAGGAAATTTCAAATGGCAAGACATAATCCGTAAACAGAACCTTACCCAGATTGCCAACCAGGCCAATATCGTTGGAAGTCTTTTCCAGCGGGCTGAGTGCTGCCGTGCGCATCGCAGCCAGCAAAACCAAAAACAATGCACCGCCACTCAATGCTCCGGCTAACTGCACCAACCTGCTTTTCTGAGGCTCTGCATCCGCGTTCAGGTTCATGAGCATAATGACGAACAGGAACAGCACCATGATGGCACCTGCATAGACGATGATGTTGACGATGGCCAGGAATTGTGCATTCATCAGGATATAATGGCCTGAGATGGCAAAGAAGGTGAGGATTAGGAACAGAACGGAGTGAACCGGATTGCGGGAAAGCACCACACCCAGTGCGCAGGCTATGGCGATGAAAGAGACAATCCAAAATAGAGCTTCTTGCATGGGCAATATTTGAAATCAAAAAGGCAGGGTGACAATGTCAGTATTACCTCTGATCTTCTAATTTTTCTTGGGAATGAGCAGGTCTTCTTTTTTATAAATAAGGGCAGCCCGATTATAGTTGGGCGGCATTACGGTCTCGGTGAGGTAGATGGCATCTTTAGGGCAAGCCTCTTCGCAAAAACCACAAAAGATGCAGCGCAGCATATTGATTTCATAGCGTGCTGCATATTTCTCTTCGCGATAGAGATGTTCTTCGCCGGGTAGTCGTTCGGCAGCTTCCATCGTAATAGCTTCAGCGGGACAGGCTACGGCACAAAGGCC
>CAYRJR010000053.1:0-11295 GCA_964424655.1 uncultured Chitinophagaceae bacterium
TTTCCACGCCTTATGGCTTCCTGATGAGCCGTTACATCGTTTTCCCCGAAAGCAACCTTAAGGGGCGTGTACAGCTTTTCAGATACCTAATGACCGTGGGAGCCTGTGCCATCCTCACTTATTTCTTCGTGCCATTCTTCCACTACACCTGTGGCATCTATGCGACACCTTCCAGTATCCTGACCAATATCGTCGTGGCCTTGTTCTCCTACGTTGCACAACGCTTTTTCACTTTCAAAGTGAAGCCCGAAGAGCCAACATGGATGCAGGCCGAAGATTGAGTATTGCCCCCTGTTTGTGCTCCTCTTTTTTAAAAAATTATCATGCAGCGAATTGTAAGTCTCCTGTTTCTGCTTCTTTATTTCTGCCCGGCTCATGCGCAAATCTTTCAGGGTAGCCCTGCTGAAAATGCACTGTATTGGAAGAACAGAAAGCCAGATGCAGACTACTGGCAGCAGGATGTGCATTACACCATCCAGGCAAGGATGAATGAAGAAGCACACCGGATAGATGCGGAGCAGACACTCGTTTATACCAATAACTCGCCTGATACGCTACCTGTTATTTACTTCCATCTCTTTCAGAATGCCTTCGTGAAAGGCTCGTACCTGCATCAGTTGGAGCGACAGAAAGGAGTGAAGCCCAGGCTTGGTAAGCATGAGGCTGCCGGAGAAGGGACTATCGTGGAAGACTTGAAAGTGGATGGTCAGCCTGCAGAGATTACCATTGACAACACGGTGATGCAAGTAAAGCTGCCGCAGGCCTTGATACCGGGTAAGAGCATCACGGTAACCCTGAAATTCAAAACCTGGTATGATGATGGAGGCAGCACACGCCGCCGCATGAAGATGTATGATGCCTGGGGCTGGATGCACTACAACGGCTGCCAGTGGTTCCCTAAGCTCTGTGTCTATGACCGCAAGTTTGGCTGGGACACTTACCAGCACATGAATAAAGAATTTTATGGCGACTTCGGCACCTATGATGTCTCGCTGGATTTCCCTTCCAATTATGTCCTCGAGGCTACCGGTGTGTTGGAAAATCGCCAGCAGGTGTTGCCCGATACCCTCCGCCAAAAGCTCGACATGAAAAACTTCGCGCACAAAAAATGGGATGAGGCGCCATCCATCATTACGCCTTATGTGAAAGGCCAGCGTAAGGTCTGGAAATACCATGCGGAAGGGGTGCATGACTTTGCCTTCACTGCCGACCCTTCTTACCGTATTGCCACCACCTACTGGAACGGTATCGAATGCGTGGGCATCGCTCAGGAGCCTCATGCTGCCGGCTGGCAGAATTCAGCCGATTATGTGGCCAAAGTCATCCGCACTTTTTCTGAAGACATCGGCCCCTATGGTTATCCCAAGATGGTGGCCGCTGATGCTGCCGATGGGATGGAATATCCAATGATTACCCTGGATGGCGGCTCTGACCCGGGTTATCATGGCCTGCTCGTTCATGAAATTGGCCACAACTGGTTTTATGGAATGGTCGGTTCTAATGAGACCTACCGCGCTGCGCTGGATGAAGGATTCACTCAATTCCTCACATCCTGGGGACTGCGCAAAATTGATGGAGACACAACGCTCAGCGGGCCTGCAAAACCTAAATGGACTAAGCCCTGGCTGGAGCCGGTGTATGTGATGGACCGGAATGTCCTGAATGCCTATACCATTGATGCGGCAACAAAAAATGAGCTTCCCCTCAACACCCAGTCCAACGACTTCCACGATGCCCTCGGTCATGAGGGTGGCTACCGGGGCGTGTATTACAAGACATCCTCCATGCTCTACAACCTTCAGTATGTGCTTGGCGATTCGCTCTTTCAGGCCGCATTCCGACACTACTTCATGCAATGGCGATTTGCCCATCCTTACTTCGAGGATTTTCGAGCCAGCATCATCCACTTCACACACGTGGACTTCAACTGGTTCTTCGATGAGTGGATTGAAACCACAAAGACCATCAACTACAGCATCCTGGGGGCAAAGCATCAGGGCAATGACGTCTGGGCTATCCGTTTCCGCCGACGCGGGCTCTCCCAAATGCCTCTCGATTTCACGGTCACAGCCAAAAATGGCAGCCAACAGAGCTACACGATTCCCAACACCTGGTTCAGTAAAGAAGGAACGACTACACTGCCCAAATGGTGGGGCTGGAGCAAAATCCAACCGGTCTATACCGCCCAGATTCAGATTCCTTCCGGATTAAAGCAGGTGCAGATTGATACCAGCTTCCGATTGGCCGACACTTATTGGCCCGACAACTATTTCCGCCCGGGACGCTTTGCCGATGGTAGCACCATCCTGCGCTTCGATGCAGGCCTGGCACGGCCTTTCGACCGCCGCCACTACCGAGCCTGGCTTCGCCCCGACCTCTGGTGGAATGCCGTAGATGGATTGAAAACTGGTGTCCACCTCGAGGGTGATTATTTGGGTCTGTTCCGGAAAATTGATGCCTCCCTCTGGTGGAACACACACCTGCTGCAGCAGGAAACTTATTGGCGCAATACCGGCGAAGGATTGTATAAACGCTACCGACCGCTCAGCTTTTCGGTCAACTTGGCCACCATCCTCCTGCCCCGTACGCCCAGACTGGGCGGCGAGCTTTCCCTCCGCGACCTGGACGGACTTCAATACCTGAAAGCCGGGCTGCGATACAAGACCGGCAACTACAGTGATGTTTCTTTTAGCCTGCTGGGCATGAGGCGCCGCGATGTGGCAGACCTGGATTATCTCCTGGCTCCGCAGGAATGGAGTAGCACAGAACACAGACAAAACATTTCCCTCAATCTGAGTTATGCTGCGCGTTATGCTTACCGTGGTTACAGTGGCACTTTCAGCCTGAACCTGCGCACGCCTTTCCTCACCGGTCGCAACAGCGATGCCTTCGACTACAGCTTTGCCGAGCTTACCGCTACCAACTCAAAAAACATCGGCAGGCTCTTGCTTCGTACCCGCTTGTATGGACGCTATGGTACGGGCAACAACCTGCCCTTCGAAAGCCTGCTCTTCGCAGCCGGTGCTAACCCCGAAGCGCTGATGGAAGACAAGTACACCCGCAGCATCGGCTTCGTGCCCAATGATGCGAACTGGCAAGGCTTCAACCGTTATGAGCCCACCCATTTTCAGCAGAGCGGCGGACTGAACCTGCGTGGCTACACTGGCTATTTCATGCCCGACCAGCGCGATGCTGAAGAACTCATCGGCTACAAATCACGCAGCGGAGCAGCCCTCAATGCCGAGCTGGATTTTGATGGGCTGATTCCCTTCTCGCCAAAGTTTTCCCGCAATTGGCTCCACGTGGACGCCTACTTCTTTGCCGATGCCGGCGTGTATGAGCTGAGCCGCTATCTGCCGGGGTATTTTCCGGTCATAGCCCCAACCAATATGTGGAGTGACCTGCATGTAGATGCCGGCCCGGGACTGGCCTTCACCATCAAGCGATTCGGCCCTTTCGCACAAGCTGCTCCGCTCACATTTCGATTCGATTTCCCTGTGTTCCTGAACAGGCCCGCTTACAACAACCCGCAGTACTTCGCCCTGCGCTATGTGCTGGGTTTGAGTCGCACTTTTTAGCTTGCGATTACCTCCTGGAATCCCCATTTCAAAAGGTTTGCTACGATAATTTTTTTTTGTCGGCTTTCGTTCGCTCCCTATCCTGAGTTGCGTCGCACATTGATGGGTTCGTCAGTCTGTGAAGCTTTTCCCGTGTTGGGCAAGCGCCGTTGGGCTGTTGTCTGTTGTGAGGAATTGAGCTGCTAACAGTTGCTACGTGCACTGCATCATAGCAGCACTGGCCCCTCAGTGTGCGACGCAACGGCAGCCACATCAGGGAACAATTGCTGACTAAAAAATCATTGTAAAAAGTGTACAGACTTCGCCGAATGAAAACACATCTTCGGGCATATGCAGGCTGCTCTGCTATTGCCGATGATAGCTGTCCGGAATAGAAAAAGGGAACTCGGTAGCCGCATCAAAATTGACTTTTCTGAAGTCGAGATTGAGTAGATAGAGGTTGCCCTGATCGCCAATCCGGAGCCGCCAGGATGCTGGGAAATGATGCCCGTCTTTCAGGCCCGGGTTGCTGTAGGCACAGCTCATGCTGCTCTTTTCGGAGCTTAGATATTGCAGTTGCAGGCTGGTGTCATTTTTTGAGAACTGCAGCATCTGAATTAGCTCAGGCGAGGTGTAGGCCAGTACCAGCATATTGCTGGTGTCCTTGGCCACATTAGGCTGTTGGCGCATGGGCATAGGCTCGCCCAGGATGAGGCTTTGCAGGGATTCGAAATCGGCCTTGAGAGGCAGCAGTTCATCCATTTTTGCGAAGGGCAAGGCAAATACGCTCCGGGTGAGCCGGTTGATTAGCCATACACTGTCCGGTGTGATAAGTAGCCGGGCTACCTCGAAATTGAGTAGGGCAGTGGCGCTAATCCAGATTTTCTTTCCGCGCTCCATACGGATGTTGGCGTTGAAGTCGTGGCTTTGACCAGCGCCATCGAAGTGAGCATCGGCGCGGCTGCTGAAGGTTTGCCATTGGTCATCCGGCCTGGCATGTGGGAGCAGGGCCTGGAGCAGTGCCGGCAGCCTGGGAGCAGTTTCAGTGGAAGGGTTGTTGCCGGTAGCCAGGCCAGAGTCGGGCATGGGGCCTATGGGACCGATGTGCACAAAAACGCCGGAATCTTTTAAGGCTGCCTTTGCTGCGGAGGTTTCCTCATGTTTGTTGGCAGGCTTGCGACGAAAGATGCCACAGGCATTCAGGCCCAGAACCAGTGTGATGGCCAGCAGGGAGGGGAGCGCCTTATTCATACAATTTCTGCTCGGCAATCATCTTGTCAATGGCCGGGTTGTCACTACCCAGAGCCTTAGCCTTTTTCCAGGCATCAACGGCGGCAGCGGTATTGCCTAATTTGAATTGAATGGCGCCCATATGCTCCCAGAGTTCTGCGCCACTTGATGGCCCATTGGCTTCAAGTGCTTCATTCATGCAGCGCAAGGCGTCTGTGTAGCGTTGCTGCTGGTACAGAATCCAGGCATAGGTGTCCAGGAATATGGGTTCATGCGGGCGTAGTGCCAGCGATCTGCGCGACATTTTTTCCGCATCGTTTAGGCGCACCTTACGGACGGACAGATAGTAGGCGTAGTTGTTCAGTACGGTGGCGTTGTCCGGGTTCAGGCGCAAGGCCTCATCGTAGTTGCTGTCGCTACGTGCAAAGTCCCTGGTGCTGTTAAAAATGTCGCCCAGCATCGTGTGCATTTCCGAAAGCTCATCTTTCTTGTTGTCTGGCTCCAGGTCAATAGCGCGTTGGATGGATCGGATGGCCTGTGGGTATTCTTTCTTGTTGTAATGTCCCAACCCATTGAGGTAATGCACCTGGGCCTGATTGGGGAAAAGCCTTGCGGCGCGCAGGCTCCATTGGATAAGTGAGTCTGCATATTGAGGAGCCGTATAGCTGTATAGGAGCTGCTGCCAGAGGCTGAAATCATCTTTCTTAATCGCGAGTGCCTTCTTGACTTCGTTAGCTGCTGAGTCTTGAGCGCCGTTCAGGCTGAGCATGTAGGCATAAAAAGAAAGGAGGCCCACATGATCCGGATGTTGTGTGAGCACTTCTTGGGTCAGGCCTTTGGCTTCCTGGCGGCGCTGGCTGTCATTGGGCAATTCGCTGATGTAATTGCGCAGCAGATAGAGTTGCATATCCGCGCTCAGTTCATGATTGACGACAGCCTTCCGGATATAGTTACGATAAGTGACCGTGTCGCCCTTTTTTAAGGCCTGTGCGGCGAGTGTGATTTGCAGGCTTGGGTCATTGGGGAATTTCCGGCCCATCTCATCTATCACATCAGCGGCTTTTCGAGGCTGTTTGTTATTCTCATATACATCAGCCAGCATGGTATAGTATCGCGGCTCGCGGGGGTGAAGCTGTATGAGTTCACGGATCACGCGGGCAGCGCCTTCCACATCATTCATCTTTAGATATACGGCCTGCTCCATCAGCAGCACATTTTCCACATCGCCTTTCAGGCGTAATAAATTGAGCTGAGCAATGGCCTCCTTGTACTTTCCGGCACGCTGATAGAGGGCTGCGCTGCGCTCCAGATATTCATCATTGATGTATTCCTTTTGTGCCAGGCGGGCATACACATCTGCGGCAGGCAGAATCTCGTTTTGAAGCACCAGGGTGTTGGCGTATTGCTCCTGATACCACTTGTTGTTGCTGTCAATAGCAATGGCCTTGCGGATGTCTGCACTGGCAGTGGCGATATCATTTGATTTCAGGGCCAGTCGCGACAGGTCGTAGTAAGGTGCAGCATGTTCCGGAGCGCGGGCAACCACCTTTTTCAGCAGCTCTTCGCACCGTTGATTATCGCCCAGCATGCGTGCCTTCACCGCATCGAAATAGAGCCTTGTAGTGGAGTCTTCGTCCCGATTATAACCGCCCTGTGCCAGTAATGTGACAGGTAAAAGGGCAACAAAAACAGCTATGAAAAATTGGGGATGCAGGCGGAGCAAACTCATGATTGGGAAGAGAAGTCGCCGAGAGAAAGTACCCCTGGCGCTTCAGTGTAAGTTACGTGCTTGCCCAAAAGCGAGGTGGCAATCACTGTGTTTTTTACCACTGTGTTTTCGCCAATAATGCTGTCACTAACACGGGCATTTTCCACACGGCAACCCGCTTCCAGAGCCACATTGGGGCCGACGACAGAATTAATAACCTGCACCTGCTCGCCGATATAACAGGGCGGAATGATGACAGAATTTTCCAGCACGGCGGAAGCAGACTGCATCTTTTCACCAGCAGCCTGCTTGATGGCCATGATGCGCCCGGTGGTGTACACGGTGGCCGTGAAATTGCCACAGTCGAGCCATTCTTCCACCTGGTCGGTATAAAACTTCACGCCATCCTGAAGCATGTGATGCATGGCGTCGGTGAGTTGGTATTCGCCTTTGTCCTGAATGTTTTCGTCCAGCAGCCTTTGCATTTCATGACGCAGCCGCTGCCCATCTTTGAAATAATACATGCCAATAATGGCGAGGTCTGAGACGAATTGTGCCGGCTTTTCCACAAAGGCTTCGATGCTTTCATCGGGGCGGAGTTTCACGACGCCAAATGCGGAAGGGTCTTCCACTTTCTGAGTCCAGATGATGGCATCTTTTGCGGGGTCTATTTTGAAGCTGGCTTTAAACAAGGTATCGGCAAAGGCAATAAACACAGGTCCCTGCAGGCTGTCGCCGGCAGCGAGGATGGCATGTGCTGTTCCTAAGGGTTTTTCCTGGTAAGCAATCCTGCCATTAGCACCCAGCGATGTGGCTACTTGCAGCAACAGGCTTTCCACTTCCTTCCCAAATGCCGGATTGATGACGAACACGATTTCTGCTACCGATTCATTGGCACCTGCAATAATGTCTTCAACGATGCGCTGCACCATAGGCTTACCAGCAATTGGTGTGAGTGGCTTTGGGGTGCTGAGCGTATGTGGCCTCATGCGTTTTCCCAGTCCGGCCATTGGGATGATGATGTTCATGAATATTTACTTGCGTTTTTAAAAAAATTGAATTAGGAGAATTGAGTTTTTAATGTCCGGTATGGCCAAAACCACCTGCTGCTCTTGCTGTCTCATCCAGGCTTTCTACAGGCTGCCATTCTATCTGCTCAAAGCGGGCAATGACTAACTGTGCCAGGCGTTCACCGTCAGTGATACGCACCGCTTCTGTCGAAAAATTGATGATTGGCAGCATCAGTTCACCGCGGTAGTCCGGGTCAATGGTGCCGGGGGAATTCACGAGGCTGAGCCCACGTTTGAAGGCAGTGCCGCTGCGGGGGCGAATCTGGGCTTCATAGCCTGGCGGCAAAGCAATAAATAAGCCGGTCGGGATGAGCTTTCGCTCCAGAGGTTGCAGTATGATGGGGGCGGGCAGCCAGGCACATAAGTCCAGCCCGGCAGCACCGGCAGTATGATAAGCCGGCAGAGGGTGGGGGCTTTTGTTGATAATGGGTATCTGCAAAGCCATAGGCTGTTTTGAGAAATGGCCGCAAAGGTAAGCGGCTTCTATAGCGGGGCAGGGAGCGCGCTGCTACGTAGTTTCAGGAGCATATTTTTAAATAACCTTCGGCTGGAAGGCTCAGAACAAATACATCATCCTAACTGTCCAGAGGTTGTTGTATTGCTCATTTCGACCTGAAAATTCGGGTGGTAAATCCACGCCAATGGTGCCTTTGCGGACTGGAAGCAACGAGTATTGAAAACGAACATTTAAGAACAGACCTTGCCAGAGGTGGAGGCTACCTCCGAGGATGAAGTTGTAGTCCATCTTTCGGAAGGGATAATCATCAAAATTCACCACAGTACTGCTGTTGACAAGTTGTCCATCTTCTTTCACACTGACCAATCTGGAAATGGAAATACCACCGCCAAAATGCGAGCGCCGACGGTCGAAATAGCATAACTGAATGGGCACTTCAGCATAGTTGAGGTAGGCATGATAGCTGGTTATTGTTGCACCACTGACAGTGCCTTGCTCGCGATGTGCCCGAGAGCCTTTTTGAGAATACAGAATCTCAATGCTGGCTGCAAGGTGCTCATCAAATTTGGTGTACACAATTCCACCGGCATTAATACCTACATGATGGTAGCCTGCATAATTATCACCGTCAAGCTGGGTGAAATTGGCTCCGGCAATCAAGCCTCCATAAAATGTGCGGGGTGTCTCTTCGTAATAATCGTCGGGGTTTTGAGCATGGGCTATACCCGCAACGCATAACAGGCAGGCGAGCAGCGCCAAAGCCTTATTTTTAGGCATTCTTGAGTCTGAAAAATGAGTTTCAAATATACGCCGGCGACTTTGCGCAAGCTGGAACAGCTTTACGAAGAAGCCGGTTACACCGTTCGTTACGAAAAAGGAAGTTTTAATTCCGGCTATTGTGTTTTGGAAGAGCGGCGCGTGGTAGTCATCAATCGCTTCCTGGCGATCGAAGGACGCATCAATGCGCTGATGGAAATTCTGCCTTCCATCAGCATCAACGAACAGGCGTTGAGTAGTGAAATGCTTAAATGGTTGCAGCAACTGAATGCGAATACGCTCGGTAGTCATCCGGGCATTCAAACGGGGTTGGAGCTGGAATAGTGCATTCTTCAGAAATTATTTTCTGGCTACTCCGTCGTGGGTATTTGCTTTACAATCGCAATGCCCTGCACAAAATATATCCTGCCGTTGCTCAGGTCTTTGCAACGACTGCGACTGCGTAATTGTTCCAGCTTTTGAAATTGCCTCCCATTCAGTTCAAATACGTCGCCGGGAGCTAAGGCTGCCACGTGCTTTTGGTCACTTGTACGGGCATCAAACCGGGCCAGAGCCATGTATAGTGCCGGGTCTCCACATGTGCTGGCTGCAGGATTTTTCAGATATGCCATCAATGCCGTCTCGATGTCTGTAGGAAAGTAGTTTTTCCCTAAAAAAGGAAGTAGTGCCTGCCTGAAAGAGGCCTTCCATTCGCGCCCATGAGCCGATACATTCAGCCCATGCCGAACCGTCGTCAACAGATGCGCCAGCTCATGTACCAGTGTAATCAGAAAGCTGTAAGGATTGAGCGTAGCATTGATAGAAATACGGTGGTAAGGATGCTGGGCATCGGGCGCCCGATAGTCTCCATGCAGACTGTTGCGATGCCGTGTCAGCGTGAGATGTATGCTGTAGTCGCTGAAATAATGTGCCAATGCATCATAGCTCTGCGGAGGCAGAAACTGAGCCAGGCTATTTAAGGGTCGTTCCTGTTTTGCCATGCTTACAGTTTCCGCACTTTACGAATCATTGCCGAAGTTTCTATGATGGTGTAGATGGCATAGATGCCAAACATCGTGAAGAGCGTGCCCCGGTGTAGGTTAGGCTTTTTGGCTATTGAATAAATCATGATGGCACCCAGGCAGACAAACATCCGAAGCATAGTGGCGCTGAATACGCCGCGCACAAAGGCCTGTGGCCGCTCACCCAGCTTGGGCTGCATCAGAAACAAGGCACCCAGGGAGAGCGCCAGCATGATACCATTGGCCACCCAAAGCGCAATTTTATCAAAGCCCTCAGATGCCGGCAAGAGCCAAACCATCACCGCTACTACGATGCAGATGGAAACGAAAATCAGGGGTAGTCGGGATTTCATAAATGTTATTTCTTATTAAGGTTTCTGTATAGCTGCATTAGGGAAAGGACCAGAGCAAGCATGGGCAGCAAGATGACGAAAAGTGCTCGTAGATGAAGCCACGAATCCAGGCGCAAGCCTCCCCATACGCCGAGGCCCAGCAAGATCATGAGTTGCGTACCCAGTCCGGCATAACGCATCCAGACACGGGAGTTATTTTCTGCGTTGCTCATGAAGTGAATGTTCCTGCTTCGTCTGATCCCGTATATCTTCTGGTGAAGGCAAAACACTTTCCGGAGCACTATGCATCAGGCCTGGCTTCAGCATGGCGGTGTCGCGGGTGATGATGGCATCGCCATTCAATAGTTGTTGAATCCGCTCAGAGCGCTGGGTGCCCGCAAATACAAGGTTGTTGAGTGAATCTACCTTTCGCGACAAAGCCAGAGCCTCTACGCGCAGTTGATTGTTTCCGTAGCCAGGGATGTAGTATTTCAGAGGAGTAAAAAGCAGTACGGCTATCGTTGCCAGAATGGTGATGCAAAAGATGGTACTGAACAACCCATACATGCTTTTTTTAGTCAGGTGGAAAGAAGCTACCTCCTCCAGTGTGTCTTCATTAATGAACACCATACGGTAAGGCGCATTCAGATTTTTGAAAGGCTTGGTAGGCTTGAATGAAAGCAGGCGCATGGTGCTGAACATGCAGAAATATTTCTGCAAAAGCGCGCAAAAATAACCTGCCCTCACAGCTGGCTACCTTTGTGCTTTCATAAAAAATTCTGAGAACGCTGCCATGCCTGCCCTGCTTGCTATCGAATCTTCCTGTGACGAAACCAGCGCTGCCGTAGTGGTAGATGGCATGGTAAAGAGCAATATCATCGCCACACAAAAGGTACATGCTCAGTATGGCGGTGTGGTGCCGGAGCTGGCTTCCCGTGCTCATATGAGCCACATCGTGCCTGTAGTAGATACTGCACTGAAAGAGGCTCACATCTCCCGAAATGAGATAGCAGCGGTAGGCTTCACGCAGGCGCCTGGTCTCATTGGCTCATTACTGGTGGGCGCCGGTTTTGCCAAAGCTTTTGCTCAGGCACGCAGCATTCCACTGATTGCCGTTCACCACATGCAGGCACATGTGCTGGCGCATTTCATCGAAGAGCCAA
>CAYRJR010000053.1:11305-15011 GCA_964424655.1 uncultured Chitinophagaceae bacterium
GTTCCCTTTCCTCTGCCTCACCGTCTCAGGTGGTCATACACAAATCGTGTTGTGCCGCGATTTCTTAGACATGGAAGTCTTGGGTGAAACCGCTGACGATGCGGCTGGCGAGGCTTTTGACAAGGCAGCAAAAATGCTGGGCTTGCCATATCCCGGAGGCCCACTCATTGACTGGTATGCCCGCGAAGGCAATCCGGACAAATTTCAATTCGCACAGGCTGCTATGCCGGGTTATGGTTTTTCATTCAGTGGCATCAAAACTTCGATTCTCTATTTCCTGCAACGCGAACAGAAGCGAGACCCGGATTTTATTTCTAAAAATCTTGTGGACATCTGTGCCTCGGTTCAGAAAGGAATCATTTCCATGTTGATGGATAAATTGGTGCTGGCGGCATCTGAAACCGGTATTCGGCAAGTGGGTATTGCTGGTGGCGTTTCTGCTAATAGCGGCTTGCGAAAGGCTTTGCTGGAAACTGGTGAACGCCTGGGCTGGCAGACATTCATTCCAGCCTTTCAATACTGCACCGATAATGCAGCTATGATCGGTATTGTGGCCTGGCACAAATTTCTGCAAGGCGATTATGCAGATTTGAATGTTATTCCTTCTGCACGTGCTGCCTGGTAATGGGTAACTCATTTTTTCAGTTCAAAAAGTTTTGTATCTGGCAGGATCGCTGTGCCATGAAGGTGAGTACCGATGCCTGCATTCAGGGGGCCTGGACACCGGTTGCTCCTGACTGTAAAAACATCCTCGATATTGGTGCTGGCACGGGGCTGTTGAGCCTGATGTTGGCACAACGGGCGCCAGAAGCTCAGATACTTGGCCTGGAAAACCAGAGTGATGCCGCAAAGCAGGCGGAGGAAAATGTTGCAGCCTCTGCTTTTGCACATCAGGTGCAAATCCTTCTGGCCGATGCTTCTGCCTGGAATGGGCAACAAAATTTTGACCTAATTATATGCAATCCTCCGTTTTTCAAAGACGCGCTTCATGGGCCGAATGCATCGCGCAACGCGGCCCGGCATATTGCATTATTAGATGCGGATTGCCTGATTCGAATTTGCATGGAAATGCTTGCTCCTGCGGGCCAGGCCTCTTTCCTTTGGCCTACTGATGCACATGAGCAGTTCGTCTGTGCAGCCCAGAAAAGAGGCATGCATCTGCAACAGGAATTACGAATAGCTCATCGTCCAGGTGCTCTGCCGACACGGGTTGTGGGCATTTTTAGAAAAAACAGGTCTGAATTATTTCAGTCAGAAACCTTGCTAATAAAAGATGAAACTGAAGGGTATTCAGTTGCTTTTCGGCAATTGTTGGTGCCATATTATCTCTCCCTTTGAAGCGCACAACCTGTGGCCTGCATTTCAATGATTGAAATGTGCATCTGGCATTTTCAAAACCGGGAATAAAACATGGTCATGCCTGTTGTCTGGCTATGAAGAGCAGGATATTTGCATGGCCATTTTTAAAAATCAGACTGGCATTTTCAAGCCATGAAAGCAAGGATGAAATATTATGAGCAGGCAGCTCAGGCTGTACAACCACTGTATCAGATGGGGCAATATCTGGCAGAGTCCACGTTGTCGCCACAGCTAAAAGAGCTTATTGAATTTCGGGTATCTCAAATCAATGGTTGCGCCTATTGTCTTGATATGCACTCCAAAGATTTGCGGGCCAGTGGCGAGACAGAGCAACGGATATATATGCTCAGTGCCTGGCGTGAAACAGAGCTGTACAGCCCGAAAGAACGTGCAGCCTTAGCTTGGGCTGAAGCCCTGACCACCCTTCGCGACCAGGAAGTACCGGAAGCCATATTTCAGGAAGCCTCTGCTCAGTTTTCCGAACAGGAGTTGATTGATGTTACCACGGCTGTGTTGCTGATTAATTGCCACAACCGAATCAACATTGCATTCCGTAGCCCTGCGGGTCATTACGTGCCGGGACAGCATCGCCAGAAGAAGGATTAGGTGCGCCTGCATCAAATTTTTCAGAGCCGTGAAAGCCGGTAATACCATTTTTTGTAGCTATTCACACCGGCTTTTTACACTTAAGTGAAGTGGCATAAAGACTGGAAGAAGAAGATTTGTATCTAACAAAATGGTCTCCTAACCTAAAACCATAACATCATGGCCAACGTAGCTACCTACCTGAACTTTCAGGGCAAGACCGAAGAAGCATTCAACTTCTACAAAGGCATTTTCGACACTGAATTTCCCGGGGCACCCATGCGCTTTTCCGAGCTCCCTCCCATGGAGGGTGTGCCGCCCATCCCGGACAACGAACGGAACCACATCATGCATATTCGCCTGCCTATCCTGGGTGGCCATGTACTAATGGGCACCGATGCCTCTGAGGCGATGGGCCACAAGCTTAGCTTTGGGAATAACGTCAGCATCAACCTCATGCCCGACACGGTAGTCGAGGGCCAGAGGCTCTTCGATGCGCTCAGCGTAGGCGGTCGCGTGATGATGCCCTTCGAGCAGGCATTCTGGGGCGACACCTACGGTGCACTGACCGATAAGTACGGTGTTCAGTGGATGGTTACTGTATTGGCTACGTCTGCTCAGCACTAAGGCTTAGCGCAGGGCTTATTCCAAGTGCCCAAACTTCCCGGACTGAAAGTCCACATAGGCCTGCATCAGTTCTTCTCCTGTGTTCATCACGAAGGGGCCGCCGGCGGCAATCGGTTCGCCGATTGGGGCGCCACTCATCACCAACACCAGAGCGTCTTCGGTAGCCTCTACAGAAAAGCCTTCGCCATCGTTGCCCATGAGCACGAAATGGTCGGTTGGTGCGTCGGCGTTCTCGTTCACCCGGATGGCACCTTCAGCTACCAGCAGGGCCGTGTTGTAAAGTGCCGGAAAAGAGAGTGGAGCAGAAGCTCCCCTGGGCAGGCGCAGATTGTAGAGATGAATGGGCGTAAAGGTGGAGGCAGGGCCTTTCACGCCTTCATATTCGCCAGCAATCACCTCGACCAATCCGCCGTGTGCTAAGGCTGCGCGGCCCATAACCTGTCTGGTCAGCGACTGATATTTTGGTGCGCTCTTCTTGTCTTTTGCCGGCAGGTTCACCCAGAGTTGCACCATGTGAAAGTCGCCACCCTGGCGGGCCCAGCCTTCTTCGTGAAATTCTTTGTGCAGCACACCCGAGGCAGCCGTCATCCATTGCACATCGCCTTCTTCAATCACGCCGCCACCGCCGCCACTGTCGCGGTGGGCCACCTTACCCTTGTAGGCGATGGTCACCGTCTCGAAGCCTCGGTGCGGATGCACCCCTACGCCGCGCGGGGTTTGGGTAGCCTCGAAGTGAAACTTTGAGTTGTAGTCGAGCATGATAAAGGGATCCATGCGCTTCATGGACAGTTGATGCTGGCCGGGGATGAAATTGTGTACGCGGAAGCCATCGCCGACATAATGAGCGGGTGACGGACTGAAGACCTGTTCTACGCTTCGGGGTGCCATAGCTTGAAAATTTAAGCCTGCAAGGTGGCTTCGGTTTCGGAACTTGAAAAATTGAGTGAATTGATGGAAGTATTCCCAGGAATAGAAAATTTATTCAATTCAATGTCTCACAACTTGCCCACTGCCCTGGTTAGCAGATATGTATCAGGCAACGGAGCGCCCATTCAATATCAACAATCAATCGGGCTCTTTACGAATGAAATAGCAAGCCTTGGCAACTCCCTGTTTGAACACGAGTGGCAAAGTT
>CAYRJR010000054.1:0-11194 GCA_964424655.1 uncultured Chitinophagaceae bacterium
TTCTGGAGTGGAAACATCTGCTAAAGCAGGATAAATACAAAGACATTATTGTTGAAAGCCTGCGCTTTCTGGTAGCAGACCGAAGAATTTATCTGTATGGATTTGTGATTATGGACAATCACATTCACTGCCTTTGGCAGTTACGTGAAGGCTTCAGCCAGTCGGCAGTGCAGCAAAGTATTAGTGAACACCAACAAGGGCGAAATATTTTGCTGAAACGATTGTAAAAACAGAGGCCGTCATTCACCTGACGGCCTCTTCGTTTCGGGACTTGGTAAACGGATTGTAAAGCTCCAATTCATTCACAAATCAAAAAGAATTCTGAAAAGCTCAGTACAATATCATTACCGGATGAAATTGCTCCTTTCGTATTTCATTCCTTTCTCCATTTGCGCAGCCGTCTGCCACAGCACGGTACAAGCACAGAGCTATAATGCACTCAATTTTGATGGCGGAAACGACTACGTTTCTCTAAGCTCCTCCACACCGGTTCCAACCGGGAGCAGCAACTACACCATTGAAGCCTGGTTCAAGATGAATGGCACCACAGATGGCGGGATTGTCGGTTGGGGAAATTATGGCACAACGAACCAATGCAATGCCTTGCGCACAGCCAACAACGGCACCGCAATCAATAATTACTGGTGGTCTAATGACCTCGTCAAAAACACAGGCTCACTGGGAAGCACCTGGCACCATGTAGCAGCAACCTATGATGGCAGCAATCGCTGCATATATTTAGATGGAACGCTGTTGGGCTGCGACCAGCCCACCAATCACAATGTGCCCAACGCAAACAACCTGCGAATCGGGAGCACCAATAATGGAGAGTATTTCAACGGAGCCATTGATGAAGTGCGGATTTGGAACCGCGCACTCTGCCCGTCAGAACTGCAAAACAATATGAATGGTGAGTTGCCCAACCCGACCACCCAAAATGGCTTAGTGGCTTACTATCGGGCGGATCAAGGCTCTGCCTCCGGCAGCAACAGTGGTGTTACCTCACTCACGGATGCCAGCGGGAATGGCAACAATGGCACACTCAACAATTTTACTTTGAGTGGCAGCAGCTCCAATTGGGTGGCGGGAGCCGACTCCATAACC
This sequence comes from uncultured Chitinophagaceae bacterium, assembly GCA_964424655.1. Lineage (GTDB taxonomy): Bacteria > Bacteroidota > Bacteroidia > Chitinophagales > Chitinophagaceae > UBA1952. Next base: position 1,105 of record CAYRJR010000054.1, read on the forward strand.
GGAACTGTGAATCAATATTCATTCGCTAACCCGGGAACGACATCCGAAACCATTACCAAAACAGTCAGCGGCACTACTACATTTTCTAACTGCCACATCATTACTACCATCACTCCGAGCGGAGGAGGCACAGCACTTAGTGGCTCTGTGATGAGCAAGGTTACCGTGGATGCCAGCGTGAATAGCTATCACGGCCAGGCATACGTCCCGCGCCATTACGATATTGAGCCGGCTACAAATGCCAACACAGCCACAGCTACTCTCGTGTTTTATTTTACCCAGGCCGATTTCACGGCTTTCAATGCAGCCCGGGGCTCCCTGCCTTCATTGCCTGTTGATGCCACCGATGCAGCCAACTACAAAGCAAACCTTAGGATTACTCAATTTCATGGCATCCCTTCGGGCAATAATATTCCGAACAATTATCCCAGTTCCTGGAGTGGTTCCGGACCGGTCAATGTAGCGCTCATCCCTTCCAGTGTGGTATGGAATAGTACAGATGCCCGTTGGGAAGTAACCTGTAGCGTTACAGGCTTCAGTGGCTTCTTTGCCTCCTCTTCATCAACGCCATTACCTGTGGGGCTGATTGATTTTTCTGCCACAAAAAATGAGGGCGGGCATGTATTACTGAAGTGGCGACTGGCACAGGCTGAGCCGGGCACTGTATTTTTTATAGAACGCAGCAGCGATGCACAAAACTTTGAAACGACAGGCACTGTTACCGGAATGCAGCAAACCGATTTCAGCTTTCTGGACAGGCAGCCGATTGGGCAGAAGCTTTACTATCATCTGCGCATCCGGGAACAGGATGGCGCAGAAAGCTTTAGCAAAACGGAATCTGTAGTGCTGGATGGTCTGTATCAGGCTCACATTATCCCATCACCTGCACACGATTATTTTACGATTCAGAGCAACGAATCTTTGAATGAAACCGCCATCCTGACTGACTTGCAGGGCAGAATTTTACTCAAGGTCCAAGTGAGCAACGGTACCCGCATTGACACCCGTAATATCCCGGCGGGAGCATACCTGTTCCACATCGGAAACAATGTTTTGCGGGTCATGATTGAATAGGCTTTCCGGGAATCCTGCTACCCTAAAAACAGATGACTTTGTGTACTGATGGTAGCATATCTACTGCTTTAGAGAAAATGTAGGCCAGACATAGTCTGGAATTCCTACAACCTGAGTTCAATTCAGCGGCAATCAGGCAATGCTGTTGTTGCATGAAAGCAGCAATAGCCATCATTGAAAATACAGCCCAAAAAAATTAATGGTTCAATAAAGCACCCAGGCAATGATGATGCCCGCGCAGACAAATGCGCCAATCAGCAGGGAACCGAACGCTTGTTCCTTCCTTCTTAGCCTACTGAGTAGCCGCTTTGAATCGTCCTGTGTCATGGGAAATTTCCGTGTTAGTGAGCTGCATCAAACGTAGCGTTTGCAGCTTTAATACAAAAGAAATTCGGGACTTTAACGACCGCATTGCGAACGGTAATTGTCGCAGTTTTTCAGGAAACGGGCTTCACCAGGAAGACAACTACAGGGAAGTGATCTGAATATCCATTGAGCCAGACACCGCCATCGAAAGAGCGATGCGGGTAACCTTTATACTGGCCAAATTTTTCTTTCAGAAAATCGCGGTTGAAAATCTCGGCCCGATAAAATCGCCAATGCTCTGGCCCGAGGTCCAACCAACCGCTCGATAACATAATCTGGTCAAACAGGTTCCACGAATCACGGTAAGCCAGTGTGCCGATACCCTTTTCCAGAAAGGCAGTCCAAGGATTGAATAAGTCACCAGGCTTCACCTTTTTCCGGTCTGCTTTTGCGCCCAGTACTTTGGTAACACTCGGGCTGGTGGGGTCATCATTGAGGTCGCCCATCAGGAGTACACGAGTGTTTGGATTGACAGCCATCAGGGAATCAATCACTCGTTTGCTGACACGCGCAGCAATGGCACGTAGCGGTGCTGATGCCGCTTCTCCGCCGCGCCGCGAAGGCCAGTGGTTGACGAACACATGCGTTGTGTCGCCGGCCAGGATGCCGATTACATGCAGCACATCGCGGGTCTTGCCTCCCTTTTGGCCGAAGCCGCTGATGTCGGTATAAAGTGCTTCCGCTTTCAGCACCCGAAAGTATCTGGGATTGTAGAGGAGCGCCACATCAATACCTCGTGCATCTGGGCTTTCGAAATGCACAAACTGATAATTCCGGTCTTTGATTTCGGGTTGCGCAACGAGGTCGTGCAACACACGGTCATTTTCGATTTCGGCACCGCCGATGAGTGCAGCACCGTCTGGTGTGAGGTCGGTACCGAGCTGCCTGATTACGGTTGCGAGGTTGTGCAGCTTTTCGTGATACACTTTCGAAGTATAATGGTTTTCGCCACCAGGTGTGAATTCTTCATCGAATTTGCGCGGATCATCGAGGGTATCGAACAGGTTCTCGAGGTTGTAAAAGGCTACTGCGGTAACCTGGTAAGGGGTTTTGCCTCCCTGGGCATGAAGCTCTGAGATGCCCAGCAGCAACAGCAATAGGAAATAGCAGGTTTTAGCCATTCAGTAAACTATTTTTTGGAGTGCCTGCAAAGAAACATTAATTCGATAGGCTTACTAAGACACATCACAAGTGTGTTCGTCGCCCTTTTTCTAAAAAAATCATGATTCAATGTGTCTGTTCCGCCGGGGCCTGAGCCGCCAGAAAAACACGGCCTGCCAGAAGGTGAAGACCACGACAAATCCAATGGTGTATGCAAACGAAGACATGAGGTCGCCGCGCAACACATAGAACAACATGCCGATGGCGACATAGTAGAAAAGCCGAACCAATCGAAACTGAGCAGCTCCTCCCTGTAGCCAATACCAGGCATCATATCGGGCCACAATCAGCGCCAGGAGTATCGTGAAAATGAGGCTGCCCATAACACCAAAATTGATGTAGCCTTCTGCCAGAAAGGTACATGCCACATTGTTGAAGCCGAGGTGCAATTCATCAAACAAAAAGGCACCACTGCCTATCGGCTTGTTGGGCCATACGCTGCGGGGCACAAAAAACAAAGCGACACCCATGAGTTGCCTGCCCTGAGTGGTTCCTTTCACTTCGGTGTATTGCATCACGCGACACAGAGAAGACCAGGCATCATAATCGGTCAGGATAACAGCCTTTTGAAAAACAATGTCGGGGCGCTTCATCCTTTCCCCCATGTCATCGCCACCATAACGGGTCACCGTGGACAAAGGCGCCACAAAAAGTAATAGGGACAATAAGATGAGCGAGAAGGAATGCTTTTTATTAAAAAGTGAAACGCCTGCTGCCAACACGGCCCCGAGGTAAATGGTCAGCGTCAGGTAGCGCGGCATGGACAGCGGAAAATTGAGCAGGAAAATACCGACCAGCAACAGCCATAATGTACCCTTGCTCAGGCGGTGTTGCCGGTGCAACACAATCGCTGCGAGGCAAACCCAAATCATGGTGCCGCGCAGGCCTTTGTCGAAAAGGAGTTGGAAAATGGTATGATACTGCCAAAGCTTATGTTCCGAATGACTTCGAAAGATTAAGCCCAGCGGGGTGAGCACCACGACAAGCGCGACTCCACAACAAAGGAGTATAGCCGGTGTAAGCTGCGAGAATTGCCTGACGAGAATCGTCGGAACCGGATGTTCCAAATGATGCTTTTGCACTGGCGAAATTCTTTGCGTAGCAAACAGGCGAGCTGCTTCAAAAAGAAACAGGCACATGAGGATAAGGCCATTGGCACGCAACATGGTAATGGGGCGGATATCGCCGGTATGCCAGGGCGTGATGTGTGCAGCCACCTGCGCCGTGGGCATCACACTGAGAAAGACAATGCTGAAAATCCACCAGACTTTATTCAGAGAAAATGGAAGCCTGTCTGCAAATAATCGCCAGGAAGCGAAAGCAGTAATGGCCACCTGTGACCCGAAGATGCCCCATTCAATTCCTGATGGGGAGGTAAAAGTCAGAATGGCCAGTATATGCAGCGCAGGTAACAAGGCCCACCACCAGGGTGCATGGCTACCTCGCTCCTCTGTTTCAGGGTTCATGTGTGGCGTTAAAAATAGTTGCGAATCTGAAAGAGCAGGTGGGCCTTATCAATTCAGCAGCCTCACTAAGGCTTTGTGATTTCTGGCGTTAAGCCTTCATAGGATGATATATGCAACCCGCAAAGTCATTACGCCTCCACTGAATTTCCAGAAGCGAAAAAGAACTAAGATGGGTTTCGTTCCAGAGTAAAGCCAAAAGAAGAACCCACACCCGGCTTGCTGCGAACTGTCAATGTCTGACCGTGTGCTTCCACAATATGCTTGACAATGGATAGCCCCAGGCCAGTGCCCCCAACTTGCCTGCTGCGGCTGCGGTCGGCTCGGTAAAAGCGTTCGAAAATCCTGGGCAGATGTTCTTCGGGAATGCCTGGTCCGTCATCTGAGACTTCAACATAAGCGCGATGCTCATCCATTATATAACCACAGGTGGTGATGGTGTTTCCGCTGCGTCCGTATTTCAGTGCATTGCCAATCAGGTTGGCCAGCACCTGCCTGATTTTTGGCTTGTCTGCAAACACAATGAGCGAACGATCACTACCTTTTTTCACCTCCAGCCGAATCATTTTATCGGCTGCACGAAGGGCAAATTCTTCAAACACTTCGGAGATTAATTCCTGCAATGAAAAGCCCTCCTTGTGCAGGCTCGCCTGACCGTCTTCCAACTTGGAAATCTGGTCGAGGTCATTGACCAGGTCAACCAGTCGGTCCACACTTTTTGCGGCGCCCGTCAGGAATTTCTTGTTGACTGCATCATCATCAATAGCGCCTGCCAGCAAGGTTTCCACATATCCCTGAATACCGAAAATGGGTGTGCGTAATTCATGTGCCAGATTCATCAGGAACTCTTTGCGGTAGGCTTCATTGGCACGCAGACTTTCGATTTCTGTACGGTGGCGGTCTGCCCAGCGGGCCACATCCTGGCTCACATCATTGAGGCTTTTCTGAGGCAGGATTTGCTGATTGAAAAATTCTTCGCGGGGTGTGGCCTTGGTCTGATAAATGAATTTGTAGATGAGCTTAATCTTCCTGTAGATGAAACGTTGGAGCGTATAATAATACAGAGTGTAGGTGACGACAAATGTGGTAGCGGCTACGAGACAAACCTGCCACCATTCCGGATGCAGCAGCAGGCTCAACAATGAATTTGCACTGGCAACAATGCCTGCTGTAATCAAAGAGAGAGAGACCGGAGAAGGGTTTTTTGAGGCAATCATTTTAACGGGTTTGAGAAGATTTAGACGGCTTAGCTTAACTCAAACTTATAGCCAACACCTTTCACGGTTTTGATCAGCTCAAGGCCTGTCTTTTGCCTGATTTTCCGGATGTGTACGTCTATGGTTCGGTCGCCGACAATCACATCATTGCCCCACACGATCTGTAAGATTTCACTGCGCTGAAAGACTTTGCCGGGCTTGGAAGCAAGGAGTGCCAGCAGTTCAAATTCCTTCCGCGCCAGCGTGATTTCCTGCCCCTGATGCCGGATACAGAATTCTGAGCGGTCAATCTCCAGGTCGCCCGATTTCATGCGGTCCTGATTCGTCGCCTTTCTGCTACGACGTAATATGGCCGCAATCCGCGTAACCAAAAGATCCGGCTTAATGGGCTTGGATATGTAATCATCGGCTCCTTTCTGCAAGCCGGCAATCTCATGTTGTTCGTCGCTCAGCGCGGTCAGCAAAATGATGGCTGTAGATTCGAAACCCGGAGTCTGACGTAGTTCTTTCAAAACTGTAATTCCGTCTTTCCCAGGCATCATCACGTCCATCAGAATCAGGTCTGGACGGAAGCTGCGTGCCAGGCGAATGGCTTCAAATCCGTCCTCAGCCACTGCCGTGATATAGCCTTTGGCGTCGAGGTTGTATTGCAGGAATGAGCGGATATCCGGATCATCATCCACTATTAGGATACGGGCCGTTGTCTGTGCTGAATATTCCATGCTGGCACAATGTTAGGCACTTCGGGAAAGCGGGTCTTTGCAATCAGTATCTCAACAGATAAGCCTGAAAACAAAGCAGCCTCTATCGGCAATGCGATAAAGGCTGCACCATATTCTTTCAAAAAAACTATCGAAGTGTGACACTGCCACCGCCAATGCGGAAGCCGCCACTGTAGAGGTCTATCGTGTAGGTGCCGCGGGTATAATCACTATCCTGATTCCAGTCTGCCTGCACATCTTTCACCGGTGTGTTTTGCTGCAAACTAACCTGCTTCACGATGGTGTAGGAAAGTTGTTGCCCATCATCCAGCGTGGTGACTCCCGAGCCATAGGCGGCATTACTGAGCAGGTTGCCATCGGGGCCGGTGATGCGCATGAAGATTTCCTTCGTGCCGCTTTCCGTGATGCGGTTTTCATCAATGTCGAAGATGATGCGGATGAGGTCAGCACGGCGCGCTTTCGAAGTAGTTACTTCCTTCTTACCGCCACGTTTCAGATGGATGGCTTCCATGCGAATATTCGAGGCATGCAACACGGCACCGAGCTTCACCTGGCGCTGCAGGCCCGTGTTCGACTCAGAAAGAGAAGAGTTGGCCGCGGTCAGCTCTTTATTCTTTCCCTCCAATTCAGCGATGCGTTGTTCGTAGTTGCTGACTTTGGTATTCAGTTCGGCGATGAGCTTCCGCGCACGGGCATTGTCGGCTTCACTGCGGTGCTCTTTCTTCATGATACCTTGAAGCTCGCTGCGCAGGTGTTGCAGTTCGCCGTCTTTGTCTTTGATTTCGTTGTTGAGTTGAGCGTTGGTGGTGTTGAGTTGGTCGAGGCGAGCAATGGCGGCTTGATATTCGGTGTTCAGACTTTCATGTGCAGCTACTGCTGAGTCGCGTTGGCCGCTCACCACTTCCACTTGCTGGATAGTCGTCTTGCGCGACATGAAGAGGTAGATGCAGGCACCGAGCAATACGGCAATTACGCCGAGATAAATCCAGGTGTTGTTCCGTTGTGGATTTTTGGGCGAAGTACCTGATGCGCCTGGCCGATAAGTGCTGGCCGGCTGTTGGGATTGTTGGGGATTTTCGCCCGAAGGCTGGTTCCATTCCTGACTCATGCAGAGAAGTGTTTAATTCGTGGCCGGCAAAGGTAAAATCCTCATCAAGTGTTAGAAGCGTTAAAACATTTATTGTTTATAGACATTGAGACCGCCAGCGGCCACCTCAGTTTCGATGAATTAAGCGAAGGGATGCAGCAGGAATGGATGCGCAAAGCAAAAACGAAATGGAATGTAGAGGCCGAAGATGCTCCCCGGCTTTTCTTTGAGAAAGCAGCCATCCTTGCAGAGTTTGGAAAGATTGTCTGCATCTCGATGGGGTGCCTGAGGCAGCGTGGCGATGAATTAAAACTCATACTGCGCTCTTATGCTTCCGAAGATGAAACAGCCTTGCTGGAATTGTTTTGTGAAGGGTTGAATAAATTCATCCAGAGCCTGGGAGGCGGGCAGGCAAAGCCGCTCACTTTCGTGGGGCACAACATCAAAGAATTTGATCTGCCTTACATCTCGCGCCGGCTGATTATTCACAATATACCCCTGCCTGAATGCCTGCGGCTGCATGGGAAGAAACCCTGGGAAGTTCCTCATTTGGATACGATGCAACTCTGGGGCTTTGGCGATGTAAAGGCCTTTACCCGCCTGGCATTGCTCGCAGAAGTCCTGGGGATTCCTTCACCCAAAGACGACATCAATGGCGCCGATGTAACCCGAGTCTTTTGGCAGGAAAAGGATTTACCCCGCATCGTCACTTATTGCCAGAAAGATGTGGAGACTACTGCGAAAGTTTATCTCCGCCTGATGGGACATCAGCACCTGCATTTCAGTACCGAAATCCTGCGAGACTAAGCACAGGAGCTTTAAAAAATAGGCTGGCTAATCCTTCTGACTTCCATAGTTGCTTTCGGAATATTGCAGACTCAATTTTTTAAAGAAAAAATCAGATGCCTGTCGTCACATACCCTGCATTGATGAAAGCACTCAGGCAAGGGAATTATGCACCAGTCTATCTGCTGGATGGCGAGGAAGCTTACTTCAGCGACCAGGTCACCGACTACTTTGAACAGCATATTCTGCCGCCGCATGAACGGGATTTCAACCTGAGCATTTTTTATGGAAAAGATGCTGCATGGGCCGATGTCGTCAATGCCTGCCGCCGTTTCCCCATGTTTGCCGAAAGGCAGGTAGTGATCTTGAAAGACGCTGCACAAATGAAGGACCTGGACCAGCTCCTGGGCTATGTCGAGCATCCTGCTCCGACCACCATTTTCCTCATCGAGCACCGCTTCAAGAAGTTGGATGGCCGTTCGAAAATGGCAAAGGAAATAGGCAGGCTGGGCATACGGTTTACCTCCGAAAAAGTGAAGGATGAAAGCCTGCCTGACTGGATTGTGCAGCATTGCGAGAGCATCGGCCTTAAGTTGCATTTCCAGGAAGCTCAGTTGCTGGCAACCATCTTGGGCAATGACCTCGGCAAGGTGGCCAACGAAATTGAAAAACTGCGCCTGAACCTGACCGAAGGCCAAACCGAGCTGAGTACCCAGCTCATCGAAAAGCATATCGGCGTCTCCCGCGAATACAATGTGTTTGCCTACCCGGAAGCTCTGACCCGTGACGACCCGGAGCAGGCCAACAAGATGTTGAGTTTTTTCATCTCCAGCCCCAAATCAGCACCGGCTCCGTTGATGCTGGCGGCACTATACAGCCATTTTGAAAAACTCTACATGCAACATAGTGCTCAGGGAAAATCACTGGACGAAGTGGCGAGCGTATTGGGTTTGACTGAGAAGATGGCCTGGAAAGCGAAGGAATATTTGCGCCGTCCACAATATGCCCTTGCTCAGGTGGAGCAATGCCTGCTTATTCTGTCTGAATGGAGCGGTAAGGCCGTGGGCATCGGGGCCCATATCAATGATACAGGCTGGCTTAAAGAGCTATCAGCCCGGCTGCGACTGACCCTGCATCCAGAGGCATAGCATCGGTTTCACACAAAAACTTTTTTTGAGTCGGCTGCATCCCGCTATTCAGCTTCCGTTGCGTCGCACACTTCGGCTGGATTTCACTGTGCGGCTTTGCCAATAAGATGTTTTTCTACACTACAGATGCCGCTTGAAAAAGCTAAATAGTAATTCTGGCCCCTCAATGTGCAACGGAAGCTGCATCGAAGCACCAATGCCGGCTACCAAAAAATCTCAGTCATAAAAATGGCTGCACATACAGTACAGCCATTTTTCTACGCTTATTCAGGCAACTGGCTATTGCAGGCCGGCGGCATCCTTGAGGAATTGCGCCAGTCCGAGGTCGGTGAGTGGATGCTTCAGCAAACCCGTGATGGAAGACAGCGGACAGGTGCAGACATCAGCACCGGCTTCGGCGCAGCGGACGATATGCAAAGGGGAGCGGATGGACGCGGCGAGGACTTCGGTGTCATAACACTGAGCGTTGTAGATGCGCACAATCTGCTCAATGAGTTGCACACCGTCCCAGTTGCTGTCATCAATACGGCCTATGAAGGGAGAGACAAAAGAAGCACCAGCTTTTGCCGCCAAAATGGCCTGACCGGCAGAAAACACCAGGGTGCAATTGGTCGGAATATCGTGATCGGAAAACCACTTAATAGCCTTGATACCATCCTTAATCATGGGCACTTTCACCACGATGTTTTCGTGGATTTTGGCCAGCTTCTTTCCTTCTTCGATAATGTCTTTAAAGCTGGTGCCAATCACCTCGGCACTCACCGGACCATCTACGATTTCGCAGATGTCGCGGTAGTGTTTCATGACGGCTTTATGGCCCTTGATGCCTTCTTTGGCCATAAGGGACGGGTTGGTGGTCACCCCATCGAGGATGCCCATCTCGTGGGCTTCGCGAATCTGGTCAAGGTTGGCGGTATCTATGAAGAATTTCATTGAAAAATGAAGTTTATGGCTTGTTTGAAATACCTTTTTTGGGGGAATATCTATCTGTTTGTGCACTTGTTGATGAAGTTCAGCTTTCGGGGGGAAACCTTGCCAACCCGTCTGATATTTTTCTCAAAAAAGA